>JASGDG010000168.1:0-9353 GCA_047607325.1 Xenophilus sp. | reverse complement strand
CGGCCCGGGGCGCCGGCGCGCGGGCCGGGCAGGGCCATCCCTGGCTGGAGCGCCTGGCCGCCACGCTGCGCGCCGGCGGGCCGTGGTGCGTGGCGCTGGCCTTCGGCGTCTATTCGGCGCAGTGGATGTCGGTCATCGGCTTCCTGCCGACCGTCTACGCCCAGGCGGGCCTGCCGGCGCTGGCGACCGCGCTGCTCACGGCGCTGGCGGCGTCGCTCAACATGGTAGGCAACATCGGTGCCGGCCGGCTGCTGCAGGCGGGCTGGCCACCGGGGCGGCTGCTGGGCCTGGGCTTCGCCGTCATGGCGCTGGGCAGCGCGGCGGCCTTCGCGCAGGCCGGGCCGGCGCTGTCGGACGGCCTGCCGCCCACGGCGCGCTACCTCGCGGTATGCCTGTTCTCGATGGGCGGCGGCGCGGTGCCGGCCACGCTGTTCATGCTCTCGATGCGCGTGGCGCCGGGGCCGCAGACGGTTTCCACCACGGTGGGCTTCATGCAGCAGGTCTCCTCCCTCGGCCAGTTCGCCGCGCCGCCGGCGGTGGCCTGGCTGGCGCACCGCGCCGGCGGCTGGCAGTGGACCTGGGTCTTCACGCTGGGCTGCTCGGCCGTGGGCGGGTGGCTGGCGCTGCGGCTGGCGGGGCATGCGGGGGCGCGGGCATGACGAGCGAGGCGCAGGCCGTGGCCGACACCCTGCGCTGGCTGGAGCGCGCCGTCATCGGGCTCAACCTCTGCCCCTTCGCCAAGGCGGTGCACGCCAAGGGGCAGGTGCACGTGGCCGTCCATCTGCCTGACGACGAGGCCGGGCTGCTGGAGGCGCTGCGGTCCGAGGCCGACGAACTGCTGCGGCTGGACCCGGCCGAGCGCGACACCACGCTGCTGGTGGCGCCCCATGCGCTGCACGACTTCATGGAATTCACCGGCTGGGTCGGCTGGGCCGAGGGGCGCCTGCGCCGCGCCGGCCACGAAGGGGTGCTGCAACTGGCGAGCTTCCATCCACGCTTCCAGTTCGCGGGCACGCAGGCCGGCGACATCGGCAACGCCACCAACCGCTCGCCGTACCCGACGCTGCATCTGCTGCGCGAAGACAGCGTGGAGCGCGCCGTGCGCGCCTTTCCCGACGCGGCCGAGATCTTCGGGCGCAACATCGCACGCCTGGAGGCCCTGGGCGACGCCGGCTGGCGTGCGCTGGACGTCGGCCCGCACGACGAAGGGACACCGGAATGACCCGCCCCGCGGCCGGGCCGCGAGCGACCGACGACCCTGCCGGCGTGCCCCAGGCCCTGGACCTGCGGCCCGGCCAGTCCGTCGAACTGCTCAAGGAACTGCACATCCTCACCCGCGAGGGCCGCCTCAACCAGGACTCGCGGCGCAAGCTCAAGCAGGTGCTGCACCTGGTGCAGTTCATCGAGAAGCTGCTGCTGGAACTGCCGGACGGCGGCGCGCAGGCCACGCTGGCGGACCACGGGGCCGGCAAGTCCTACCTGGGCTTCATCCTCTACGACCTGTTCTTCCGCGAGCGCGGCGATGGCGGTGCCGTCTACGGCATCGAGACCCGCGCCGAGCTGGTGCAGCGCTCGCGCGAGCTGGCCGGGCGCCTGGGCTTCGGGCGCATGCACTTCCTGCCGCTGTCGGTGGCCGAATCGACCGCCAGCGGCGAGCTGCCCGCGCGCATCGACGTGGTGACGGCACTGCATGCCTGCGACACCGCCACCGACGACGCCATCGCCTTCGGCCTGGCCAAGCAGGCGCGCTTCATGGCGCTGGTGCCCTGCTGCCAGGCCGAAGTGGCGGCCAGCCTGCGGCAGAACAAGGCGCTGGCCCTGGCGCGCACGCCGCTGGCCGAGCTGTGGCGGCATCCGCTGCACACGCGCGAAGTGGGCAGCCAGCTCACCAACGTGCTGCGCTGTCTGTACCTGGAGGCCAGCGGCTATCAGGTCACCGTGACCGAGCTGGTCGGCTGGGAGCACAGCATGAAGAACGAGCTGATCATCGCCCGCCGTACTGGCCGCAAGAAGGCGAGTGCGGCGCAGCGGCTGCATGCGCTGCTGCGCGAGTTCGGCATCGGGTTGCTGGCGGACGTCCGTTTCCCGCTGGCTTGAGACCTTTGCCGCGCGACGTTGCCGAATCCGCTCCGCCATGGCCCGTCTTCCCCGCCTCGCCCTGCCTGGTCATCCGCACCACCTCCTGCAAGTCGGCAACAACGGCACGCCGATCTTTCTGGACGCAGCCGACCGGGCCCGGCTGCTGGAATTGCTGGCGGACAGCGCCGCGCGCCATCGCGTCGCTGTCCATGCCTATGCGCTGATCGAAGACCGTTTCCACGTCCTGGCCACGCCCGGCGCCGACCACGGATTGCAGCGATTCATGCAAGCCATCGGGCGCAGCTATGTGCGCTACTTCAATGACCGGCATGGGCGCAGCGGCGCCCTCTGGGGCGGGCGCTACCGTTCGGCGCTGATCCAGGCCGCCCACCATTTGCTTGCCTGCATGGTCTACATCGACCTGGCCCCGGTGCGTGCCGGCGTGGTGGCCGAGGCGCGGGCGTGCCCGTGGTCCAGCCATATGCACTACATCGGGCAGCGTGCCGAACGCTGGCTCACGCCGCATGTGTTGTATTGGAGCCTTGGCAACACGCCCTTCGAGCGCGAGGCTGCATACGCCACGATGGTGCAGCAGGGATTGGCGGCGTCCGAACTCGCGGTTCTGAATGATGCAACCGTGCATGGATGGGCCGTGGGCGAGCCCGAATTCCTGCACGCGCTGCAGCGCAGCACCCAGCGTCGCGTCGCCAAAGGCAAGCCGGGACGGCCCCGCCGCACGGATGGCGTAGACAGCTGAGCCCGGCATGCCGGGCCGGCGGGTTTGCGCTCGAATCCGTCCCTTATTTGTGTGCCGGCCTCCGCCGAAGGGGGATGCCCTTGCCGCACCGCGTCTGTCGCGCTCGGTGGATGCAGACCAAAATCCCCAAAGCGGTGCCGCTCATGGCTCGGTGGTGCGTGCGCTGCAGTGGAATTATTATGTCCCCCATTTATTTCACATGAGTTAGGTGTTAGTTTTTTTGTGTTCTGACCCCTAAAAAAACCGTTGGCATCAAAACTGCGTGCGACTATTCTTCGCTCCCCGCGATATTTGCAGGAAGGATCGACACATGCATGCAGACCCCATGGCCGCTGGCTCGCCCGCCCGAAGCCTGTATGACGCGGCCCAGGGTCGCGATGCCTGCGGCGTGGGCTTCATCACGCGCAAGGACGGGGTACAGACCCACGACGTGATTCTCAAGGCCGACGAGGCCCTGTGCACCGTTCCGCACCGCGGCGGCATGTCGGCCGAGGGCGTGGGCGACGGTGCGGGCGTCAACGTGGACCTGTCGCTGGCCTTCTTCGGCAAGCTGGCGGGGCGGCCGCTGGAGGCCGGGCGCTTCGGGGTGGGCAACTTCTTCATGCCGCGCGCCGCCGCCGCCCGCGCCAGCGCCGAGGCGCTGGTGGACGAGGTGCTGGCCGCGCACCAGCTGCGCGTGCTGCTGCGGCGCGACGTGCCGGTCAACGACGCCGCGATCCGCCCGGCCGCGCGGGCCTTCCAGCTGCCCCTGCGGCAATGGGTGTTCGTGGCGCCCGAGGGCCTGCATGGCCAGGCGGTGCTGGAGCAGGTGATCTACCGCGCCCTGCTGGCCATCGAGGCGCGCGCCTTCACCGAGGCGGCTTTCGCGGGGCTGTACCCGCTGTCCATGTCCTCGCGCACGCAGGTCTACAAGGGGCGCCTGAACTCCAACGAGGTCATCCCCTACTTCGAGGACCTGCGCGATCCCGAGCACGCGGTGTGCAGCCTGTTCTTCCACACGCGCTTTTCGACCAATACCGACCCGCACGCCAGCATGGCCCAGCCCTTCCGGCTGATGGCGCACAACGGCGAGCTGAACACCGACCGCAAGAACCGCATCGCCGAGAACGCGCTGGCGCTGGCGCGCGGCAAGACCATCATCCGCCCGCCGGGCCAGTCCGACAGCTCGCGGCTGGACCAGACCATCCACAGCCGGCTGATGGAAGACGGCCTGGACCTCATCAAGGCCGTGGTCTCGATGATGCCGCCGGCCTGGGAGAACGATGCTTCGCTGTCGCCGCGCGTGCGCGCCATGCTCGAGTACTTCTCGCTCTACGAAGAGAAGAACGACGGTCCGGCCGCGCTGATCTTCGGCAACGGCGAGGTGGTCGGCGCGCGCCTGGACCGCCTGGGCCTGCGCCCGCTGCGCTCGGTGGAGACGGCCGACTACCTGTGCGCCATGTCCGAGGCCGGGCAGATCGCCTTCCCGCCCGAGACAGTGATCCGGCGCGGGCGCATCGAGGCCGGCGGCATGCTGTACTTCGACCACCGCGACAGGCGCGCCTACGCCACCGTGGACGCGCTGGAGAAGCTGGCCGCCGAGGCGGACTACCCCGCGCTGCTGGCAAACGCCCGGGTCGACCTGGGAGCGCTGCCCGAGATCCCGGCCGAGAAGCAGGGCAACCCCTCGCGCTACAACGGCGACTTCCAGCGCTACCAGCGCTTCGTCGCCTGCTACTACAACCAGGAGTCCTTCAAGTTCATGATGGACCCGATGATGGCCACCGGCGCGGAGAAGATTTCCGCCATGGGCTACGGCAACGCCATCAACGCCCTGTCCGACCACGAAGGCGGCGTGGCGCACTACTTCTCGCAGCGCTTCGCGCAGGTGACCAACCCGCCGCTGGATTCGATCCGCGAGGCCGACGGCATGACGCTGCGCGTGGCGCTGGGCGCCAAGCCGCACCTGGGCCGCAGCAAGGGCCGGCAGATCGTCGTGCCCACGCCGCTGCTCACGCACCTGGACATGCTGCGCCTGCGCGAGCAGAAGGAGGCGCCCTACCGCCGCTTCGAGATGCTTTACGAGCCGGTGCACGGCGCCGACGCGGCGGCGCGCCAGGCCAACGCGGCGGCGCTGGAGCAGGCCATCGACGCCCTGGCCGGCGAGGTCGCGGACTTCGCGCGCACGCAGGGCGGCATCGCCGTGCTCACCGACCGGCACGTCAGCAGCCGGCGCGCCTGCATGCCCATGCTGGTGGTTGTCTCGGCCATCAACCAGCGGCTGGTGGCCGAAGGGCTGCGGCTGGACGTGTCGCTGGTGGTGGAAAGCGGCCAGGTCATCTCTTCGCACCACATCGCCGCCGCGCTGGGCTTCGGCGCCTCGGCCATCTATGCGCTGGGCGTGCAGATGCGCGCCGAGGAGAAGTACGGCGAGGGCGAGGAAGGCAACAAGGCCTTCAAGCGCTACGCCAAGGCGGCCGAGAAGGCGCTGATGAAGACCATGGGCAAGGTCGGCCTGTGCACGGTGGAGAGCTATTCCAGCGGCGAGTTCTTCGAGCCCAACTTCCTCGACACCAGCGACCCGGTGCTGCGCAAGTACTTTCCCAACCTGCGCACGCCGGTGGGCGGCGCGGGCTTCGCGGCCATCGCCCAGATGGCGGCCGACTGGCATGCGCGCGCGCTGGTGGTGGAAGGCGAGAACGACGTGCCGCTGCTGGGCCTGTTCAAGGAGCGCTCCGAGGGCTCCGGCCACTCCTACGGCACGGTGGCCGTGCGCGGCTTCGTGGACATGACCGAGAAGAAGGTGGACTTCGTGCGCGAGCCCGGCGTGCAGGACGACACCCTGCGCCTGCTGACTCTGGCGCGCCTGGACGACGCCTACGCCCTGAAGGCCAGCGCCTACGACGCCAGCAGCTTCGACCGCATCCCGCCTGAGGTGATCGACGGATTCGGCATCACCGAGGCCTACCGCGCGTTCATCCAGACCATGGTGGAGGAGCGCAAGCGCCGCCCGGCCGCGCTGCGCGACATCCTGGCCTTTCCGGCCGATCTCACGCACGTGGACAGCACCGAGGTCTTCCTGCGCAAGCTCGGGCGCTACGCGCTGATCAACAACGCCATCCACGTGCGCGGCCTGAGCGCCGAGCCGCTGGCCGAGGGCCGCTTCGCGCTGCGCCTGACGCAGGCGGTGGCCGGTCTGAAGGACCGGACGGAGCGTCTGGCCGCGCTGGAGGAGGCCCTGCTCGCGCGCTTCGGCGGCGACATCGCGGGGCACTGGCTCGAAGGCGGCGCGCTGGTGGTCGAGGCGCGCGGCGACGCGCTGGCCTTCCTGCAACTGCTGCGCGTGGCGCCGCCCAGCCTCGGGCTGGACGCGGTGCAGCCGGCGCACCAGATCACCCGCACCTTCGCCTCCGGCGCCATGAGCCACGGCGCGCTGGTCGCGCCCGCGCACGAGGCGGTGGCGCACGGCACCAACATGGTCGGCGGCATGAGCAACTGCGGCGAGGGCGGCGAACACTACTCGCGCCACGGCACCCTGCGCGCCTCGCGCATCAAGCAGCTCGCCTCGGGGCGCTTCGGCGTCTGGGCCGGCTATCTCGCCGATCCCATGCTGGAAGAGCTGGAGATCAAGATCGGGCAGGGCGCCAAGCCCGGCGAGGGCGGCCAGCTGCCCGCGCCCAAGGTCACGGTCGAGATCGCCGCCGCGCGCGGCGGCACGCCGGGCGTGGAACTGGTCTCGCCGCCGCCGCACCACGACACCTATTCCATCGAGGATCTGGCGCAGCTCATCCACGACTGCAAGGCGGCGCGCGTGCGCGTCATCGTCAAGCTGGTGTCCAGCGAAGGCATCGGCACCATCGCCGTGGGCGTGGCCAAGGCCGGCGCGGACGTGATCAACGTCGCCGGCAACACCGGCGGCACCGGCGCTGCCTCCGTCACCAGCCTTAAGTACACCGGCCGCGTGGCCGAGATCGGCATCGCCGAGGTGCACCAGGCCTTGTGCGCCAACGGGCTGCGCGCCAAGGTGCTGCTGCGCTGCTCCGGCGCCATGCAAACCGGCAGCGACGTGGTCAAGGCCGCGCTGCTGGGCGGCGACAGCTTCGAGTTCGGCACCACCGCGCTGATGATGCTCAAGTGCGTGATGGCCAAGAACTGCAACGTCAAGTGCCCGGCCGGCCTGACCACCAACGCCGAAGCCTTCGACGGCGACCCGCGCCAGCTGGCGCAGTACTTCATGAATGTGGCGCACGAGGTGCGCGAGATCCTCGCGCGCATGGGCCTGCGCTCGCTGCGCGAGGCGCGCGGGCGCAGCGACCTGCTGCACCTGATGGACCACCCGTCGGAAGTGGGCCAGCTCGACCTGCGCGCCATGCTGGCCGTGGTGCCCGAAGTGAAGATCGCCGAGCCCGTCTACCTGGAGAAGGACTTCGCGCTCGACGACGCCATGCTGGCCGAGCTGCGGCGCGTGCTGGTCGAAGGCGGCTCCGGCCACGTGGAGCTGGGCGGCGGCGCGGTGCTGACCAACCGCCACAAGAGCGTGGGCGGCCAGCTGGCCATCGACATCGAGCGCCTGCTCAACCACGAACTGGACGCAGACGCGCTGGCGCGCATGCCCGGCGTGCGCCGCGACGACCGCGGCCGCCGCTACCTCGACGCGGGCAGCGTGCGCGTGGGCACCGGCGGCTCGGCCGGCCAGTCCTACGGCGCTTTCTGCAACGACGGCATGGTGCTGCGCCACAGCGGCACTTGCAACGACGGCGTCGGCAAGGGCCAGTGCGGCGGCGAGATCGTCGTCGTCTCGCCCGGCGGCGGCTCGCCCGAGCCGGGCGGCAACGTGCTGGTCGGCAACTTCGCGCTGTTCGGCGCCACCGGCGGGCGCCTGTTCGTGCAGGGGCAGGCGGGCGACCGTTTCGCCGTGCGCAACTCGGGCGCCACGGCGGTGGTCGAGGGCGTGGGCGACTTCTGCTGCGAGTACATGACCAACGGTGCCGTGCTCAACCTGGGCGCCTTCGGCAAGGGCTTCGGCAACGGCATGAGCGGCGGCTTCGCCTACCAGTACGACCCCTACGGCACGCTGGCCGGGCAGGTGGCGGCCGATTCGGTGCTGCTGGGCTCGCTGACGGACGGCAGCCCCATGGCCGCCGTGCATGCCCAGGCCGTGCAACTGCTGCTGCAATGGCACGTGGAGGCCACCGGCTCCGAGCGCGCCCGATGGCTGCTGCAGAACTGGGAAGCCGAGCGCGCGCATTTCGTCTACGCCATGCCGCGTGCGCTGCTGCAGTACCAGGACGGCGGCGAAATCCTCAAGGCCAAGCCGCGCAAGGAACTGCTGGAAGAGCTGTCGGCCGCGCTGGCCGCGCACCAGGTGCGCCAGTTCAAGCTGGCGTGGCGCGACGGCCGCACCGTGCTCGATGGCGAGGCGCCCGGCTACGGCGAGACCGATTCGCCGCGCATGATCGCGCTGCTGAACCACTACAGCGTGCTGAACCTGGCTCAGCAACTGGCGGTGGCGCGCCTGTCGCCGGCCGGCGGCGCGCCGCTGCCCACCTCGGACGAGGCGGTGCAGAAGGCCGTGCGCAACCTGCTGCTGACCGAGGACTTCGCGCTGATGAGCAAACTGCAGCGCCACGCGCGCACGGCCATCGAGCAGTACGGCGACGAGGAACTGGCCGCGCTGGTGGCCGCCAAGCGCTTGGCCGACTACAAGCAGGCGCTGGCGCTGCGCAATATCCGCTCGATGGACGCGCCGGGCACCTACGGCTGGATCCTGCACCAGGACGCGCGCAACGCCGGCGTGCTGGGCGGCATGGTCAGCTTCGACGAGCTGTTCGCCAAGGCCGCGCTGGCCGACCTCGCCAAGGCATGAGGGCGGTGCGATGACCAAGAACCTGCACACCCCCTACATCCCCGACGAGGCGCCGTTCTCCATCGGCCAGAAGGCGTGGCTGGCCGGCTTCGTCGCCGCCATGCAGACCCGCCTGCTGGCTTCCGACGAGGCGGGCGGGCCTTCGGGCGGGCTGGTGAACATCCTCTACGGCAGCCAGACCGGCAATGCCGAGGGACTGGCGAACCAGGCCGCCGACGCGGCCCGCGCCCAGGGGCTCGCGCCCGTGGTGCAGGGGCTGGACGAGGTCTCGCTGGAAGCCTTCGCGCAGATGAAGCACGTCATCATCGCCACTTCGACCTACGGCGAGGGCGAGATGCCCGACAACGCGCAGCTTTTCTGGGACGGCCTGACGGCCAGCACCATGCCGCGCCTGGAAGAGATGCAGTACGCCGTGCTGGCCATCGGCGACACGGGCTACGACGGCTTCTGCCAGGCCGGCAAGTTCATCGACACGCGGCTGGAGCAGCTGGGCGCGCGCCGCCTGGCCGAGCGCGTGGATTGCGACGTGGACTACGAGGCCGCCGCCGCCGAATGGATCGCGCGCACGCTGCCGCTGGTGCAGCCCGAGCCCGGCACCGGCCCGGGCGCGCCGGCACCGGCCAAGGCGCCGGCCCGCCCCGCGCTGCCCGGCAGCAGCCGCAAGAGCCCGCT
>JASGDG010000167.1:0-9211 GCA_047607325.1 Xenophilus sp. | reverse complement strand
TTTCAAGCTCAACAACACAATGTGAACGCGGTCTCGGGGTCGGTGCCTTGCTCATCGCTGCACCGCGCTCTGTCGGCCTGTTCGCTCCGGGGCCGCTGGGTGGCTGGCCCGTGGGATGAATTGTGGGACGCAAAGATCGGTAGGAACCCGCACAATCCGAACCACCGTGTTCATGAATTGGAAACAATGACCCTGTATCCGAGAGCCCTCCCAAGGCCGGCCTGCGTCCGGCCCGCCCCCCTTGAGGGGCCGGAAAACTTGGGACGGCCCTGCGTTTTCCCGGGAGGCCCGAAGGCATGGACAGCCTCGACCTGATCCGTGCCTTCCGCGAAGTGGCGGCGCAGGGCAGCTTCTCCGCCGCGGCCAAGCGGCTGGGCATGTCGAAGGCCACGGTGAGCAAGTACGTGGCGGAGTTGGAAACGCGCTTCGACGTGCGCCTGCTCAACCGCTCCACCCGCTCCGTGAGCCTGACCGACGCGGGCGAGCTGCTGCTCGCGCGCAGCGCGCCGGTGCTGGAGATGGTCGAGCTCACGCAGGCCGAACTGGCCGATCGCGCGAGCACGCCGCGCGGGCGGCTGCGCATCGCCGCGCCCTACGCGATGGCCAGCGGCGACTTGCCCAACTTGCTGGCCGAGTTCATGGGCTTCTACCCGGAAGTGACAGTGTCGCTGCAGCTGTCCAACGAGGTGGACCTGGCCGAGAACGGCATCGATGTGCACCTGCGCTTCGGCCCGATCGAGAACGAGAACCTCATCGTGCGCCGGCTGCTGCGCATCCCGATGATGGTGTGCGCCTCGCCGCTGTACTGGAAGAAGCACGGCACGCCCAGGCATCCGGACGACCTGCGCAAGCACGAGGCGCTGACACTCACGCGCAACGGCCTCCATCCGGTGTGGCGCTTCGAGGACCAGGGCCGGCCGATCGACGTGCCCATGCACAGCCGCATGGAAGCGTCCGAAGGACCGCCGCTGATCCAGGTGGCGATGCACGGCTTCGGCGTCGTCTACGTGCCCTCGCTATCGGTGCAGCCGCAGGTGGACCACGGCGAGCTGGTGCCCGTTCTGCAGGACTACAGCCGCACGGACATGTGGCTCTCGGCGGCCTACCTGGAACGCCGCCACAACAGCGCGGCGCAGCGCGCGCTGCTGGACTACCTGGAGTCCCGCATCGGCCAGCGCGGCCGCTACGCCGGCAAGCCGCTGCGCGCCACGGCCGAGGCGGTCAAGGCCGCGGCCCAGGCCCACGCCTGAAATCGGAACCGCTCAGGCCAGGTGCCGCCCGAAGAAAGCCAGCGTGCGCTCGCGCGCCAGCTTCGCCGCGGCGGCATCGTAGGCGCCGCGCTGGTCACAGTTGAAGCCGTGGTCGGCGTCGTAGACATGCACCTCGACGTCGGGATGCTGCTTCTGGAACGCTTCCACGCTGGGCAGGGAGATCCAGTGGTCCCGGCGGCCGAAGTGGGCCTGCACCGGCACGCGCGGCTGGCGCGCCGCTTCCGCGGGCGTGGTGATGCCGCCGCCGTAGTAGGGCGCCGCGGCAGCCAGGCCGTTCAGCTCGCAGGCCGCGCGCCAGGCCAGCAGCCCGCCCCAGCAGTAGCCCACGATGCCGACCTTGCCGACCCGCGCACCGTACTCGATGGCGGCCTGCACGTCCTGCAGCACGCCCGGCCAGGGAAGCGCCTCGACGGCAGCCTTGAGCGCCGCGCCGGCGTTCCTGTCGGCCTCTTCGTAGCCCAGCTCCACGCCCGGCTGGATGCGGTGGAAGGCGGCGGGCGCGACGGCCAGCCAGCCTTCGGCCGCGTAGCCGTCTGCCACGCTGCGGATGTGCGAGTTGACGCCGAAGATCTCCTGGAGGACGAGCACCGCGCCGCGCGGCGTGCCGGCCGGCTCGGCCACGTAGGCGGGGAAGGTGAAGCCGTCGACAGCGGTGAGATCGATGAATGGGCCCATGGGGATCGGTTCCTGGTTTGGTGTAATCGCTGAGGGTCCCGGTTTTAACCGAGACGCGCAACCCATGCAGGAGAAGCAGGCTTGGACTCTCGAGAAAACGCCGGACTGCCCCAGACTGTCCCGCCCTCCCCGTGGAGCGGGCGCCCGGAAGTGCTCTTGATCACCGGCGGCAGCCGCGGCATCGGCGCCGCCACGGCTCGGATGGCGGCGCGGCAGGGCTTTGCCGTGGCGGTCAACTACGCCAGCCATCCGCGGGCGGCCGACGAGGTGGTGCGCCGCATCCGCGCCGAGGGCGGCCGCGCCATGGCGATCCAGGCCGACGTGGGCGTCGAGGCGCAGGTCGAGGCGATGTTCCGCCAGGTCGACGCCGAGCTCGGCCGCCTGACCGCGCTGGTCAACAACGCCGGCGTGGTGGACAGGGCGGCGCGCGTGGACGAGATGCGCGCCGCGCGGCTGGAGCGCATGCTGCGCATCAACGTGATCGGCAGCTTTCTTTGCGCGCGCGAGGCGGTGCGCCGCATGAGCACGCGGCACGGCGGCGCGGGAGGCGCCATCGTCAACCTGAGCAGCGGCGCCGCGCGGCTGGGCTCGCCCGGCCAGTACGTGGACTACGCAGCCAGCAAAGGCGCCATCGACACCTTCACCCTCGGCCTGGCCAAGGAGGTGGCGGCCGAGGGCGTGCGCGTCAACGCGGTGCGGCCGGGCCTGATCGACACCGAGATCCACGCCAGCGGCGGCCGGCCGCGGCGCGCCTTCGAGCTGGCGCCCACGGTGCCGATGCGGCGCGCGGGCACCGCCGAGGAGGTGGCGGCGGCCATCCTGTGGCTGCTCTCGCCCGCCGCGGCCTACGCCACCGGCGCCCTGCTGGACGTGACGGGCGGACGGTAGGGGCGCCCATGGCCACCTCCATGGACCTCATCAAGCCGCTGGTCACGCTGGTGGCGATCGTCAACCCGCTGGGCATCGTGCCCTTCTTCATCCACTACACCCAGGGCTGCACGCACGCCCAGCGCCAGCGCACCGCCAAGGTGTCGGCCCTCAGCGCCTTCCTGGTCATCAGCCTGAGCGCGCTGCTCGGGGAACAGCTGCTCGGCTTCTTCGGCATCTCCATCGCCAGTTTCCAGGTGGGCGGCGGGATGCTGCTGCTCATCAGCTCGCTGTCGATGCTCAATGCGCAGCCGGCCGAGGCCAAGGCCAGCGCGGAGGAGGTGCGCGCCACCGAGGTCAAGGCGGCGATGGGCGCTTCCATCGCCGTGGTGCCGCTGACCATCCCGCTGCTCACCGGGCCAGCCACCATCTCGACCATGGTGATCTACGCCACCCAGGCGCGGCGCTGGTGGGAACTGGGCGTGCTGGTCGGCTACGGCGTGGTGGTCGCCGGCATCACCGCCCTCGCCTTCTCGCTGGCCGACCCGATCGCGCGCGTGCTGGGCAAGACCGGCATCAACGTCATGACGCGGCTGATGGGCCTGATCCTGGCCGCGCTGTCGGTGGAGGTGATGGCCAACGGGCTGGGCAAGCTGTTTCCGGTCCTGGAGCGGGCGGGGTGAGCGGCGACGGCGGCACTCAGCGTCCCTGCTGGCTGACCCACTGCACGATCTCCGCGATCGCCGCATCGCCGGCCACGGCCAGCGCCTTGACGCCGCCGGCCGCGTCGGCGCTCGGCGCGGGGCGCTGCACGGTGAACACGCGCTGACCCAGCACCTGCTCGCCGGCGGGCGAGTTGCGCACCAGCGTCGCGCGCACACGCACCAGGCCCGCGCTGGCCGTGGGCGATTCGAAGTAGTGGCTGAATTCGTCGAGCGAGATGCGCAGCACGTCGGCGCTGCGGCCTTCGCGCGCGAGGTTGCCCGCCTCCAGCGTGCCGAGCACGGTGCGGCTGGCCGACAGGGCGTCGCGCAGGCGCTGGCGCAGCAGCTGCAGCGGCGGCTGCGTCCAGCGCGAGCCGGCATAGGGCCGCAGCGCCTGCGGGTCGTCGTAGCCCAGCCGGTAGTTCAGCGCGGTGCCCTCCAGGCGCGACGCGCTGGTGTCCAGGTCGGCCAGGATGATGGGCTTCTGCGGCTGCACCGGCGGCGCAGCCGCAGAAACCCATGGGCCGGGTCCGAAGTCGTAGAGCATCATGCGGGCCGGCTTGTCGGGCAGTGCATGGCAGCCGGCCAGCGCCATGAGCGCCAGGCAGGCGACGGCACCGCGCAGGCGGTCGCCCTTGTTCTTTTCTTTCATGGCCATCGACGGCATGCGTTCTCCTTCGTTCAAGGGCTCGGCGCGGGCGCGGCGAAGCCGGCCTCGCCCGGCCCGGGTGCGGCGGCGCCGCTGCCGTAGAGCAGGGACTGCGGGCTGTCGGCGATGGCGTCGGCCATGCGGCCGACGCGGCGTGCGGCCAGCGAGGTGTCGTCGGCCGCACGGTTCAGCCGCGGCAGCGTGGTGGCGTTGATGGATTCGAGCGTCTGCTGCAGCGCCGCGGTGCCGCTGCCCAGCCGCTCCAGCGGACCGCCCTGCGCGTTGAGCCGCGTCAGCGAGGCGTCGAGCGTCTGCGCCGCGCGCGCGAAGTCGTCGGCGGTGCCGCGCACGCTCTGCGCCAGCGGCGGAATGGCGGCCAGCGCCGGATCGATGCGGCTCTTGAGCGTGTTGTCGAAGGAACGCGTGAGCTCGCTGGCGCTGGCGGCCGCCCTGGCGATGCTTTCCAGCGCCTCGGCGATGCGCTGCTGGTTCTGGTCGCTCAGCAGGGCGTTGGCGCGGCGCGAGACCTCCTCGACCTGGCCGAGGATGGCCTCGCCGCGGTCCTGAAGCTGCGCCAGCACCGAGGGCCGCAGCGGGATGCGCGGCGGGTCGTCCTCGTTGGGCGCCAGCGGCTCCTGCGATTCGCCCTTGTCGTCCAGCGCGATGAAGGCCAGCCCGGTGACGCCCTGGTAGCTCAGCGTGGCGAAGGTGGACTTCGTCAGCGGCACGCGCTCGTCGATGGCCAGGCGCACGCGCACGTTGCCTTTGCTCTTGGGGTCGAAGTCGATCGCCGAGACCTTGCCCACCGCGATGCCGCGGTAGCGCACCGCCGCCTGCGGCTGCAGGCCGCTGACGGCGGCGCGCGTGGACAGCTCGTAGGTGTTGCGCACGGTGCTGTCGCGCGTGAACCAGAGCACCAGCGCGACCAGCACGGCCGACAGGCCGAGCACGAAGGCGCCGGCGGCCAGGGCATGGGACTTGTTTTCCATGGGCTTGGCTTCCTTTCAATCTTGGGCGTCCGGGCCGCCGCTGGCCCCCCCGAAGGGGGCAGGCGCTTCCTGGAGCGCGAGCAATGCGCGCCGGCCGCGGCCGCCGAGAAAGTAGTCGTGGATGAAGGGGTGGTCGAAGGCGACCACTTCCCGCGCGGTGCCGGCGACGATGACCCTCTGGTCGGCCAGCACGGCGATGCGGGTCGAGAGATCGAGCAGCGTGTCCAGGTCGTGCGTGACCATCACCACCGTCAGGCCCAGCTCGCGGTGCAGGCCGCGCAGCAGGTCGCAGAAGCTGTCGGCGGCGGCCGGGTCCAGGCCTGCGGTGGGCTCGTCCAGCAGCAGCAGGGGCGGGTCCATGATGAGGGCGCGCGCCAGGGCCACGCGCTTGATCATGCCGCCCGAGAGGTCGGCCGGCATCTTGCTCGCGTGCTCGGGCGACAGGCCCACCATCTGCAGCTTGACCAGCGCGGCGTCGCGGATCAGTTCCTCGGGCAGCAGCTTCAGCTCGCGCAGCGGCAGCGCGATGTTGTCGAGCACGCTGAAAGCCGAGAACAGCGCGCCATGCTGGAACAGCATGCCCACCACCGCGGCGCCCTTGGCGCTGAGTTCGGCCGGCGCGCGGCCGAGCACCCGCACCTCGCCGCGCGTGGGCTTCTGCAGCCCGAGGATCTGGCGCAGCAGCACCGTCTTGCCGGTGCCCGAGCCGCCGACCAGGGAGAGGATCTCGCCGCGCCCGATGCCGAGGTCGAGGTCGCGGTGCACCACCTGCTCGCCGCCGCCGTTGCGGAACACCGTCCACAGCGTGCGGATCTCCACCACGCCGGCGTGGCCGTCGCCGAGGGATTGCCAGGCGGAAACGTTCATGCCGGCCCCTAGATCCGGAAGCCGATGCCGCGGAACAGCACGGCGAACAGGGCATCGACCAGGATCACCATGGTGATCGCGCTGACGACGGAGGAGGTGGTGCCGCGGCCCAGGCTCTCGGTGTTGGGCTTGACGCGCATGCCGTAGTAGCACGCGATCAGCGCGATCAACACGCCGAACACCACCGACTTGCCCAGCGCCAGCACCACGTTGCTGAAGGGCACCGCCCGCGGCAGCTGCTGGAAGAAGAACTCGGGCGAGATGCCCAGCGCCATCTGCGCGGCGACCATGCCGCCGCCCAGCGCCGCCATCGAGGTCCACAGGCTGATCAGCGGCATGGCGACGGCCAGCGCGATCACGCGCGGCATCACCAGCCGGAAGCCGTGCGGGATGCCCATGACGCGCATCGCGTCCAGCTCCTCCGTCACGCGCATCACGCCGATCTGCGCCGTGATGGCCGAGCCGGAACGGCCCGCGATCAGCACCGCCGCCAGCACCGGCCCCAGCTCGCGGATCAGCGACAGGCCGAGGATGTTGACGACGAAGGCCCCGGCGCCATAGTTGCGCAGCTGGTTGGAGATCAGGTAGGCCAGCACGATGCCGATGAGCGCGCCCACCAGCGCGGTGATGGGCAGCGCGGTGGCGCCGGTCCGGTAGAGATGGCCCGAGATGTCGCGCCAGGGGCCGCGGTGCGGCGCGCGCGCCAGGGCGACCAGGTCCAGCGCCAGCTGGCCCAGCAGCGCCGTGCCCTCCCTGGCCGCGCGCCACAGCACCGGTCCCTTGGCCAGGGGGCGGTGCAGGCGGTCCATGAGGCCGGGCGCCTCGTCGCGCGGCGCCCGGCCGGTGAAGCGCGCCACCTGGTCGAGCACCGCCTTCTGCGAATCGGTGAGTTCGATCCGCGCCGGCCAGGCGCGGCCCCAGTGGTTCCACAGCAGCTGGGCGCCGATGTGGTCGAGCTGCTCGATGCCGCGCAGGTCCCAGGCGCCGGCGCCGCCCGCCGGGCCGCGGATGGCGTCGTCGAGCTGGCGCTCCAGCGCTTCCCATTGGCGGCGCGAGGAGAAGGCCAGCGCCGTCCAGCGCCCGCGCGGCATCCACGGGCCATGCGCCTCGGCCAGGGGGCGCTCGACGCGCGGAGAAGCGTCGTCGCGGGATGGCCGGGACGCGGTGAAGGGCATGATCGCGAGGCGGGCTGTCTGACCAGGAGCTGAGCAGGGCCGGTCATCCTAACCGCTGGCCATGCAGGCTCCGCCGGCGACCGCGCGCAGGCGCGGCGGGGGCAGCGGGCTGCACCGGCGCCTCGAAGCCGCCCGCGAAGGCCCCGCGCAGCCAGGCGACGAAAACGCCCACGGCCCGCGGCACATGCGGCGCGTAGGGGCGGATGGCGAACAGCTGCTCGCCGAAGGCGCCGACCGGCCGCCAGCGCGGCAGCACCTCCACCAGCTTGCCGGCGTGCAGCGCCGCCTGGGCGCTGAAGTCCGGCAGCAGCGCGATGCCCAGGCCCGCGAGCGCGGCATCGCGCAGCGCCTCGCTGTTGTTGGCGGCGAAGGGGCCGGCCACCGGCACGGTGATGCGCACCGCGCCCGGCCCGGCGTCACGCGCCACGAAATGCCAGGCCGGCTGCTCCTGGCGCGGGTAGCACAGGCAGTCGTGGCCGGCCAGCGCCTCCGGCCGCTCCGGCTCGCCCCGGCGGCGCAGGTAGGCGCGGCTGGCCACCAGCAGGCTGCGCGTGGCGCACAGCGGCCAGGCCACATGGGTGTCGGGCGGCACGGCGGTATGGCGGATCGCCAGGTCGAAGCCCTCCGTCGCCAGCGTGCTCAGCCGGTCCGAGAGCGCCAGTTCGATCCTGACCTCGGGGTAGGCGCGCAGGAAGTCCGCCAGCCGCGGCACGAGCTGCTGGCGCGCCAGCGCGACCGGGGCCGTCACCCGCAGCCGCCCGCTCGGCACCTCGGCCAGGTCGCGCACGCCGGCGAAGCTCTGGGCGATGGCGTCGAAGGAGGCCCGCGTCTCGTCCGCCAGCCGCTGGCCGGCCTCCGTGAGGCGCACGCTGCGCGTGGTGCGCTGCACCAGCGGCACGCCGGCCTCGCGCTCCAGCTCGGCGATGCGCTGGCTCATGCCGGCCTTGCTCACGCCCAGGCGCTGCGCCGCGGCGGTGAAGCTGCCCTGCTGCGCCAGCACCGTCAGCCAGTGCAGGTGGCTCCACAGGCTCTCGATCTTTTGGCGTTCCATCGGGCGATTGTTCACGAGAGCAAACAATCAGTTCAAGCCCGGGCGGCTAGGCAGGCGGCGGGCACGGTCCTAGACTGCCCGCCGATCCTCCTCATTCCACTCCCCGGAGACCGCGCATGAAAAACAGCATCGCCGCCATCGACCACTACATCCAGGGCCGCGTCGTGGCCAACACCTCGGGCCGCACGCAGGACGTGTTCAACCCCGCCACCGGCGCCGTCACCGGCCGCGCCGGACTGGCCGGCGCCGACCAGGTGGCGGCCGCCGTCGCCGCCGCGCAGGCCGCCTTCCCCAAGTGGGCCGACACGCCGCCGATCCGCCGCGCACGCGTGATGTTCAAGTTCCTGGAGCTGCTGAACAAGCACAAGGACGAACTGGCCCACCTGATCACCGCCGAGCACGGCAAGGTGTTCACCGACGCGCAGGGCGAGGTCTCGCGCGGCATCGACATCGTGGAGTTCGCCTGCGGCATCCCGCAGCTGCTCAAGGGCGACTACACCGAGCAGGTCTCCACCGGCATCGACAACTGGACGCTGCGCCAGCCGCTGGGCGTGGTGGCGGGCATCACGCCCTTCAACTTCCCGGTGATGGTGCCGATGTGGATGTTCCCGGTGGCCATCGCCGCCGGCAACACCTTCGTGCTCAAGCCCAGCCCGACCGACCCCAGCCCCTCGCTGCGCATGGCCGAGCTGCTGAAGGAGGCCGGCTTGCCCGACGGCGTGTTCAACGTGGTGCAGGGCGACAAGGTGGCGGTCGATGCGCTGCTGGAGCACCCCGACGTGAAGGCCGTCAGCTTCGTCGGCTCCACGCCCATCGCCAACCACATCTACGAGACCGGCGCGCGCCACGGCAAGCGCGTGCAGGCCCTGGGCGGCGCCAAGAACCACATGGTGGTGATGCCCGACGCCGACATCGACCAGGCGGTGGACGCGCTGATCGGCGCCGGCTACGGCTCGGCCGGCG
>JASGDG010000166.1:0-3050 GCA_047607325.1 Xenophilus sp. | reverse complement strand
GCGCGGCCGGCGGCACCGGCGCGTCGAGCGCGGCCAGCAGCGCCTGCGCGCCGCCGCGCTGCACGCCGACGGTGGGGATCACGGGCACGCCCAGCTCGCGCGACAGCACGGCGGCATCGACCTCGATGCCCTGGCGCTTCGCCATGTCGGTCATGTTCAGCGCCATCACCATCGGCAGGCCGAGCTTGCGGGCCTCCAGCACCAGGCGCAGGTTCAGGCGCAGGTTGGTGGCGTCGGTCACGCACACCAGCAGGTCGGGCAGCGGCTCGGCGCGCTTGCCGGTGATGACGTCGCGCGTGACGGCCTCGTCGGCCGACAGCGGGTTGAGGCTGTAGGCGCCGGGCAGGTCCAGCACGGCCACGCTGCGGCCGCTCGGGGTGCGCAGCTCGCCTTCCTTGCGCTCCACCGTGACGCCGGCGTAGTTGGCCACCTTCTGGCGGCTGCCGGTCAGCAGGTTGAACAGCGCCGTCTTGCCGCAGTTGGGGTTGCCCAGCAGCGCGACGCGGCCGGGCGGCGCCAGCGGCGGGCGGAAATGGACCGCCGCCTCAGCCATGGCCGGCCGCTCCGGGCAGGACCTGGATCAGCGCCGCCTCATGGCGGCGCAGCGCGAAGGTGGTGTGGCCCAGGCGCACCGCCAGCGGCTCGCGGTCGGGCATGCCGCAGGCCATGATGCGCACCGCCTCGCCGGGCACGAAGCCGATCTCCGTCAGCCGCAGGACCAGCTCGCGGTCGTCGGGATGGTCGCGGTGCAGGACGTCCAGCACGGTGGCCCACTGGCGCTCGGGCAGCTGGTCGAGCCGCAGGGCCGCAGGGGCGGCCGGGTGGACGCCGGGATCGGAAGGCGCGGTGGTCGGCACGTGGGGGCGCCGCGCGCAGGCGGCTTCGGGGATGAAACCGCAATGCTAACAATTCGCAACTGGCAGGGCGAGGGAAGCCCTGCCCCGCCGGCTGCGATCAGGCTCAGTTCAGGCCGAGCATGCCGCGCAGCTTGGACAGGTCTTCCGCCAGCGTGTTGACGCGGCCGGCCAGCAGCTTGCGGTCGCGCTCGCTGAGCTTGGCATAGGTCTCGAAGCCGCCGTCCGCCGTGCGGTACTTGGCCAGCGTGTCGAACACCGTCTTGAAGTTGGCGTCGGTCTTGTCCGAGAAGGCCTTGTTCTCCTTGACCACCAGCGGGCGCAGCAGCTCGACGATCTTGTAGGCGCCCTCGAAGTTGGCCTGGAAGTCCCACAGGTCGGTGTGGCTGTAGCGGTTCTCCTCGCCGGAGATCTTGGTGGCGGCCACCTCCTCCATCAGCACCGCGGCGCCGCCCACCACCTTCTCGGGCGGGAAGGTCAGCGCGCCCAGGCGCTTCTGCAGTTCCAGCACGTCGGCCAGCAGCTTGTCGGCCACCTTGCCGACCTCCTTGGTGCTCTTCTGCGTCCACAGCGCGTACTCGATGCGGTGGAAGCCGCCGAAGGCCGGGTCCTTCTCGGCCTTCTCGTGGTCGTCGGCGCGCGAGTCGATGGCGCTGTCCATGTCGCTGAAGAGTTCGGCCACCGGCTCGATCTTCTCGTAGCTGGTGCGGGTGGGCGCGTAGAGCTGCCTGGCCTTCTCGATGTCGCCGGCCTTCACGGCGGCGACGAAGACGCGGGTGTCGGCGGCCAGCTTGCGCACGCTCTCGATCACGTAGAGCTTGTAGTCGGCGATGGGCCCGACCAGATCCTGCGGCGAGACGGCCGCGCGTGCGCCCAGGGTGCCCAGGCCGGCGGCACCGGCGAGCAAGGTGGCAAGGAAGCGGCGGCGGATGGGCAGGGTCATGACTCTCCTTCTGTGCATGCGTCGTTGAAAACGGGGTCAGCCCGCGCGGGCCGCGGCCTCGATCAGCGTGCGGCCGAGCCAGTCGCGCTCGTCCCGCACGCCCGGCAGGGTGAAGAAGAAGCCGCCGCCGATGGGCTTGATGTATTCCTCCAGCGGCTCGCCGTCGAGGCGCTTCTGCACCGCGATGAAGCCCTTCTCCAGGTCGGCCTGGTAGCAGATGAACAGCAGGCCCATCTCCAGCTGGCCGGACTTGGTGACGCCGTTGGAGTAGTTGAAGGGCCGGCGCAGGATCAGGTTGGCCTGCGATTCGGGCGTGCGCGGGTTGGCCAGGCGGATGTGCGCGTCCAGCGGCGTCTTCTTGCCCTCCGGGTCCTTCGCGTAATCGGGCACGTCGTGCTCGGTGCGCCCGCCGTCCAGCGGCGCGCCGCTGGGCTTGACGCGGCCCATGATCGCCTCCTGCTCCTGCAGCGGCGTGCGGTCCCAGCGCTCGACGAAGTTGCGGATGATGCGCACCGCCTGGTAGCTGCCGCCGGTGGCCCAGGCGGGCTCGCCGTCGTCCGGGCCGACCCAGACGATCCGCTCCATCAGCCCGGCGTCGCCCGCGTCGGGGTTGGCCGAGCCGTCGCGGAAGCCCAGGAAGTTGCGCGCGCTTTCGGGGGGCTCGGCCGGCCGGCCCGGCACCGCCGGGATCGGCGGCACGCTGCCCTCCTGCTTCCAGTGCAGGATGAGCAGGTCGGGCGTGTTCTTGATGATGTCGCGCAGGGCGTGGATGTTGGTGTCGGGCGTGTTGGCGCAAAACTGGATCGACAGGTCGCCGTGGCACAGGGCCGCGTCCAGCGCGTCGTTGGGGTGCGCCTTCATCTGCTGCAGGTGCTTCGGCCTGAGCTTCTCCAGCCCGTAGCGCTCGTCGAACATCGAGTCGCCCAGCGAGACGGTGACGGTGAGCGCGTCCGGCTGCACCACCGGGCCCAGCAGGCCGGAGCTGGGGGGCGGCAGCTTCGGGTCGAGCTCGGGCTCCTTGCCGCCCTGGGTGAGGAAGGCGATGCGGTCGGTGAGGACGCGGAACAGCCGCTCCAGGTCTTGGCGGTTCTCGGCCAGCACGAAGAAGGAGGCGACCATGCCGGCGCTCGGGCGCGGCGTGACGATGCCGGCCTGGTGCGGGCCGCGGAAGGGCACGCGGTCCTGCGTGTGGGTGCTCTGCGGCGCGTCGGTGACCTGCGCGCCGGGGCCGGGCCCTTCGGCCGGGCCGGCCG
>JASGDG010000165.1:0-14785 GCA_047607325.1 Xenophilus sp. | reverse complement strand
TTGGGCTTCCTCGGGCAGCGCCGCGTTGAACAAGGGGGCCGAGCCGGCATGGATCTCGCTGGTGACGAAGTTCAGCCACTCTTGCAGGCGCACCCGCGCCCAGGTGCCCGCAGCCGGCGCCAGCCCGCTTTCCGGCTGGAGGTCGGCCAGGTACTGCACGATGGCCGGACCTTCGGTCAGGACCTGGCCGTCGTCCAGTTCCAGTGCGGCCACATAGCCCTTGGGATTGATGGTGCGGAAGTCGCGGCCGTCGGCGGTCTGCTTGGTCTTGTTGTCCACCTTGACCAGTTCGAACGGCAGTCCAAGCTCGCGCAGCACGATGTGCGGGGACAGCGAGCAGGTGTAAGGGGCGTAGTACAGCTTCATGGACACTCCAGGGAAGGTTGAAAACCAGAGGCGCCACACAGGGCCTGGCGCCGCATGGCAGCTTGCTCGCCCACGCTCCATCCGTAAAATCAATGTTCGATTTCTTATGCATTAGCTGAACTACTGACCACCATGATGAACCTGCTGCACTGGCGCTTGCTGGTGGCCGTGGCCGATGCGGGTACCATCTCGCGCGCCGCCGAGCGCGTGGGCATCACCCAATCAGGAGCCAGCCAAGCCATTGCGCAGTTGGAAGCGACGCTGGGATTTCAGGTGTTCGCCCGCGAACGGCGGCATATCGGCGTGACGGCCTTGGGCGAGCAGGTCATCGCGCAGGCGCGGGCGATGCTGGAGCGGCTGGACGCGATCCGTATCCTGGCCGATGACAGCCGCGGCCTCAACGGCGGGCGCATCCGGTTGGCGAGCTTTCCGTCGGTGATTTCGACGCTGCTGCCCGGTCTGCTGCGCGACTTCCGGCGCCGTCATCCCGGCATCGAACTGGTGGCGCTGGAAGGCACGGACGAGGAAGTGGAAGATTGGCTGGCCGCCGGCACCGTGGAGTTGGGGGTGGTGCTGAACCCCGCGCCGGGCCGCGCGGAGACGGTGCTGGGGCGAGATGCCTGGGTCGCGGTGCTGCCGACCAGCCATCCCTTGGGCCGGCGTGCCAGCGCGCGCGGTGTCACCCTGGGAGAACTGGCCGCACAGCCCTTCATCCTGGCCACGGGCAGTTGCGCCCTGAACGGGAAAAGCCTGATGGCGCAAGCAGGCCTGCAGCTGTCGGACGTGCGAGTGACGGTGCGCGATTGGGCCAGCGCCTGCGTGCTGGTGCGCGAAGGCATGGGCGTGGCGCTGGTGCCCGAATCGACCTTGCCCGATGAGCAGCGCGGGCTGCGCGTGATGCCGCTGAATCCGCCGATTCACCGTGAGTTCGGTTTGGTGTGCTCGGAAACCGGGAAGGCTTCACGGCCGACACTGGCTCTGCTGGAGGGTCTGAGCAGGAACACTGACGCTCCCGCCGAGTAGCATGGTCGGGGCGATCCAATTGAAGGGCCGCGCTGCCGCCTCACTTCAACGGTTACGCGCGCCTTCGATGAGCACGGCGCCCGTCAGCCCCAGGGCGAAACCGGAGCCGATACCAGCGCCATCTTCAAGTCGCAGGACGCTGGCGTGATGCCGTCGCGGGCCTGCTGCAGGGCGGCGAACACGCGCGGCACGTGATCAAGATGCCGACCTCCTCCAATTCTCTACTTTCCAAGGGATCATGAAAATGAGCGAAGCCAGCCCTCCCAATACGGAACCCGTCATGAGCACTGCGCCACCTCCGGCCTTGGATAAGGCCATTCCGCCGATCAAGGCGCCGCTGCCTATACCTAGATTAAAAGCGGCGACATAGAGCGATGAGGCCACATCAGCTCGGTCGGGAGCTATTTCGATCACCCAGCTCTGCAAACCTACTATCAGGACAGCAACGGACATGCCCCACAAGGCCATGTCCAGCCATGTCCAAATCTCTGGCGAATGCATAAACAGTATGGCGACCTGGCTGGAAGCAACGCCTATGGTTGCAAGCAAGGCCATGACGAACGGCTTCAATGAAAGCCAGCCAGCCAGCCATGTCCCCGCTACCCCAGCAATTCCGAAAACCATCAATACAAGTGCATGATGCGCTTCGGGAATAGGGGAGACTCCATTCAAGATAGGCACGACATAAGTGTACCCTACGAAATGCGCTGTCACCGCCACCATGGAAACAAGAGCGGCCATATAGAGTATGGCCGTACCTTGCATTGATCCTTGCATCGGGAGAGGTTGAAAAACGCCCTCCAATTTCGGCAAAAATCCATATCCGAAGCACAGCGTCGCACCACCCAATAAGAAGTAGGTGGAGAACGCAAAGCGCCAACCAAGCCATTGACCGACCGCTGTTGCCATGGGGACGCCGACAACAAGGGCCAGAGAAATACCCCCCAGCGCCCAGGCAGTCGCCCGACTTGCTGGCATGTCGGGGCATGAACGAACGGCGTAGGCGGCAATCATCGACCAGAACACGCCGTGCGTTAAGGCAGTGACCAGGCGCAGGAATATCAGCATTGGAAACGTTGTGGCGAGTGCGGCCAGCGCATCGGCTGTGCTCATGATTCCAAGCAACCCGAGAAACAGGGTTCGCCGGGGCACTCTTTGCGTGGCGATAGTGAACGGTATTGCCGTCAGTGCCGCGACCCAGGCGTATCCCGTGACCAGTGCTCCGGCTCTGGCCTCGAAAACTCCCAAGTCCGCGGCAATTTGTGGAAGCAGCCCAATGGGCAGATATTCTGTGGTCTGGGCCACAAAAGCACCCAGCATCAATACCAGAAGCCTGTGCATTCACCGTTCTCCGGTGCGCAGGAAATCCGTCACCAGTCGAGCGAACTCATCAGGGCGCTCCAGCGGGGCCAGATGTCCGCTGTCGAGTTCCGCATAGCGTGCACCGGGGATCGCCGCCGCCAGTGCGCGTGCATGGGCCGGTGGCACCATGTGGTCATGGGTGCAGCCGATTACCAGCGCAGGCTTCGTGATGGTCTTGATTTGCTCGCCTACATCCAAGGTGAGATCAAGCTCTACTTGGCGCCCCATGCCTTCCCACTGGTTGCCAGCGACGATCGCCTCGATGTTTTCCTCGATCTGCTGAGGGCTGAGACTGGCTAGGAAATCAGGACTGAAGCCGGTCAACAGCACGAGGCGGGCCATTGCTCGGCGATCACTGCGGATCAGATCTCGCCATAGGCCGAATTCCAATTGCATGCGGCCGTCTTCACCGGACGCGAATCCAGCCAACAGGACGACGGCGCGCACATCCCCTGGATATTCGGCTGCGATGTACGCAGCCAGACTTGCCCCCAGCGAAAAACCGACAAGGTCGAATGGCGTTGCATTCGCGTCCCGGGCGGCCGCGACCACTTGTGCGGCCAACTCCTGGATGAGCAACGGCTTCCCACCATCCTCTGTTTTTCCAGACCCAGCGTAGTCGGGTCGTACCACCTTCCAGTAGGGTGTGAAGCGTTCGACCAGATGCCCCCAGTTGCTTTCCCCGTCGCCGCCCGTGCCATGCACCAGCACCAGGCCAGGGCCATCTCCATCGACCCGATAAGCGACTTTCGCCCCATCGACTTCAACCACTGCCATGATTGCAAACCTCGCTTTCACCAAAGAAGGCTTCAGGCTAAACTTTGACAGCGCCGTCAAGGTCAAGCGGAAATGCGAGGTTTGTCATGCGGATTGGAGAATTGGCGCGCCGCACCGGCGTCAGCGAGCGGATGCTCCGGTACTACGAGCAGGAAGGTCTGCTGCAACCAGCGCGCACGGACGCCGGTTATCGCGACTACGCAGATGCAGAAGTGCAGGTCGCCCAGCGCATACGCATGCTGAGCGCGGCCGGACTGAAGATCGAGACCATCCGTATCCTGCTGCCCTGCATTCTGGACAATCAGCCACGCTTCGAACCCTGCCAGGAAGTGCGGGCCGCACTGCGGCATGAAGTCGAGAAGTTGGATGAGAAACTGCGCGACCTCGGTGAGAGCAGGCAGATCGTCGCGAGCTTCTTGAACGGCGTCGAGGCCGGCAGCGGTTGTCCGCTCAATCAGGGGACACATCTCTAGCCTCGGTGGTGGATGGCAGGGCTGCTGCTGGCGGGGATCGCCCTGCTGGACCTGGCGGTGCAGGCCGTCCACATCAGCCACCAGAACGCCATCTACCGCACCCGCTCCGAGGCACGCAGCCGCCTGACCGCCGCCTGCATGACGGGCTATTTCACCGGCGGAGCCATCGGCTCGCGGGTGTCGGCCGCGAGCCTACGCCCCTGCATCAGGCGCGCGCGGCCGTCATCCGGGGAAAGCGCTGGATCATCTGCTGGCCCAGGGCGGTGACGGAGAGCACCATCGCCGGCGGCTGGCAATAGCCGTGGAGCGTGCGCACCGGCTTGGGAATGTCGGCGCGAACATGCCCGGCCAGCGCCAGTATGCGCACGGCATCGACATCACCGCCCTCGGTGACGGCGACGGGCAGTGCCTCGCGGGCAAATCGATGAAGCAGTTCCAACGGCATGCCCCGGAGTATTCAGCGGCGCGGGCACCGCCCCATGCACGCGCAGGGCGAATCCGGTATTTTTTTACGGGAGGCCCGCACGGCAGGTTCAGTTCACCCCAGCCGCACCGGCACGAAGATGCGTTCGTCGCCGCGCTGAATCAGCAGCGCCACCGACTTGTCGGCCTTGATCACCGCTTCGCGTACCTGCTCGACGCTGCGGGCCGGCGTGCCGTTGATGGCCAGCAGCACGTCGCCGGGCTGCACACCCGCCATGGCCGAAGGCCCTTGCACATCCTCGACGACCAGGCCGGCATCGGCGGCGATCTCACGCCGTTCCTGCGGCTGCAGCGGACGCAGCGCCAGGCCCAGCCGGCCTTTGCCCGTCGCCTTGTCGGCCTCGGCGACCGGCGCCTTGTCGCTCGCATTGCCCAGACTGGCGCTCAGCTCCTCCGGCCGGCCCTGGCGCCAGATCTCGATGCGCACCGTCTGCCCCGGCGAAAGCTGGCCGATCAGCGCCGACAGATCGCCGGAGGAGACGATCGGCTGCCCGTCCACCTTGCGGATCACGTCGCCGGTGCGCAGGCCGGCCTTGTCGGCCGCCCCGCCCTTCTCCACGTTCGACACCAGCGCCCCCTCGGGCTTGTCGAGCTTGAAAGAGTCGGCGAAGGCCTGGTTCACCTCCTGGATGGTCACGCCCAGCCTGGCGTGGCTGGCATGGCCGGTGGCGACGATCTGGTCCTTGACCCGCGTGGCGATGTCGATCGGGATGGCGAACGAGACGCCCTGGTAGCCGCCGCTCCTGCTGTAGATCTGCGAGTTGATGCCCACCACCTCGCCGCGCGCGTTGAACAGCGGGCCGCCCGAGTTGCCGGGGTTGATGGCGACGTCGGTCTGGATGAAGGGGGTGAAGCTGTCGTCCGGCAGCGAGCGGCCCTTGGCGCTGACCACGCCGGCGGTCACGCTGTTCTCGAAGCCGAAGGGCGAGCCGATGGCCAGCACCCATTCGCCCACCTTCAGATCCTTGGGGTTGCCCAGCGGTACGGTGGGCAGGTTCTTCGCGGCGATCCTGAGCACGGCCACGTCGGTCTTCGGGTCGGCGCCCAGCACCTTGGCCTGGAACTCGCGCCGGTCGGTGAGCTTGACGGTCACCTCCTTGGCGCCCTGCACCACGTGCGCGTTGGTGAGGATCAGGCCGTCGGGGCTGACGATGAAGCCCGAGCCTTCGGCGCGCGTGGGCACCGCACGCTGCGGCCCGCGCCGCATGCCGGGCGCGCCGAACTGGCGGAAGAACTCGTAGAACGGATCGTCGGGCGACAGGCCGGCGGCGTCATCGTCCTCCAGCGCCGTCTTGGTGATGCCGGTGACACTGATGTTGACCACGGCCGGGCCGTTGCGCGCGGTGATGACCGAGAAGTCGGGTGCGGCGATGGGCGCGACCATCGCCGCGGCAGCCGCCGGAGCGGGCGAGTCGACCGCGTGCGCGCTGGTGTAGGCGCCCGTGGCGGCGGCACCCAGCAGTCCGGCGGCGGCCAGTGCCGCGGCAAGGCGCTTGGGGGTGTTGATGGCAGTGTTCATGGCGATGTCCTTTCTTCACAAGCCCATGGGCCGAGGCTCGATGGGACGGACTGTCGGACGGATCGCTTAGGCTCGCCTTAAAGCGTGCTCAGGCCGTCTGCGCGGCCGGAAAGCGCACCGTCACTCGCAGGCCGCCCAGGCGCGGCGCGGTATCCAGGACGAGTTGCGCGCCATGCAGCTGCGCGACCGAACGCACGATGGCCAGGCCCAGCCCGCTGCCTTGCGTTTGGGCCTGGGTGTGATCGGCGCGGTAGAAGCGGTCGAGCACGCGCTCGCGCTCGGCTTCGGGCAGGCCGCCCCCCGAATCGTCCACGTGCAGCGTCACGCCCCGCGCATCGGCGGCGATCTCCACATCCACCAGACCGCCCTCGGGGGCGTACTTGACCGCGTTGTCCAGCAGGTTGCGCAGCATGATGCGCAGCGCGTCCGCATGCCCCTGCACGATGGCTGGCGCGGCGGGCGGCGCGCCCAGGCCCAGGTCGATGCCGCGCGCCTGCGCCGCCGGCACGGCGTCGCCGATGGCCGAGCGCGCCAGTTCGAGCAGGTCCACCGGGCGGGCGGGCGAGCCCGCCGTGGCGCTGGCCTCCTGGCGCGCCAGGGCCAGCAGCTGCTCGACCAGCCGGGTGGCACGGTCGATGCCGGCCGCCAGGCGCTGGGTGGCGACGGCGCGCGCCTGGCCGTCGGGCGCGCGCTGCAGGCCCTGCACCTGCAGCTTGAGCGCGGCCAGCGGCGAGCGCAGTTCGTGCGCCGCGTCGGCCACGAAGTGCTTCTGCGCCTCGAAGGCCTGCTGCAGCCGGCCGAACAGCAGGTTCAGCTCGTGCACCAGCGGGCGCACCTCCTCCGGCAGCCCGGCCTCGCTCACCGGCGAGAGGTCGTCCGCCTGGCGCGAGGCCACCTGGGAGCGCACCCGTGCCACCGGCGCCAGCGAGCCGCTGACCACCCACCACACCACCAGCATCAGCAGGGGCGCCATCAGCGCGATGGGCGCCACGGTGCGCAGCGCCAGCGTGCCGGCCATGTGGCGGCGCGCCGCCATGTCCTGCGCCACCTGGATCACCATGCCGCGCGACTGCAGCGAGAACACGCGGTAGGTGGTGCCGCGCGCGTTCACGTCCGAGAAACCCAGCACCGCCCGCTGCGGCAGCGCCGCCTGCTCGGCGGACTCGAAGATGCGCACGCCGTCGGCCGTCCACACCTGCACCACGAACTCGAAGTTCTGCTCCACCGGCCCCAGCCCACCCACCGCCGCGCTGGGCGGCAGGCCCGAGCGCAGCGACAGCGCCATCTGCTGCATGTGGTAGTCGAAGAGCTCGTCCGCCTCGTGCAGCACGGTGCGGTAGGTGGCGAAGCCCTGCGCCGCGCCGGCCAGCACGATGGCCGCGAGCAGGAACCACAGCAGTCGCGCTCGCAGCGATCTCACGCCCGCCGCTCCGATCGAAGGGCCGCGAAGCAGGCCATGCGGGAGCACCCGCGGAACGGGCTCTGCCAGGCCGCAGGGTGTGCCCCCTTGCAGGGGGTTGGCGAAGCGGAACGAAGTCCGCGAAGACGGGGCGTGGTCATTTCGGAACCATGTAGCCGACGCCGCGCACGGTGCGGATGATGTCGGCGCCCAGCTTGCGACGCAGTCCGTGCACGTAGACCTCCACGGCGTTGCTGCTGATCTCGTCCTTCCAGCCGTAGAGCTTTTCCTCCAGCTGGGCGCGCGAGAGCACGATGCCGGGCCGGGCGATCAGCGGCTCCAGCACCGCCCATTCGCGCGCCGAGAGCACCACCGGCCGGCCGTCCACCGCCGCCTCGTGCGTGGCCGGGTTCAGGCTCACGCCCTTGTGCTCGAACACCGGCTCGGCCCGCCCGGCGGCACGGCGCAGCAGGGCGCGGATGCGGGCCAGCAACTCGTCGAGGTCGTAGGGCTTGAGCACGTAGTCGTCGGCGCCGGCATCCAGGCCCTGCACCCGCTGCTCGACCGAGTCGCGCGCGGTGGCGATCAGCACCGGCATGCGCTGCTTGCGCGCGCGCAGGGCGCGCAGCACGTCCAGGCCGTCCAGCCTGGGCACGCCCAGGTCCAGCAGCACCAGGTCGTAGTCCTGCGTGCGCAGGGCGGTATCGGCCATTTCGCCGTCCTTGACCCAATCGACCGCGTAATGTTCCGCGCGCAGCAGGTCGAGCACGGTCTCGCCGATCATCAGGTCGTCTTCGAGCAGGAGCAGGCGCATGGGAACAAGCAGGTTCGGGGCGGAGGGTCAGAGGATCGCACGGACCTCCCGCGCGGCGTCGAAGAGATGCGGCAGAAGCTCCCGCTGCAGCGCCTGCACGTCGCGCCCGCCGCCGGAGAGCACGGCGTTGAGCGCCGCCACGGTGCGTCCGCGCATGTCGCGCAGCGGCACGGCCAGGGCCTGCACGGCCAGCTCGTGCTCCTCGCTGGCGAAGGCCCAGTCCTGCCGGCGCACCTGCGCCAGCCGCTGGCGCAGCGTGCGCGCCTGGGTGAGCGTGTGCGGCGTCAGCCGCGGCAGCGTGCGGCTCTTGAGCCAGGCCGTAAGCCCGGCCGCCGGCAGCGCGGCGAGCAGCACCTGGCCGGTGGAAGTGGCGTGCGCCGGCAGCCGCGCCCCCAGGTGCAGGCCGTAGGCCAGCACGCGGCTGGGCGCGCCCAAGGCGCCGCTGCGGGCCACGATGACGGCCTCCTCCCCGTCGAGCACCACGGCCGAGAAGGACTCACCCGTCTGCGCCGCCAGCCGGTTGAGCGTGGGCTGCAGCGCCCGCGGCAGGCGCGACGAGCCCAGGTAGCTGCCCGAGAAGCGCAGCACCTTGGGCGACATCCAGAAGTAGCTGCCGTCCGTCTCCAGGTAGCCCAGGTGGGCCAGCGTGAGCAGGTGCCGCCGCGCCGCCGCGCGGGTGATGCCGGCGCGCGCCGCCGCCAGCGTGGCGTTCAGGCGCTGGCGCTCGGTGTCGAAGCTCTCCAGCACCGCCATGCCCTTGGCGATGCCTTCGATGAAGTCGGCCTTGGCGATGCTCATGGAAGAAGGCGGTCGGCGTGCGGCATTTGCGCGATCATCGCGCAGCTGTTCGCATGATCGCACATCGCCGGCGCGCCGGCCCTGCCACCGGTCGCTCGCCTTGCCTACGCTCGGGACTTCCCCATCGGAGACACATGCCATGCGCACCCAGATCGCCATCATCGGCGCCGGCCCCTCCGGCCTGCTGCTCGGCCAGTTGCTTCACCAGGCCGGCATCGACAACATCATCGTGGAACGCCAGACCGGCGAGTATGTGCTCGGCCGCATCCGCGCCGGTGTGCTGGAGCAGGTGGCGATGGACCTGCTGGCGCGCGCCGGCATGGACGCGCGCGCCAGGGCCGAGGGCCTGCCGCACCACGGCATCGAGCTGCTGTTCCAGGGCGCCCGGCACCGCATCGACCTGCATGGCCTGTCTGGCGGCAAGCAGGTGACCATCTACGGCCAGACCGACGTCACGCGCGACCTGATGGAGGCCCGCGCCGCCGCCGGCCTGGCCACCGTCTACGGCGCCGCCGGCGTCAGCCTGCACGACTTCGACGGCCAACGCCCCCGCGTGCGCTACGAGAAGGACGGTGCCACGCACGAGATCGAGTGCGACTTCATCGCCGGCTGCGACGGCTACCACGGCGTGAGCCGCGCCAGCGTGCCGGCGCAGGCCATCCACCTGCACGAGAAGGTCTACCCCTTCGGCTGGCTGGGCGTGCTGGCCGACGTGCCGCCGGTGTCCGACGAGCTGATCTACTGCAACACGCCGCGCGGCTTCGCCCTGTGCAGCATGCGCAGCCACACCCGCAGCCGCTACTACGTGCAGGTGCCGCTGGAGGAGAAGGTCGAGGACTGGAGCGACGACGCCTTCTGGAATGAGCTGCGCACCCGCCTGGACCCCGAGGCGCGCGAGCGGCTGGTCACCGGCCCCTCGCTGGAGAAGAGCATCGCGCCGCTGCGCAGCTTCGTGGCCGAGCCGATGCGCTTCGGCCGCCTGTTCCTGGCCGGCGACGCGGCGCACATCGTGCCGCCCACCGGCGCCAAGGGGCTGAACCTGGCGGCGGGCGACGTGGGCTACCTCTCGGAAGCCTTCATCCGCCACTACGCCGAGCGCAGCACCACCGCACTGGACCGCTACTCCGACCTGTGCCTGCGCCGGGTGTGGAAGGCCGAGCGCTTCTCGTGGTGGTTCACCTCGCTGATGCACCGCTTCCCGGCCGAGGGCGAGTTCGGCCAGAAGATCCAGGAGGCCGAGCTGGACTACCTGGTCCACTCGCACGCGGCGTCCACCTCGCTGGCGGAGAACTACGTCGGCCTGCCGATGGAGTCGTTCTGACGCGCGTCGGCCCGAGAATGGGCGTCTCCGCCGACGCCCCTTCCGACCGACCTTGCCGCCCCGCACCCGCCCCCTGCCCTGGCTCGAACCCGGCGCGCCCTTCCCGCCCGTCTCCACGGCCTGGGCGGAGGGCGACCCGGTCCCCGGCCTGCTGGCCGGCGGCGGCGCGCTCGACGTGGCGACGCTGCTAGACGCCTACCGCCACGGCATCTTTCCCTGGTTCGGCGACGAGCAGCCCATCCTCTGGTGGAGCCCCGACCCGCGCATGGTGCTGCCGACGGCCGAGTTCCGGCTTCACCGCTCGCTGCGCAAGACCTTGCAGGCCTTCCGCGCCGACGCCGCGCGCTGCGAGATCCGCGTCGACCACGGCTTCGCCGCCGTCGTCGCCGCCTGCGCCCGGGCGCCGCGGGCGGGCCAGTCCGGCACCTGGATCGTGGAGGAGATGGAAGCGGCCTACCTCGCCCTGCACCGGGCCGGCCACGCCCACAGCGTGGAAACCTGGATCGACGGCGAGCTGGCCGGCGGCCTGTACGGCGTCAACATCGGCCGGGCGATGTTCGGCGAGTCGATGTTCGCCCACCGCACCGACGCCTCCAAGATCGCCCTGGCCGCGCTGGTGTGCCTGTGCCGCCGGCACGGCATCGGGCTGATCGACTGCCAGCAGAACACCCGCCACCTGGCCAGCCTGGGCGCGCGCGAATGGCCGCGCGAGCGCTTCGCCGCCCACGTGGAGCGCGCCGCCGAATTGCCCGCGCCGCCTGCCTGGTGCTTCGACTCCCTATACTGGAACGAACTCCTGCCACCTGCCCACTGACAGCACGCGCGCCGTGACGCACCTCAAGGATCTCCCGCTCCAGACGCTGCAGTTCTACGCCACGGCGCCCTACCCGTGCAGCTACCTGCCGGCGCGCCAGGCCCGCTCGCAGGTGGCCACGCCCAGCCATCAGATCAACAACGACATCTACTCCGACCTGGTGACCAGCGGCTTCCGCCGCAGCGGCATGTTCACCTACCGCCCGTACTGCGACGGCTGCCGCGCCTGCGTGCCGCTGCGCGTGCTGGCCGATCAGTTCCAGCCCACGCGCAGCCAGCGCCGCGCCTGGAAGCGGCACGCCGCGCTGCAGGCGCGCGTGCTGCGCCTGTGCTTCGTGCCCGAACACTACCAGCTCTACCTGCGCTACCAGAACGGCCGCCACGCCGGTGGCGGCATGGACCACGACAGCATCGACCAATACACCCAGTTCCTGCTGCAAAGCCGCGTCAACTCGCGGCTGGTCGAGTTCCGCGAGGCGCAGCCCGATGGCCGCCCCGGCGCGCTGCGGATGGTGTCGATCCTGGACGTGCTCAACGACGGCCTGTCGGCCGTCTACACCTTCTACGAGCCCGAGCCGGGCGCGGCCTATGGCACCTACGGCGTGCTGTGGCAGATCGCCCAGGCGCGCGAGCTGAAGCTGCCGCACGTCTACCTGGGCTACTGGATCGCCGGAAGCGAGAAGATGGCCTACAAGGCACGCTTCGAGCCGCACGAGATGCTGCTCGACGGCCGCTGGCAACGCCCCTCGGCCGCCACGTCTGATTTCACGAGATAAAATGGCAGGCGTTGCCGCACGCCCTGCCCTCATGAGAAAAGCCCAGCCCGACGCGCCCGCCACCCCGGTCATCCAGGTCATCGAGCGCATGTTCGCGCTGATCGACGTGCTGGCTTCGCGCGAGGAAGCGGTCTCGCTCAAGGAGATCAGCGAAAAGACGGGGCTCCATCCTTCCACCACCCACCGCATCCTCAACGACCTGGCGGTCGGCCGCTTCGTCGACCGGCCCGAGGCCGGCAACTACCGGCTGGGCATGCGGCTGCTGGAACTGGGCAACCTCGTCAAGGCACGACTGAACGTGCGCGACGCCGCCCTGGGCCCGATGCGCGAGTTGCACCGGCTGACGCAGCAGCCGGTCAACCTGAGCGTGCGCCAGGGCGACGAGATCGTCTACGTGGAGCGCGCCTACAGCGAACGCTCCGGCATGCAGGTGGTGCGCGCCATCGGCGGCCGCGCGCCGCTGCATCTCACCTCCACCGGCAAGCTCTTCCTGGCGGCCGACGACCCGCAGCGCGTGCGCACCTACGCCACCCGCACCGGCCTGGCAGGTCACACGCGCAACAGCATCACCCAACTGCCGGTGCTGGAGCGCGAACTCTCCCGCGCCCGCCAGTACGGCATCGCGCGCGACAACGAAGAACTGGAACTGGGCGTGCGCTGCATGGCCGCCGGCATCTATGACGACCAAGGCAAGCTGGTGGCCGGCCTGTCCATTTCCGCGCCGGCGGACCGGCTGGACGACGGCTGGCTGCCCAAGCTGCAGGCCACCGCCAACGGCATCTCGGCCGCGCTCGGCTACACCGGCGTTCCGCCGGGCGGCAGCGCGCCGGCCGCCACCCTGGCAGAGGCTGCTGCGCCAGCGGTTCGCAGGGTGTGAAGAACGCGGCCACCGGCCGCCCGGGCGACGGCCTCGTCAGCTCGCCGCCTGCGCGCTCAGCGTGTGGAAGTGGGTGGTTTCCACCCAGCGGCGCACGCGTTCGGCATCGGCGATGCGGCTGAGCTTGCCGGTCGAGTCCAGGAACACCATGATCAACTTGCGCCCCGCCACCTTGGCCTGCATCACCAGGCACTGGCCCGCCTCGGAGATGTAGCCCGTCTTCTGCAGTCCGATGTCCCAGTCGGGGCTGCGCACCAGCCGGTTGGTGGTGTTGAACTGCAGCATGCGGTTGCCGATCTCGACCTGGTGCTCCGGCGAGGTCGTCAGCTGGCGCAGCAGCGAATCAGTGGACGCGGCACTCACGAGGACGGCCAGGTCCTGCGCCGTCGACTGGTTGTGCGGCGACAGGCCGGTGGGCTCGACATAGCGCGTGTCGTGCATGCCCAGCATGCGGGCCTTGGCGTTCATCACGCTCACGAAAGTGCTCATGCCGCCCGGGTAGGTGCGGCCCAGCGCATGCGCCGCGCGGTTCTCGCTGGACATCAGCGCCAGGTGCAGCAGTTCGCCGCGCGACAGCGTGGTGCCCACGCGCAGGCGCGAACTGCTGCCCTTCTCGGTGTCGACATCGTCCTGCGTGATGGTGATGAACTCGTCCATCGGCAGGTGCGCCTCGCTGATCAGCAGGCCCGTCATCAGCTTGGTCAGCGAGGCGATGGGCAGGACGGCATGGTCGTTCTTGCTGAACAGCACCTCGCGCGTGTCCTGGTCGATCACCAGGGCGGCGTTGGAACGCAGGTCCAGCGGGTCGTCCGTGTTCTGCAGGCCGGCCATCTGGCCGAAGGACAACCGCGGGGACGGCGCCTCGACCACGCGCACCACGGAGCGGCGCTGCACGGCCACCACCGTCCTGCCGCCCTTCTTGTGCACCGTCGCCACGACGTTGCGGCCGCCGCGCACGACGCGCTCCGTCGCCGAGCGCTTGGAGGATGCGACCTTGGCGCCCGCTGCCGCCCGGGACTTGCCAGCAGGCCCTGCCGCCACCGCCTTCTTCGTGCTGGCGGCCGGCTTCTTGGCCGCCGCCTTGGCCGCATGCGCGCCGGGCAGCAAAAACGCCGTGGCGCACAGCGCGACGGCGATCAGACGGAAAGCGCAGGCCGCGCGCCGGAAAGGGGCTCCAGGCGCTACCAAGGGCTCGGGGGCTTCGGGCATCAGGAAATCTCCAGCGGCATGAACGACGAAATGCCGCAGTCTATCGAATTAAAAAAAGGGCCGCAATATCAGTTACTTGCGCTCCCTTCTTCAACCGAAGAACCAGGACCGCCCGAAAAACTACCCTTGCGCTGCCACTCGCTCAGCTTGGCTCTGCAACTTGTTGAGGGCACTCAGATAAGCCTTGGCGGAAGCGACCACGATGTCGGGATCGGCGCCCACGCCGTTGACGACACGCCCGGTGCTTTGTAACCGGACTGTAACTTCACCTTGGCTCTCGGTCGAGCCCGAAATGGCGTTGACCGAGTAAAGCACCATCTCGGCACCACTCTTCACATGCGACTCGATGGCCTTGAGGGAGGCGTCGACCGGCCCGTTGCCGTCCGATTCGCCGGCCACCTCCCTGCCTTCGACGGTGAACACCACCCGGGCGTGGGGGCGTTCGCCGGTTTCGCTGTGCTGGGCGAGCGAGACAAAACCAAACCGCTCTCCAACGTTCGAGCCCCCGTCGCCGCTGACCAGCGCGAGGATGTCCTCGTCGAAAATCTCGGCCTTGCGGTCGGCCAGCTCCTTGAAACGCAGGAAGGCGGCATTGACGTCGGCTTCGCTCTCCAGCTCCACGCCCAGCTCCTGCAGGCGCTGCTTGAAGGCGTTGCGGCCCGAGAGCTTGCCCAGGACGATCTTGTTGGCGCTCCAGCCCACGTCCTCGGCGCGCATGATCTCGTAGGTGTCGCGCGCCTTGAGCACGCCGTCCTGGTGGATGCCCGAGGCGTGC
>JASGDG010000164.1:0-4506 GCA_047607325.1 Xenophilus sp. | reverse complement strand
CTCCGGCGCCCGCCGCCGCGCCCGCGCAACCGGCGGGCCACGTCGTCAAGTCGCCGATGGTCGGCACCTTCTACCGCGCCGCCAGCCCGGGCGCCCCGTCCTTCGTCGAGGTCGGCAGCCAGGTGAAGGAGGGCGACACGCTCTGCATCATCGAGGCGATGAAGATCCTCAACGAGATCGAGGCCGACAAGTCCGGCACGGTCGCGCAGATCCTCGGCGAGAACGGCCAGGCCGTCGAATACGGGCAGCCGCTGTTCGTCATCGAGTGAGCCGCTGAATGTTCAAGAAGATCCTGGTGGCCAACCGGGGGGAGATCGCCCTCCGCATCCAGCGCGCCTGCAGCGAACTGGGTATCAAGGCGGTGATGGTCTATTCCGAGGCCGACCGCGAGGCCAAGTACGTCAAGCTGGCGGACGAGGCGGTGTGCATCGGCCCGGCGCCCTCGTCGCAGAGCTACCTCAACATGCCGGCCATCATCTCGGCCGCCGAGGTGACGGACGCCGAGGCGATCCACCCGGGCTACGGCTTCCTCTCGGAGAACGCCGATTTCGCCGAGCGCGTGGAGCAGAGCGGCTTCCAGTTCATCGGCCCGACGCCCGAGTCGATCCGCATGATGGGCGACAAGGTCTCGGCCAAGCAGGCCATGATCAAGGCCGGCGTGCCCTGCGTGCCGGGCTCCGACGGAGAGCTGTCGGACGATGCGGCGGCCAACAAGCGCATTGCCAAGGCCATCGGCTACCCCGTCATCATCAAGGCGGCGGGCGGCGGCGGCGGGCGCGGCATGCGGGTGGTGCACACCGAAGCGGCGCTGGTCGGCGCCATCCAGATGACCAAGGCCGAGGCGGCCGCGGCCTTCAACAACCCGGCCGTGTACATGGAGAAGTTCCTCCAGGACCCGCGGCATGTGGAAGTCCAGGTGCTGGCCGACAAGTTCCGCAATGCCGTCTACCTGGGCGAGCGCGACTGTTCCATGCAGCGGCGCCACCAGAAGGTGATCGAGGAATCCCCCGCGCCGGGCATTCCGCGCAAGCTGATCGAGCGCATCGGCGAGCGCTGCGCCGCCGCCTGCAAGAAGATCGGCTACCGCGGCGCCGGCACCTTCGAGTTCCTGTACGAGAACGGCGAGTTCTATTTCATCGAGATGAACACCCGCGTGCAGGTGGAGCATCCGGTGACGGAACTGGTGACCGGCATCGACATCGTGAAGACGCAGATCATGGTCGCCGCCGGCGAGAAGCTGCCCTTCACGCAGCGCCAGGTCCAGGTGCATGGCCACGCCATCGAGTGCCGCATCAACGCGGAAGACCCCTACAAGTTCACGCCCTCGCCGGGCCGCATCACGATGTGGCACCCGCCGGGCGGCCCGGGCGTGCGCGTGGACTCCCACGTGTACACCAACTACTTCGTGCCGCCCAACTACGACTCGATGATCGGCAAGATCATCGTTTACGGTGACACGCGCGAGCAGGCCATGGCGCGCATGCGCACCGCGCTCAACGAGACGGTGGTCGAAGGCATCCTGACCAACATCCCGCTGCACCGCGAACTGATGGTCGACGCGAAGTTCATGGCCGGGGGAACGAACATCCACTACCTGGAGGAGTGGATGGCATCGCACAAGCGATGATGTTCGAGCTGCGCCTGCTGGTGCCCGAGGAGCGGGTCGAGATCGTCGGCGAGGCGCTGGACGAACTCGATGCGCTGAGCGTGTCCGTCGAGGACGCGGATGCCCAGACGGAGGCCGAGCAGGCCCTCTTCGGCGAGCCTGGCATGCCGCCGCCGCGCGAGGGCTGGCAGCGCTCGCGCATCGTGGCGCTGTTCGATTCGCAGACGCAGGCGGAGCACGCGGCCGGGGTGCTGGCGGCGCAGGATTTCTTCGAGGGCTGCGAGTCGCTCGGCGCGACGCAGCTGCAGGACCAGGACTGGGTCCGCCTGACGCAGTCGCAGTTCGCGCCGGTCGAGATCACGCCGAGCTTCTGGATCGTGCCCACCTGGCACGAGCCACCGGCGCAGGCCGAGCGCATCATCCGGCTCGACCCCGGCCTGGCCTTCGGCACCGGCACGCACCCCACCACCCGCATGTGCCTGCGCTGGATCGCCCGGCGGGGCGACGGCGGCGCCGGGCGGCGCGTGCTCGACTACGGCTGCGGCTCGGGCATCCTGGCCATCGGCGCGGCGAAGTTCGGTGCGCTGGACATCGACGCGGTGGACATCGACCCGGCGGCGGTCGAGTCCACCCGGCTGAATGCCGAGGCCAACGGCGTCCCGTCGCGACAGCTGCGCGCCGCGCTGCCCGAGGCGGCGCAGGGCCGCTACGACACGGTGCTCGCCAACATCCTCGCCACGCCGCTGAAAGTGCTGGCGCCGCTGCTGTGCGCGCACGTCGCCAAAGGCGGTTCGCTGGTGCTGGCCGGCATCCTCGAACGGCAGGCCGGCGAACTCCAGGCCGCCTATGCTTCCCATCTCGCGCTGGAGGTCGTGGATGCGGAGGACGGCTGGATCCTCATGACGGGCGGCGGCTGAGGCACCGCGTGAGCCTCGTCACCCGCTGCCCGGCCTGCGGCACGGCCTTCAAGGTGGTGCGCGACCAGTTGCGCATCTCCGACGGCTGGGTGCGGTGCGGACGCTGCAGCGAGGTCTTCGATGCGTTGCCCGCGCTGGAGGGAACCGAGGAGGCCGGCGAGGCCGGGCATCCCGTGCCGGTGCCGTCCTCATGGCCGGACGCCCGGCTGCTGGACTTCACCGCGGCAGCCTTGCCGCAGGAGGCGCCGCCGGCCGAGGCCGCGCCCCCGCCCTTGCAGGCGCCGTTCTCCCTGCCCGGTGCGGAAGATCGCGCCGGAAACGGGGAAGGCTCGGGCAGCGGGTTCAGCCGCCCCGAGCTGCTCGCCATCGCTGCCGACGATCCCTGGCCCATGCTTCCGGCGCCCGTCCTGGGCGAGGTGCCGTCGCCGGTGGACGAGGCCGTCGATGCGCAGTTGCAGAAGGCCTTGCGGCGCACGCGCATCCAGGCCCTGCGCGAAGCGCGGCGCCGCGAGCACGCGCAGGGTCTTGGGGCACCCGCGGCCGCTGAAGTCCCCGTGGCGGCCTTGCGCGAGGCGTCGAGCGATGGCGCCGCACCCGCCGCGCCTCCGGTGGCCGGGCCTGCAGCGTCCGCCTTGTCCGGTGCACCGGCCGCTGACACCACCCCGGCCCGTCCGCCTTCCGCACGTGGCGCGCTGCTGTGGGGGACGGCCATCGTGCTCACGGCCCTGGCGCTGGTGTTCCAGGTGCTCCGCCACGAACGCGACGCCCTGCGCGCCGCCGGGCCGGCCTGGCAGCCGGTGCTCGCGGCGGTGTGTGCCCTGAGTGGCTGCGAACTCGGGCCGCTGCGCCGCATCGATGCCGTGCGCATCGAGGGCTCGGGCTTCACGCCGCAGCGCGACGCGCCGGGCTACCGGCTGGACTTCACCCTGCGCAGCGCGGCGGCGCAGCCGCTGGTGATGCCGTCCGTCGAGCTGGCCCTGCTCGACAGCAGCGAACGGCCTGTCGCGCGGCGCGTGCTGCATCCGCGGGATGTCGGCGCGCCGGCCGTGATGGCGCCCCATGCGGAGCAGGTGGCCTCCGTGCCGATGGTGCTGCAGCCCCCGGAGGACGTCATCCTGCCCGCGGTGATCGGCTACCGGCTCGTGCTGTTCTATCCCTGACGGTGGCCACAGCCTCCCGTCTTCCCTCTTTTCTCTTCAGGATCTTTCTCATGGCAGCGGTGATTTGCGGTTCCCTGGCTTTCGACACCATCATGGGTTTCGAGGGGCGTTTCGCGCAGCAGATCCTTCCCGACCAGCTGCACATCCTGAACGTCTCCTTCCTCGTTCCTTCGCTGCGGCGCGACTTCGGCGGCTGCGCCGGCAACATCGCCTATGCCCTCCATGCGCTGGGCGGCCAGGCGCTGCCGATGGCGGCCGTGGGCAGCGACGGGGCTGACTATGTGCAGCGCCTGCGTGAACTGGGCATCAGCACCGAGTTCATCCGCCGGATCGACAGCACCTACACGGCGCAGGCGATGATCATGACCGACCGTGACAACAACCAGATCACCGCCTTCCACCCCGGCGCGATGCAGCAAGCGCACCTCACGCGCATCGAGCCGCGCGGCGACATCCGCCTGGGCATCATCGCGCCCGACGGCCGCGAGGCGATGCTCCAGCATGCCGCGCAGTTCAAGGAGGCCGGCATCCCCTTCGTGTTCGACCCCGGCCAGGGCTTGCCGATGTTCAGCGGCGAGGAACTGGCGCACTTCGTCGACCAGGCGGACTGGGTGGTGGTCAACGACTACGAGGGCAAGATGCTCAGCGAGCGCACGGGCTGGAGCAGCGCGCAGCTATCCCATCGCGTGAAGGGCCTGGTGGTCACGCTCGGCGCCGAGGGCTGCGAAGTCTGGGAGGGCGGCCGTTCCACGCATGTGCCCGCCGTGCAGCCCGAGGCGGTGGTGGACCCCACCGGCTGCGGCGACGCCTGGCGCGGCGCCCT
>JASGDG010000163.1:0-43500 GCA_047607325.1 Xenophilus sp. | reverse complement strand
GTCATGAGACATCGCTTTTTAAGCCCCTCTCCCCCTGGGAGAGGGGTTGGGGTGAGGGTCCGGTTTCCCGACAAAGTTCCAGATCACCTCGATCACCGCCTCCGTCTGCATCAAAGCATCGTGATCCCAGAAACGCAGAATCCGCCATCCCTGCGACTCCAAGCAGCGGGTTCTCACCGCATCCATCTGCGAAGTGTGCTGCGACCCATCCAACTCGACGATCAGCTTTTTCTCGATGCAGCAGAAATCGACGATATACGGCGGCAGCGGATGCTGGCGGCGGAATTTCAGTCCTTCGAGTTGCCCGCCCCGCAGGCATTGCCAGAGTTTGCGTTCCGCATCGGTCATTTCCTTGCGCAGGCGGCGGGAGAATTCGAGCTTGTCGGTTGGCAATGGCGGCTTGATCGTGGTCATGCGCTTTGCTTGGCTCTTTCCGATGATGGGGAACGTGGGTCGATCGCCGTGGTTGACCATTGCCGTGGTCAAGTTTTCGTGGACACAGAGATAGGGGATTTCAGGTAGTGGCTTTCTCGTAGTCGGCCGGTGATCGGTAGCCGAGGGTGGAGTGCAGCCGGTGGGTGTTGTAAAAGCCGACGATGTAGTGGGTGATGTCGGCGATGGCCTCGTCGGGGTTGGCGTAGTTACGCTGCCAGACCCGCTCCATCTTCAGATTCAGGAAAAACCGTTCCATCACCGCGTTATCCCAGCAGTTGCCCTTGCGGCTCATGCTGGCGATCAGGCCATGGCGGACCAGCAGGTCGCGGTGGGCCTGGCTGGCGTACTGACTGCCGCGATCGGTATGCACGATCAGCCCAGGCTTGGGTTGGCGTAGGACAATCGCCATCTGCAGCGCTGTGCAGACCAGTTCGGCGGCCATGTTCGGTGCCATCGCCCAGCCCACGATCTTGCGTGAGTACAGGTCCAACACGGCCGCCAGATACAGCCAACCGCGCCTGGTGCGGATGTAGGTGATATCGGCGACCCAGGCCCGATCGGGGGCGTCGGGATTGAAACGCCGCTCCAGCAGGTTGGGCGCCACCGGCAGCTTATGCCGGCTATCGGTGGTATGGACGAACTTGCGCTTCCAGCGCGCCTTGAGCCCCTGCTGCTTCATCAGCCGGCGCACGCGATGACGCCCGGCGGATAGGCCCTGGGCCTTCAGCGCGGCGCACAGCCGACGGCTGCCGTAGTTGCCGCCACTGGCCTGGAAGGCGACCTGCAAGGGCGTACTGAGAGCACAGACGCGCGGCATTTGCCGTCGCCGACGGGCGGCGTACACCCCCGAGCGACTCACGCCCAGCAACCGGCATAGACGGGACGTGCCGGCCTTCTTCTGCCACTGATCGATCAACTGCTGGATCACTTCAGTTCCCGGGCGAAGAAGGCTGACGCTTTTTTTAACAGTGACACGTCCTCGCGTAGCCGCTGGTTTTCCCGCTCCAATTCGCGGATGCGCTGCTGCTCAGGCGTCAACGGCTTGCCGATCCCGGCCTGGCCAGCCTGCTCGGCATCGTACTGCGCCAGCCAGCGGCGCACCGCGCTGTCCACCAGGTCCTGGTCACGGCACACCTGACCAACGCTCAGGCCTTGTTCTCGGATCATCTGCATGACCTTCAGCTTGAAGGCCGCATCAAAGGTTTACGGTTTCGGGTCATATTTTGCTGGGCTCTCGTGGGGAAGATCATCCCCTATCGAGGTGTCTACGAGAATTAGACTAGGACAGTACTTGCTGTGGATGCGAAGACTACTGTTCCCGGAAGCGGCGCATCATCTGCGTAGCGAGCGCGAAAGGTGCGACGGGTGAATCGCCATACACCAGCTTTCTTCTGAAAGGCATCGAAGTAGGTGCCAGCGACGCGCATCGCTCCGCCATCCTTGAAACGGCCAAACTCCTGCATGGACGTTCGTGCCGTAGCTACGTTGCCTTGTAGATCGATGACGATCGGCGAGCAGGTCTGGAACAGAAAGTCGAGCTTACCGACGGTCTCGCTGATGCCGGCAACTATGTTCTCTGGGCCTTCGAATCGATGCTGGAAAGGAGGGGCAACCTCCCAGATGGCGTCTGGTGCAAAGAGCAGACCAAGCCGCTCGGGTTCACCATGGTTCACGGCGTCGTGAAACCGCTCGATCAGTTCGCGGATTTGCAAGCGGTCTTCTGTGGGCTGGGGCACTGCGGTCTCCATTAGTCGAGGATGCTGTCGGGACGAGTATGCAGCCCAACGCCGTTCAAGGATGCAGTCAATGGCGCCTAACGCCGGAATTAAGCCGCGCCGCGAAGCGGCGTCGGCTTGAATGAATTGTTAGGCAGCTCTCGTGGCCCTACGGCAACTCATACAAGGAACAGCATGGACATCCCTGTTGCTGAGCGTCGCCGCGTTCGCTGCTGGCATTTATCTCGCTCGCGCGTTTCTGTGCCAGCCACAGGGCCCATGGGCGTTCTTAATCGCCTTGTTGCTTTGCGCCTTGGCATTCGTGTTCTTCACCATCAGGGCAATCCTCCTGCGCTCCTATTGGCTGGCTGGCGGCGCGCTACTTGTTGCCCTGCTAGCCTTTTGCATGTGGGTCATTGCCACCGCAATGACTCTGCCTGGGTGCTCCGGTGTCTGATCCGCCGCCTAACAATTCATTCAAGCCGACGCCACTTCGTGGCGCGGCTTAATTCAGGCGTTAGGCCTCATGCTGCCACACCTACAGTTCTTACGCTCTTACCGCAGCTCGGCCCGGAGCTTGGCTGCTAGGTCCACTCGTTCCTCGGCGGGGTACGCATCCTTCTGCCCGCCGTGAAGCCCATCCCCTGAGTAGCGTGGAATCACATGCAGGTGGTAGTGCCATACATCTTGGTCGCCGGCGGGTCCATTGTGTTGGCGCGTTGAAACGCCATCACACCCGAAAGCACGCAGCATGGCATCTGCTAAACGCCGAGTAGCGGCAAAAAAGGAGTTACCCAAATTATCGGGGATTTCAAGCACGTTCTCGTAGTGACTCCGTGGCACTACGAGACAATTGCCCTTGATGCCTCCGTAGTAGTGGAGCGGAACCAGTGCAAAGACATTGGGATCGGCAAAGACAATGGTTGACGCAGAGTGGGGCGCATACAGTGTCGCTGCGATGGCGCAGAACGGACACTTGTATCCCAGCGGAGCATGCTTCATGAGGCCTAACGCTTGAGTTAAGCCGCACCGCGAAGCAGTGTCGGCTTGAATGAGTTGTTAGGCAGCAGTGGCCGAGGAGCTTGCCGAAGGCCAATGCAGCCGACTTGAACAACGCAATGAAGGTCGATGATGCCACGGTTTGCGGGATGGGGCTTGCCCAGGGTGCTTGCCGCTGGATGTGCCCGACCACCGCTGTTGATGCGCACGTTGATGTTTCTGAGCTGCCTACGCGGCAGCGAACTGGAACTTGTCCGTTGCCAATGGCGCGCAGTCTTTCTGAGCTGCCTACGCGGCAGCGAACTCGCTGCAGCTGGACCTGGCCGCGGTCATCAATTTCTGAGCTGCCTACGCGGCAGCGAACTTCGTCGCGGCATCGAGCTGTGGACCAATCCGTTTCTGAGCTGCCTACGCGGCAGCGAACAAGCCCAGCAGCCGCAGGGAGCTGCAGCGTTCTTTCTGAGCTGCCTACGCGGCAGCGAACCTACCAGTACGACGACGCAACAGCGCCGTAAGCGTTTCTGAGCTGCCTACGCGGCAGCGAACTGAAGCCCTGCGCGCCTCCAGCGCTTCCCTCCTTTCTGAGCTGCCTACGCGGCAGCGAACGGTTGGGTTTTACTTAGCGTCTCCGTAGTCGCTTTCTGAGCTGCCTACGCGGCAGCGAACTGTTAGGTCGGGCACTAGTACCAGCACGTCCATTTCTGAGCTGCCTACGCGGCAGCGAACCCAACCAGCAAGGGCACGCACGTGGCGTACAATTTCTGAGCTGCCTACGCGGCAGCGAACAAGCACTTGTAACTCGCCAATGATGGCGTGCTTTTTCTGAGCTGCCTACGCGGCAGCGAACCGGCGGGGCTTGGGTGGGGCGCGGTGCATTGGTTTCTGAGCTGCCTACGCGGCAGCGAACATGGCGTCAGTGCTTCGATCGGCTTGCCAACCTTTCTGAGCTGCCTACGCGGCAGCGAACCCGACCCCGTTCGGTTTGAAGGGGATTTCCATTTTCTGAGCTGCCTACGCGGCAGCGAACGTGTCGGCAAGACGTGCTGCGTCGTCTGCCAGTTTCTGAGCTGCCTACGCGGCAGCGAACCCGGCGTGGCCTCTACAGCGCCCGCCGGCTCATTTCTGAGCTGCCTACGCGGCAGCGAACCCGGTGCAGCTTAGCGCACCCCGCGCTTGTGATTTCTGAGCTGCCTACGCGGCAGCGAACTCGATGGAGTTCGCGGAGGCGTTCCTTGCAGCTTTCTGAGCTGCCTACGCGGCAGCGAACCGTCTGATCATGGAGTACCAGAACGGCGCAGATTTCTGAGCTGCCTACGCGGCAGCGAACCCCTACAACGCCGGCACGCCCGTCGCGCCGCCTTTCTGAGCTGCCTACGCGGCAGCGAACACCTCGCTCTACCACTACGACAACGTCACTGCTTTCTGAGCTGCCTACGCGGCAGCGAACGTGCCAGCACGAAGGCGTGGCCGTGGCCGATATTTCTGAGCTGCCTACGCGGCAGCGAACGGCAGTACGGTACAGCGGTGCCCCCGAAGTACGTTTCTGAGCTGCCTACGCGGCAGCGAACAGCATGAGTAAACACATACACCCCCGTGCATCTTTCTGAGCTGCCTACGCGGCAGCGAACCGTGCAAGGGACGCCGCCTGCCGCCTGCCCTATTTCTGAGCTGCCTACGCGGCAGCGAACTCAAGCGGGTGCGCTGCTGCTGCGGGACGTGGTTTCTGAGCTGCCTACGCGGCAGCGAACCTTGATGGCGGTCAGTATGGGGCGGTTGGGTATTTCTGAGCTGCCTACGCGGCAGCGAACTTCGAGACCCGCGTTGACGGGGTGGTGTGGCGTTTCTGAGCTGCCTACGCGGCAGCGAACACTAAGGGCACGCGCATCAGCCTGCACGTAAATTTCTGAGCTGCCTACGCGGCAGCGAACCCTTTCCCCTCCCATCTCGTGGACTTGCTCTATTTCTGAGCTGCCTACGCGGCAGCGAACGACTGCACACCCGCGCCGGTCCCCACGCCGAATTTCTGAGCTGCCTACGCGGCAGCGAACGCGGGTGCGCCCGTGCTGTACAGCGGTGGAGGTTTCTGAGCTGCCTACGCGGCAGCGAACGCTGGCCGCCCGGCCCCGCCGCCAAGGCTACTTTTCTGAGCTGCCTACGCGGCAGCGAACAGTGCGCAACGCCACGCGATAGCGCCGCGTTTTTTCTGAGCTGCCTACGCGGCAGCGAACTACAACTATGCCGCCCAACACTACGCCGACCATTTCTGAGCTGCCTACGCGGCAGCGAACAGGGGGCAGTGAACGGGCGGGTTAGAGGGCCTTTTCTGAGCTGCCTACGCGGCAGCGAACGAATAAAGATTTTCATGGTGTCGGGGCGTCATTTTCTGAGCTGCCTACGCGGCAGCGAACAACGAATCGTAGTATTTCCGGTCGAGGGCTTCTTTCTGAGCTGCCTACGCGGCAGCGAACGCCCTCGTTCAAATTGTCTTCCAGCACGCCAATTTCTGAGCTGCCTACGCGGCAGCGAACGTAGTGCAGCGCTGGGCTTCGCTCCTCCGGCTTTTCTGAGCTGCCTACGCGGCAGCGAACAAGCTTGAGCACGAGCTGCGCGCACATACCTGTTTCTGAGCTGCCTACGCGGCAGCGAACGGCTTGCCAGTCCGTTATCGCCGCGCGGGCATTTTCTGAGCTGCCTACGCGGCAGCGAACGCCTGTGCACGCTGGGATTTGGCCCCGGCGATTTTCTGAGCTGCCTACGCGGCAGCGAACAACAGGGGTGCGTACCCCTGCACTAGCGCTGTTTTCTGAGCTGCCTACGCGGCAGCGAACATCGCAGCGTGCGCGGAGGCGCGCGTCGAGAAATTTCTGAGCTGCCTACGCGGCAGCGAACCTGGTGCATAGCGCCTCCTAGTTAATGCTCTGTTTCTGAGCTGCCTACGCGGCAGCGAACCTGCCACCCTTTCAACAACATGTGTTCGATGTTTTCTGAGCTGCCTACGCGGCAGCGAACAGCAGGAGGATGCTGAAGTACAGCGCGGCGTATTTCTGAGCTGCCTACGCGGCAGCGAACTGTCACAGTAGCGGTGGGGTTCAAGTTGTGATTTTCTGAGCTGCCTACGCGGCAGCGAACATGGAAGCACGACAGGCCCGCGAAGTTCAGCGATTTCTGAGCTGCCTACGCGGCAGCGAACCCCCCTTTGCCCTGTATCCGTGTACAACCGCATTTCTGAGCTGCCTACGCGGCAGCGAACACACTCACGGTCAGGCGGAACGCTTCGATCATTTTCTGAGCTGCCTACGCGGCAGCGAACTGCAGTCGAGGTAGCGTCAGGAGTACGCGATCTTTCTGAGCTGCCTACGCGGCAGCGAACTCAAGGCCGCACACCTGCTCGTTCACGTTGTCTTTCTGAGCTGCCTACGCGGCAGCGAACTAGTACATAGATGTGTGAACACATAGAGCGGATTTCTGAGCTGCCTACGCGGCAGCGAACCGCCAGCGGCTTGTGCTGCTGGCGTTCTATGCTTTCTGAGCTGCCTACGCGGCAGCGAACTAAATCTCGGTCGCTACCTGCTGCACGAGCTGTTTCTGAGCTGCCTACGCGGCAGCGAACTCATCGCGCTTTGCGCGCTGCATCGACTTCAATTTCTGAGCTGCCTACGCGGCAGCGAACAGTCATCGACGGCCGCCGCTTCATCTACTGGATTTTCTGAGCTGCCTACGCGGCAGCGAACCACAGCGATGTCGTTCGCGCTTGTGTACTCGGTTTCTGAGCTGCCTACGCGGCAGCGAACGATTTCTGAGATACGCTTTTCTGCGGGAAACATTTCTGAGCTGCCTACGCGGCAGCGAACTTAGAGCTAGTACAGCTGTGGGGCAATGCACGTTTCTGAGCTGCCTACGCGGCAGCGAACACCTCGGCCTGGTGCATCATAGCACGGGCAGCTTTCTGAGCTGCCTACGCGGCAGCGAACTCAGCGCGGGTGCGGGGCTGTGCAGGGCCCCATTTCTGAGCTGCCTACGCGGCAGCGAACATGCAGCAGTGCCGGATCAATCTGCGAAGTCATTTCTGAGCTGCCTACGCGGCAGCGAACCCGGTGTACCACCTCCACCGCTGTACAGCACGTTTCTGAGCTGCCTACGCGGCAGCGAACACACCAATCTTAGAGTCCTTCAGATCGTTCAATTTCTGAGCTGCCTACGCGGCAGCGAACTAGAGCAAAAACGATGCAAGCTATTGTATCTACGTGAATAATGGTCAGATGAAGCCATGCCCTCCTTTTCTGGAGGGCATGGGTAAGTCGCTGATTTTAAAGGAGGAAGCTGCGGCGGCGAGAAAAGGGTCAGAACCAGGGAATGGTGGCTGTCCCACTCAGGCCATGGCTGTTGAATTGACCCGGTGTGGCGTCCTGCGCGAGTGGGCCGAGGGCGATGAACAGGTGGAAGGGTTGCCCGGTGCTGCGGCTGCGAAGGTGTGCGTAGGGCAGGTCGGGACGGCGTTCCACCGACAGCGGGATGGCCTGGGCTACCTGTTCGGAGGTTTCGCCCTTGCGACGGATGCGGCGCCTGCGCAGGCGTTCGGCATTGGTCTTGAACTGCTTGCGCGAGACGCTGCGGTGCCTGGCGTCGCCGGGCGTGGGGGCAAGCGGGGCGATGCGGACGTGATCGCGCACGCCCTTGAGCCAGTCCGCCTGCAGCAGGTGCTGCAAGCCGGACGCGCTTCCATGCAGGCGCAGGGTATCGCCGAGGGTACGCGGGGTGAGGCTGTAGCCCGGGAAGCTGACGCCGATGGTCTCCAACCCGTGTTGCACCAGGGCCAGGTGCAGCCGGTCGTACAGCGCGCCCAGCAGGTGGGGCACGCTGAACTCCGGGCCGGGGACGACGGTGATGTCGACATAGTGGCTGGTCATGGCATCAACCCGCTTCGCCGAACACGCCGCCGCGGATCAGGGTGGCGACGACGAAATGCTGCTGTTCGGGTTCCGGGGTCTTGTCCTTGAGGATCCAGCCGTCGAGCAGGGTGTAGAAGTCGGTCTTTGCCTTGGGCTGGCGATAGGCATGGCCCTGGGTGGTGACCGAGCCGTAGGGTTCGACGGCGATCGGGCCGTTGTCCTCGGCGCCGGGGTACCAGGTGTCGATGCTGCGGATGGCGTTGCCGATCTTCTGCGAGTGGATCGCGGCCACGGCCTTGTCGCCTTCGCCCACGGCGTACAGGGTCTTGCTCTTGTCGCCACGGCCGCGGTCGAGGATCAGTTCCTGCGAGGGGAACACCTCCTGCCCGTTGCCCGCGCGCACGAAGGCGGTCACTCGCAGCAGGACGTGGCGCTCGCCAGCCAGGCCGGCGGCGATCAGCGCGGCGACGGCATCGACGCCGGCGGCGGCCTCGGTGGGCACGTCGAAACCGCGCAGCGACAGGGCCAGGGCGTCGAAGGTCCAGGTGCCGGCCGCCGCGCCTTCGACCAGGTGTGCCACTTGCACCTCGACCTGCTCGGCGCCGACGCGGTTGCGCCACAGGAAGCGGCCGTTGGCCAGGTTGATGGCGTAGCGGCGCGCCAGTTCGCCGAAGCCGTGGGCCTGCACGTAGCCCTGGATGGTCTGCTGCAGCTTGGCCTCGTAGGCGGCGCTGTTGGCGGCCGAGGGCTTGCCGGTGCCGGGCAGCACGCGCAGGGTGAACTGCACTTGCAGGGTGTCGGCATCGCGCGGCAGCGCGGCCACGTCCACGGTCTGCAGGTTGGGGTTCTCGATGGCGGCGTCGAGTTTGGCGGGATCCTGGTCCTTGGTCTTGAGCCGGTTGGAGATGGTGCCGCGCACGGATTTCTCGCGGATCTTCACCGGCTGCCACGCGGCGGCGCTGCCGCGCGCGGACCAGTCGCCGGCGAAGAACAGAGCGTCGGAGGGGTCGAGCTTGCGCTCGAAGGCGAGGACAGAGGCGGTCTTGAGTTCGGTGGACATGATGGATTCCTTTTGAAAGAGGGGGTCAGTCGAAGTCGTAGAGGTCCTCGAACGGATCGGCATCCGTCCGATAGTCGTTGCGTGCGCGGTACAGCCCGGCTTCCGGCTGGCTGTCGGCGTACCAGAGCAGTTGTTCGGGCGCATGCAGGCGGTGCGGGCTGATCCACTCGCCGACCGAGTAGAGGCTTTCGACGAAGCGGAACGGTGTCGTGGCGTCGCGGGTGTTGGCGACGGTGCCAGGGGGGTGGAGGTCGCCCAGCGCGCCGTAGCCGACCGGGATGGGCACGATCCAGCCCTGGCCCTTGCGGTCGTTGCGCCATGTGCCCTTGGCGCCGTTCTCGCCGGGCTGCCAGGTCCAGTTGATGCGCGACAGCGACAGCCAGGCATCGAGCGCGGTGGCGGCCGGATCGGCCGCCTGCAGCTCGGCCAGTCGCGCCTGCAGGCGATCATCCCGCGACACCAGCACGAAGCCGGGCAGCAGGCGCAGGCTGGCCTTGCGGAACGCGGCCTGGCGGTCCTCCGGACTGCCGCTCAGGTCCACGACCTGGGGCCGGTAGCGGCTGTGGTGCGACCGCTGCGACGGCAGCAGCGTGCCGCCCGCGATGCGCGAGGTGGCCAGCAGGTCGGCGATGACGGCGGTATCGGCACTGCGGGTCTGCGGCTCGCGTTGCCAGCGCGTGCTGCGCACGGCCAGCACCAGGCTCAGTTCGAGGTGGATGCGGCCTTCCTCGACGATGGCCGCCGTCTTGCCGTCGCTGCCGACCGGGTTGCGGGTCAGCCGGAACGCCTTGATGAAGCCGCCGTCGGTCACCTGTTCCTGATGGTCGTGGCAGACCACACCGATGGCCGGGAAGGACACGTCCAGGCCGGCCGCGCGGGCCTTGCGTTCCAGAGCCCAGGCCAGCCCCAGGAAGGCGGTGATCGACGGGAAGCCGTGGGTCAGCGGGCTGGAGACGGCATTGGCGTTCTGCACACGAAGGCGCGGCAGGACCAGCAGGTGCTTGTAGTCGCCAGCAGTCATGCAGCACCTCCCGCTGGCGCACGCCGTTGCAATGGCACCGGCCAGGCGGCCTCGACGATGGCCTGCCGGGCCCAGTGCCCGTATTCGGCATCGCCCACGGCGGTCAGCCCGGCCGCGCGCAGTTGCGCATTGACCCATTGGGCGAAGCGGCCGGCCACCTGGTCCGGCCAGTCGCCAACGTCGTAGGCCGCTTTGAAGTCTTCGTCCTGCTGCGTCCATTCGGGGTGATCCGGATCGTTGCGGGACTCCAGTTCGGTGCGTTCCGGATCGAGCCAGAGCTGCTCGAACAGCGGCAGTTGGATGTCCGGATCGCGCGTCCAGCCGGGTTCGAGCCGGGCCTGGAGCGAGGCGGCGAACAGCGTGAGCTGCGCGCCCAGGGCCTGCTCGATGGCTTCGCGCTGTTCCACGATGTCCTTGTTGCGGGGGCGGTCGGCCACCGACGTCAGGAACTCGGCCAATGTCCTCACCAGCGGGCGCACGCCGTCGAAGTAGGCGAACCGTTCCTCGATGGCCGATGCGAGGTGACGCAGGTGGCGGGGGTGTTCCTGCGTCCATCGCGGCGGCAGCGAGGCGAGCAGGTAGTTCACGCCGCCGCGTTCGCTGTTGAGCTGGGAGATGTTCTGCGGCTTGGTGCCGCCCAGCTTGCGCGCGACCAGGTTGCGATAGTCGCGATAGCCGGCTTCGTGCGATTCCTTGGCCCGCAAGGCCTGGCGTGCCGCCTTGTTGTCTTCGCCGAAGCGGGCGTCCTGGATATCCGCATGGACCGCGTGCGCCAGGCTGCTGGAGAACAGCGGTTGCAGCAGGTGGTACTGATGGTCGTCGGCGGGCGTGTCGCCGAGCAGCCAGTAGACCTGCTTGGCGGCTTCGTGCGAGGCCGGTGCCGTGTCCGTGCGCACCAGGCCACGGAACGCATCGCGCCATCCGGCCGCCACGGTGGCATCGGGGTGCAGGGCGGCCAGCAGATCGGCATCGCCGTCCTGCGCCCAGTCCAGCAGCCGGCGGCCATCGACCTCGATCTTGAGGAACTTGAACACGTCGAGCGCCGCGGCATTGCCCACCACGTCCTCGGCGTAGTCGGGCCCCAGTACGTGCGTACCGATCTCGCCATGCCGGGGCAGGCGGTCGGGACTGGCGTGCAGGCTGCTGCCGCGTGCGTCGGGATGGGTGGCCTTGAGCACGTGGGTTACGGCCTGGATCTGCGCGACCCGGCGCGCGGCATCGGCCAGCCAGGCGTGATAGTCGTACTTCGATGCCGCGTCGGCATCGTCTTCGTTGCCCTTGAGCTTGGCCGTGCGCCGCGCTTCGATGAAGGCGGCGATGGCCGACTCGAATCGTTCTTTCCGAGTCGATGTATTGATTGCTCCTGTCACTTCCGGATTCCTTCCACTTACCTCTCGCGAGGCATGTTTGTAAAATCCCCACAGCAACTGTCGCTACCGTGGGGCGTGAAGCCGCCCGTACTAGATGACTGATGAGGTCATGTGCGGGTTCTTCCACACACCTATATCCTCCTGCACGGCATTCCGATCGTGCGTTGGGCCGGGGCCAACCGGCAGTTGTTAATCCGACGCCCAGACCACCACGAATGGTCTGGGCGTCTTCATTAAACCTCACCAGCTTGATTAAATCAACCATAGTGCGCTTGGGCGCACGATTAATTGATCATCTCGTATTTTTGGCGATGTTAGCATGCCCGCCTGCCGGACAGGCAGCTCAGGAAATAGTGCGCTTTGGTGCACGCATAACTCTCCTCTGCCGAACAGGCAGCACCTCTCCTCCGGCAGTGACTACAATGCAAGCAATGCAGTCACTGCCGGAGGGCATCCCCATGGCGACCATGACCATCCGTAATCTTGACGACGACGTGAAAGCGCGCTTGCGCCTCCGCGCGGCGCTGCACGGGCGTTCGATGGAGGAGGAGGCGCGCAGCATCCTGCGCTCGGCGCTTTCCACGGAGCCCAGGGCCGCAAGCGGAGCCGCGCTGGTGGCGAACATCCGGGCGCGGGTCGCTCCGTTCGGTGGGATCGAACTGGAATTGCCGGCACGCGAGCCAATGCGTGATCCCCCCGATTTCAGCGGGCCCGAGTTCGACCGGTGATCGTGCTCGACACCAACGTCCTGTCCGAGTTGATGCGTCCGCTCCCGGCACCGCGGGTGCTGGCCTGGTTCGGACGGCAGGCGGGAGACGCCTTGTTCACGACGGCGATTTCCCGTGGCGAGATGCTGGAGGGGGCGTACCGTCTCCCCGCTGGCAAGCGTCGCAATGACTTGCTCCGCGAGATCGAGGCGATCTTCTCCACCGACATGGCCGGCCGCGTGTTGCCTTACGACGAAGCCGCCGCCGATGCGCATGCCGCGCTTGCGGCCCGGCGCCGCGCGCAGGGCCGGCCCGGCAGCCAGCCGGACATGATGATCGCCGGCATCGTGCGTGCGCATGGCGCGGCGCTGGCCACGCGCAACCTCAAGGATTTCGCCGACTGCGGCGTGGACCTGATCGATCCCTGGGCTTGAGCGCGGCGGCCGGGTCCGGGTCATCATCGCGCCTTCGCAAAACCCAGCCACGGGTGGTAGCGCCAGCCCGGCGTGCTGTCCGGCACCTCCACAGTCGCCAGCCGTTCGGCGCATGCGCGCAGTGGCAGGCCGAGGTGGTCGGCCTGCTCGGCCAGCAGGTCCATCAGGTCGAAGCTGCCCCAGGCGCCAATGCGCGGTCCCGGCGGCAATGTGATGGTCTGGCGCTGGCTGCGGTCGACCGGGACGTAGAGCGAGCTGCCGCGCCGGGTGTCGTCGTGCTCGACGCGGTGCAGGCGCAGGTGTTCTTCCTCCTCGTCGGGCAGGAAGGCCAGGGTCACGGTGCGCTGGCTGTCGGCACGGAACGGCTGCTGCTGGGGCAGCACGCCGGTCAGGGCGGCCTGCGGATACTGCCAGGCGCTGGCGGCGTTGAGCCCGATGGGCGCGGCGTCCGGGGCGTTTTGCGGCAGCATGCGTTCGGCCATGCGCGCGTGTTCCAGATCGACCAGCCGCTGCTTGGCCTGCCATTGCGCCGGTGGGCGCGGGCGAATGCGCGGCAGCGCGGTCAGCGTGGCGTATTCGCTGGCGTCCATCAGTTTGCCCAGGCGCTGGGCGATCAGCCGGAACGGCGCGCGGGCCGGGGCGTGTTCGTCCTCGAAGCCGGGCCGCACGAAGATGGCCTTCGGCTTGCCGTCCGGGCCGGTGCGCGGGTCGAACTTGCGCAGGTTGGTCTCGAAGACCAGCACATTGGCGTGTTCCGGGGGCCGCCGGCGGTGCCGCTGCACGCGCCCCGCAAGCTGGATCAGCGCGCGCATCGATGAGGGTTCGGCCACGGCCCAGTCGGCACACCAATCCCTGCCAACTTCACAGACCGGAGAAGCGAGCACGACGAACAGGTGATCGTGCTCCGGGTGCGCGTCGAGCAGGGCGCGGATGCCGGGCAGCCGGTAGGCGCCCTGGCCGTCGCCGCGCCGGTTGAACGCGGCATCGAGCTGGTGCTCGATGGCCGAGCGCTGCAGCAGCGGAAACCGGGCGTGGTAGACGCACAGGTGGATGCGCGTGTCCTCGGGCGCGCCAAGCGTGTACAGGGCCTGGGCCACGTCGAACAACGGGTCGATGTTGGCCATGCGCACGATGCCGAAGCTGACGCGCTTGCCGCTGATTGGATCGGCCTGGGCGTGATGCTGGTGCAGGCGCAGGCAGGCGGCGTGGACGTGCTGGGCGAACGCCGCATGGCGCGCCTCCTGGGGCAGGCCCCGGGCGATGTCCAGCGGGAGCAGTTCGGCCCGCCGCAGCGCATCGGCCCGTGCCAGCTTCGCCGCGCGCTTGCCGACGAACTGCGCATGCTGGTCCGCAAAGGTCGCCAGCTCGCCACAGGCGGCGGTCTGCACGCCGAACTCGTCCACCCACAGGCAGGGCACCTCGGCCTGCGCCGCGCCTGGCCCGCTGTCGCTGCCGCCGTCACGGCCGCGATTGCGCCGGTACTGGAGGCGCCCGGCGCGATAGGCCTGGAACATGCCCTCGACCAGCGCGGGCGGCAGCGTGGCCGAGGACAGCAGCACGCGCGTGCCGAGCAGGCCGGCCCAGTACACCAGCCGGGCCAGCGCGGGCAGGTCGGCCAGGTCGTAGTCGTCCAGTTCGTCGAGCACCAGGTCGGCGCTCATCAGCCGCAGCATCGGCGCGATCTGGCGACCGGCGCGCAGCGATTCGGTGGCCGGCACCAGGTGGTCCACGGTGCACACCAGCATCGGCGCCGACAGCAGTTTGCGGATCTCCGCGTCGTGCAGCGCCCGCGACAGCAGCGGGTGGTCGGCGGTGTGGCCTTCGTAGAGGACGTGGCTGTCCTCCTCGATCAGCGCCTGCGCCGAGCCCGAGCCGCCGTCTTCGGCCTGCTGCGCGTAGTACTCGAACAGCGCGCGGCTGGCCGAGCCGCCGACCTGGATCGCCAGTTCGTCCTCGCCCAGGTGCAGGTCGTGGCGGTAGCTGCGGCCGGTCTGCAGCGTGAGCGTGCGCAGGCCCAGCGCATAGGTGGCGCGCAGGCCCTGCAGCGGATCGGCCAGCGCGTTGAGGATGCGCGCGTTGGCCAGGGTCTTGCCGCAGCCGGTGGAGGCCATGTTGATGATGAAAGCACCGTGCTCGTGTGCGGTTTGACGCATGGCGTCTGCGGCATCGGCGGCCTTGTCCTGCCAGGCGAAGCGCGCGTCGGCGCTGCGCTTGCGCAGGCCGCGATGGCGGACCAGCCGAGGCAGGTGGCGCTCGAAACCGGGCAGCGCGTGGGCGATCAGGCCGGCGTCGCGGGCCACGCCGAGCAGGTGTTCGTCCAGCGCCTGCTTGGGGCTGCTATCGCGGTCGGTGTTGGCGTGCAGCCGGGTGTTGCCGTCGCCCTGCACGCGCAGCGGCGACGCCTTCGCCAGGCCGGAATAGTGGTGGTCGGCCAGCATCAGGCTCAATCGCGCCAAGTGCATGACGTAGGGGTTGCCGAGCCAGTCGCGGGGTGGGCCGGGGTTGCGCTGCAGCAGGCGTTGCGCCACGCGCGCGGCCTGCGCCCGCCACTTGGGCCCGATCACCGGCAGCGGCGCTGCCGGTGTCCAGTACGCTTCGATGCGCGCGCGCTCGGCTGGCTGGCGGATCTCGTTCCAGTCGTGGGCGACCTGCGCCAGCGGTGTTTCCAGCCAGGCCGGATTGAACTGGCGGGCGCGCCTGCCCAGCCAGTCCTGGCTGCCGTCGTCCCGCTCGACCGGCACCACCGGGAGACGGTGGTGGGTGGCGACCAGCCACGCCACGGCGGCGGCCAGCGGCGGCAGCTTGCGGAACGGGTGGGCGTCGGTGGCGTCCAGTCCGTCGCGCTGGTAGCGGCCGGCCGCGAGCCATGCCGCTTCGTCGAACCCGTCGGCATCCCCCAGCCGCCGCAGCCAGCCCGCATCGTCGTCGTCGCCCACGAAGGCCTGGAACATCCGCAGCGACACCCATTCGTGCCGGTACAGGTTGCGCTCGCTCAGCCGGCCGGCGAGCCGGTCCTGGAACGCCACGCTGGCCTTGCCCAGGTCGTGCAGCAGGGCGGCCAGTTGCGCCAGCAGGCGAATGTCCTCGGCGCTGTGCCAGTCGTTCTCGTCCTCGCGCCGCAGCACGTCGCGCGCGGTGGTGTTGGTGGGTACCGCGCCCTCGGCGTTGAAGCGGCGGGCGTCGCCGACGATCCACAGTAACTCGCTATGGTCCAGGCCGCGGATCCAGTGGCAGGCCACGGCGGTGTTCTTGCGCGCGGTCTTGCGCAGCAGCTTGCGCAAGGTGTCCAGCCCGGCCTGGGTGATCGGGGTCTGCCAGGTGCGCTCGCCACGGCGCTCGGCGAACTGGTCGAGGATGCGTCGGGTCTCGGTGAGGGCGCGCTTGTCGCACTGGGCGATGAGCAGGATGTTCATGCGCGCACCTGCGCGGCGGTGTCGAGGGCGACCGCCTTGAGCGTGTCGAGCATGAAGTCCAGCGATTCGCCGCGGGTCAGGGCTTCGATGCAACCACGGCGGAACTGCTGTTCATCGTCGCCGCGCATCGCCGACAGGAAGGCCTGCGGCAGGATCGCCGCGTCCTTGACCAGGTCGGCGATGTCGAACACCAGCCCGCCGCGCCGGGTCTTGCCGTGCAGCACCGCCAGGCCGTGCGGCAGGCCGAGCACCCAGGCGGCGGTGGCGCCCAGGCCGTAGGCCAGGTAGTTGCCGTGGTCGAGGAAACGGTTGGCCGGGTCGCTGCCGCTGCCGCGCTTGGCACGGGTGAAGTCGCCATAGCCGACGGTGTCCACGGCCAGCTTGAACAGGGCCTTGGTCAGGCGCGCTTCCTCGGTCAGCAGGGCGGTGTTGTCCTGGGCCAGGTCGATGTTGCGCGTGGTGCGGGCCAGCAGTTCGTCCAGTCGTGCGGCGTCGGCGGCGAAGCCGGCCTCGCGCAACTGGCGGTGGGTCCACTGCGCGCGCAGGCGCTCGGCGCGGGCGCGCTGGAAAGCCTTGGCGGCGTACAGGCGCAGGTCGTCGTCGAACCAGAACCGCACCCAGGCCTGCAGGTATTCGGTGGGCCGGTATTCGCTCTGCGGCGAGAACCAGGCCACTTCCACGTCGATCTCGTTGGCGCTGAACAGCGGCGTGCCGCCACCGCCGCAGAAGCCGACCAGCACGCCGGCCTTGGCCAGCTCGCGCATCGCCGCCTGGGTGATGGAGGTGCCGGTGCCCAGCAACACCGTGGTGGTGTTGGCGATCGGGATGTTCCAGTACAGCGAGCGCTTGCCGGCGTCGGTGACGTACTCGACCCGGCCGCCGTTGACCAGCACCCGGCAGTGCTCCAGGTAGTAGAGGTTGGCCCGCTTGGAATGCAGGATGGTTTTCAGATCGGACGGCGCGATGTCTTCCATGTGTCCCCCTTACACGGATGCATCATGCACGCGTGCGTCTCGTATCCTGAGACAGAACCGGGACGATGGGAAGGCGGGCGCCTCAGCGCTCCGACGGCCCGCTCTCGTCGTAGCTGCGCGGCGCGAACAGGTCCGGCTGGATCAGCTCGATGAAGGCGCGTGCCTGCGGCGAGAGGTACTTGCCCTTGCGCACCACCACGCCGTAGCTGCGGGTCGGGAACCAGGCCTTCAGCGAGCGCATCGCCAGCTTGTCGCGGTCGGCCTCGGTCAGGCAGATCGCGGTGACGATCGAGATGCCCATCCCCATCGCCACGTACTGCTTGATCACCTCCCAGCCGCCCACTTCCAGCGCCACCGTGTAGGGCACGCGGTGCTGCTGGAACACCAGGTCGACCAGCCGGTAGGTGACCTGGCGCCGCGGCGGCAGGATCAGCGGATGCGGCGAGAGGTCCTCCAGCGCGATCTTTGGCTTGGCCGCCAGCGGGTGGTCGGGCGGGGCGATCAGCACCTGCTCGAAGCGGTACACCGGGGCGTAGCTGAGGTCGGCCGGCACGTCCAGCATCGAGCCCACCGCCAGGTCGACCGCGTCCTCGCGCAGCAGGTCGGTGCCGTCGGCGCTGATCGCGTTGTGCAGGGTCAGGCGCACGTCCGGATGGCGGGCGCGGAAGTTCTCCACGATCTTCGGCAGCAGGTACAGGATCGTCGAGCTGTTGGCGGCGATGTTCAGCTCGCCGGCGTCCAGGCCCTTGACCTTGTCGCGGAAGCTGGCCTCCAGCCCGTCCAGGCTCTCGACCAGCGGCTGGGCCATCTCGTACAGCAGCTGGCCCTCGCGGCTGGGGGTCAGGCGCCGCCCGGCGCGCTCGAACAACCCCACCCCCAGCTCGCGCTCCAGCGCCTGCAACTGCAGCGTCACCGCCGGTTGGCTGACGAAAAGCGCCTCCGCCGCGCGCGAGACCGAGCCCAGCCGCACCGTCTGGCAGAACGCCCGGAGCGGCTTGAGTCGGTCGGATTTGTAGGAAAAACGCGGACTTGCGCTCGGCTTGGTGGTCATGGCGTGACAAATATAAGCCAATTTTATGTGATGCATTGACAAAACTATTTTGTCAAATACTTATCGGTGGAGGGATGGTGGCGGTCCGCAGCAACCGCAGGAAACCATCATGTCCGCCATTGCTTTCGCTCCCCGTCCCGAGTCTACCGAGCGTCCGACCCCCGGCCTGACCCTGACCACTCCGGTCGCCGGCCAGTCCGAGCTGCTCCCGGCTTCCGCGCTCGGGTTGCTGGTATCGCTGCACCGGGCGATCGAGCCGGAGCGGCAGGCCCGGCTGGCGGCGCGCCGCGAGCGCCAGGCGTTCTTCGACCGCGGCGGGCTGCCGGACTTCCGCGCCGACACCGCCGCGATCCGCGCCGGCGACTGGCGCGTCGCGCCGCTGCCCGACGCGCTGCAGGACCGCCGGGTCGAGATCACCGGCCCGACCGACCCGAAGATGGTCATCAACGCGCTGAACTCCGGCGCCAAGGTGTTCATGGCCGACTTCGAGGACTCGACCTCGCCGACCTGGAAGAACCTGCTGGCCGGCCAGCGCGCGCTGATCGGCGCGGTCCGCGGCGACCTGAGCTTCGATGCCCCCAATGGCAAGCACTACGCGCTGCGCCCGTTCGAGCAGCAGGCGGTGCTGATCGTGCGCCCGCGCGGCTGGCACCTGGACGAGAAGCACGTGCTGATCGACGGCCAGCCGATCGGCGGCGGCCTGTTCGACGCGGCGCTGTTCGCCTTCCACAACGCCCGCGCGCTGATGGCCAAGGACCGCGGCCCGTACTTCTACCTGCCCAAGCTGCAGTCAATGGAGGAGGCGGCGCTGTGGGAGAGCGCGCTGTCGCACATCGAGGCGATGCTGGGCCTGCCGCACGCGCAGATCAAGGTCACGGTGCTGATCGAGACGCTGCCGGCGGTGTTCGAGATGGACGAGATCCTGTACGTCCTGCGCGATCGCATCGTCGGCCTGAACTGCGGCCGCTGGGACTACATCTTCTCCTACCTCAAGACCTTCCGCCGCCATGCCGACCGCGTGCTGCCCGAGCGCGGCCAGGTGACGATGACCCAGCCGTTCCTGGAGGCCTACTCGGAGCTGCTGATCAAGACCTGCCATCGCCGCGGCGCCCACGCGATGGGCGGCATGGCCGCGCAGATCCCGATCAACCACGACGAGGCCGCCAACGAGCAGGCGCTGGCGCGGGTGCGCGCCGACAAGCTGCGCGAGGTCAGCGCCGGCCACGACGGCACCTGGGTCGCGCACCCGGCGCTGATCCCGGTGGCGAAGGCGATCTTCGACGAGCACATGCCATCGCCGAACCAGCACCAGGTGGCGCGCAACGACGTGCAGGCCGAGCGCGACACGCTGATCGCACCGAGCCCGGGCACGATCACCCGTGCCGGCTTCGAGGGCAACGTCGAGGTCTGCGTGCGCTACCTGGCGGCCTGGCTGGACGGCAACGGCTGCGTGCCGATCCACAACCTGATGGAGGACGCCGCCACCGCCGAGATCAGCCGCGCGCAGATCTGGCAGTGGCTGCACACCCCCGGCCAGCACCTGGACGACGGCACCGCGATCGACCTGGCGCTGCTGGAGACCACGCTGCACACCCTGCCGGCGCGCCTGGGCAATCACGCCGGCCTGCCGGGCGCGTCCCGGATCGGCGAAGCCATCGCTCTGCTCGACGCGTTGAGCCGCGCCGACGAGCTGGCCGATTTCCTGACCCTGCCGGCCTACGACCTGATCGATTGACGCGAACCGTCGTCCCCGCGCAGGCGGGGACCCAGCGACTTCCGTGACGGCTCCAGCGTCACTGGGCCCCCGCCTGCGCGGGAACGACGGTTCGGAGCGTTCCCTGGCACTGAAATCCCGAAAGCACATCACCCATCCAACGGAGAACCGACCATGACCAGCAAGCTGCCGACTGCCGCCGAGATCCAGAAGGACTGGGACACCAACCCGCGCTGGAACGGCATCACCCGCAACTACGGCCCGGAGGACGTGGTGCGCCTGCGCGGCACCGTCCACGTCGAGCACTCGATCGCCCGCCTGGGCGCCGAGAAGCTGTGGAAGTACCTGCACGAGAAGGACTTCGTCAACGCGCTGGGCGCCCTGACCGGCAACCAGGCGATGCAGCAGGTCAAGGCCGGGCTGAAGGCGATCTACCTGTCCGGCTGGCAGGTCGCCGCCGACGCCAACCTGGCCGGGCAGATGTATCCCGACCAGTCGCTGTACCCGGCCGACTCGGTGCCGGCGGTGGTCAAGCGCATCAACAACACCCTGCTGCGCGCCGACCAGCTGCACCACGCCGAGGGCAAGGACGAGATCGACTTCCTGCAGCCGATCGTCGCCGATGCCGAGGCCGGCTTCGGCGGCGTGCTCAACGCCTTCGAGCTGATGAAGGCGATGATCGAGGCCGGTGCCGCCGGCGTGCACTTCGAGGACCAGCTGGCCTCGGTCAAGAAGTGCGGCCACATGGGTGGCAAGGTGCTGGTGCCGACCCGCGAGGCGGTCGAGAAGCTCAACGCCGCGCGCCTGGCCGCCGACGTGGCCGGCGTGCCGACCCTGCTGATCGCGCGCACCGACGCCGAGGCCGCCGACCTGCTGACCAGCGACATCGACGACAACGACCGGCCGCACACCACCGGCGAGCGCACCGTCGAGGGCTTCTACCGCACCCGCAACGGCCTGGACCAGGCGATCAGCCGCGGCCTGGCCTACGCGCCCTACGCCGACCTGATCTGGTGCGAGACCGGCAAGCCGGACCTGGCGTTCGCGCGCAAGTTCGCCGAGGCCATCCACGCCAGGTTCCCCGGCAAGCTGCTGGCCTACAACTGCTCGCCGAGCTTCAACTGGAAGAAGAACCTGGACGACGCCACCATCGCCAAGTTCCAGAAGGAGATCGCCAGCTACGGCTACAAGTTCCAGTTCATCACTCTGGCCGGCTTCCACAGCCTGAACTACTCGATGTTCAACCTGGCCCACGGCTACGCCCGCCGCCAGATGAGCGCGTTCGTCGAGCTGCAGGAGGCCGAGTTCGCCGCCGCCGAGAAGGGCTTCAGCGCGGTCAAGCACCAGCGCGAGGTCGGCACCGGCTACTTCGACGCGGTCACCCAGGCAATCCAGCAGGGCCAGTCCTCGACCACCGCGCTGAAGGGCTCGACCGAGGAAGAACAGTTCCATGGCGAGAAGGCGGCCTGAGCGACGGCTCCGACGGGTCCGGCGCGTTCGAGGGGCGGATCCGGTCCGCGACGTGAACGGTGACGCGCTTCACATGTTCGTATCAGCTTGATATGAGATATCTTGTGACATTGAGCGGGAACCGTTTCCGCTGCTAGCATTGAATGCTGACTGGCGCTTTCTCGCCAGTCGTGGAATGACTGGGATGGATAGGGATAGCGCGGTGCCTGGATCGGTCGGCCTCACCGGTCACATTGTCGAAAAAACGCTCGATGCCCTGCATGTGGCGTTGACTTCCGACGAACTGGCATTGTTCGCGCGCTTCGGTCGCGAGCGCGAGTTCCAGGCTGGCGACGTCATTTTCCGGCGCGGTGAGATCCAGGCCCAGATGTATGTCTGCCTGGAGGGCGAGGTTGATCTCGACTTCGGCGAGGACCTGGTGCTCAGACATCTGGGGCCGGGCAAGTTTTTCGGTGAACTGGGCCTGCTCGTCGGCGATCACCCGCGCAGCGCCGATGCCCTGGCGGCGACCGCCTGTCGCCTGATCGAACTCGATGATCGCGATTTCCAGAAGCTGGTCGACCGCGACGCGGCGCTGGTCGCACACTTCCTCCGCCGCAGCATCCCGCGCGTGGCCAGCCACGAGCAGTTGCTGATTCGCAAGCTACGCCGCCGCAACCACGACCTGGAGCAGGCGTTCGACGAACTTCACGCGGCTTCCCATCCGCTCAGTCAGGGCGAGGGGCAGGTGCACACCGACGAGCTGACCGGCCTGCACAACCGTCGTGGTCTGGCGCAGTATCTGCAGGAATGCCGCCGTAGCGGCCGCTCGCCCGGCTTCGGTCTGCTGCTGATCGACTGCGATCGCTTCAGGCAGGTCAACGACGAGTACGGCCACATCGTGGGCGACCGCGTGTTGCAGAACGTCGCCGAAGTGCTGCGTTCGGTGAAGCGCGAGGGAGATCTGGCCTGCCGTCTGGGCGGTGACGAGTTCTGTGTACTGGTCAACGCCGCCGACGCGCAGCAACTGTGCCAGATCGGCGAGCGCGTACTTGCGAGCGTGCGGAGCGAGCTGGAGCGCAGCGACGAGATCCCGCACATCTGCCCGGTCAGCATCGGCATGGGCCTGCTCGATGGTGCCGGCGGCTGGAACGAATGGTATGCGCGCGCCGATGACGCGCTCTACGAAGCCAAGCGCCTGGGCGGTAATCGTGCGCATGGTGGGGACGAGGTGCCGATCGCGGCGGACTGATGCGGAGCACGGCGCCGCGCCGCACAGGCCCTACGAGAGTAGCGCGAGCACGAGACCTGCCACTGGCGCGACGAATGCCGCCGGCACGATCGCCTTCGGCAGGTACGGCAGCAGCCACAGCGCCAGCACCGCCGCGCCCGCGGTGAGCGCGCCGAGCCACTGCACCGGGCCGATCGCCCAGCCGCGCACGCCCACGCACAGCCCGAACGCGATCGCCAGCAGCAGCCAGCCCAGCGCGCGCAGCATCCGCATCCGCCGCGGGCTGGCCCGGTCCTTGCCGTACAGCTCCAGCTGGTGCTTCTCCATCGCCAGGCACAGCGCGGTGAAGCCGGAGTAGCTGAGTGCGAGCGCCAGCCAGATCACGAAACGCTTTCCTGCGCGGGCTTGGTCGGGCGAGGTGGCGCCGCAGTTGCCTTCGCGCGCCGTTCCGCGGCCGACAGCGGCGCTTGCCAGTGCTGCATGCGCCAGCCGGCCACGCCCAGGCATAGGCCGAGGAACAGGCACACCAGGTCCACGCCGGCCAGCGCCCAGTCGCCGGCCGGCAGGGTGACGCCGAGATGGACATGGGTGGTCAGCGCATTGAGCAGCGGCACCCCAGCGAACAGCGCCGCGCCCAGGTACAGCTGCCAGACCCACATCGGCCGTTTCGGCCAGGCGAACGCGGCCGCCAGCGCACCGGCCCAGGCCCAGAAGAACACCACGACCTCGACCTCGGCGCGTCCCTCGATGCCGACCGGGACCAGGCGGTTGGCCCAGAAGTAGCTGGCGAACGCGATCGGCAGGCCGGCGACCGCGCCGATGTTGAGCGAGTCCACCAGGCGCAGGCCGAAGCCGATGCGACCGGCCTTCTGGTGCTTGGGCCGCTCCTTCACCGCCCACAGCACCACGCCGCTGGCGACCATCAGGCAGCCGAGCAGGCCCGAACCGAAGAACAGCAGCCGCAGCAGCGGCCGCGCGAACTCGGCCATGTGCAGGCCGTACATCACTCCGCGCGTCTGCGTGGCCCCGCCCGGATCGGCGCTGCGCCGGAGCAGCCGTCCGGTGGTGCCGTCGAACAGCAGCGAAGGCGCGTCCACCGACATCGATTGCGCGCGCTGTGTCACCGCCACGCTGGCATGGGCATCGCCCGGCAGGTTGACGAACACGCTGCCGATCGCGGCATCGGCGTGCCACTGCCGGCGTGCCTGCTGCACGAAGCGGTCCAGCGGCAGCATCGCCGCCGGCACGCCGGCCGCCTGGCGGGTGTCGGCAAGGCGGTTGAACGCCTCGTCGTAGAAGCGCATCTCGCCTTCAGGATAGGTCGCCTTGATGCCCCACGGCAGGTACATGAACATCAGCGTGACGATGCCGGTGTAGGTGATCATCGCGTGGTACGGCAACGCCAGCACCGCACTGACGTTGTGGAAATCCAGCCACGAGCGCTGGCCCTTGCCGGGGCGGAAGGTGAAGAAGTCCTTGAAGATCTTCTTGTGGGTGATCACCCCGCTGATGATCGCCACCAGCATGAACATCGCGCAGAAGCCGACGATGTAGCGCGCCCACACCACCGGGAGGTAGTGCAGGTCGAAGTGCAGGCGGTAGAAGAAGTCGCCGCCCATCGTCTCGCGCGCGTGGATGTCCTCGCCGGTGGCCGGGTCCACGGTGGCGGTCTCGTACATCGCGCGCTGCGGGGCGGTGCTGCCCGGCACCGGCGCCGGGTTGAGCCAGTACATCGGCATCACCGGCTCGCGCGGCGTCGGCAGGGTGATGTTCCAGCTCTGCGCATCGCCGGCATGCGCGCGCAGGTAGTGCTCGGCGCTGCGCAACGCGGTGGTGGCATCGACCTGTGTGGCCGGCAGCTCCGGTCGCATCCAGCGGCTGATCTCCTGCCGGTAGTAGCTGGCGGTGCCGCCCATGAAGATCAGCAGCAGCACCCAGCCGACCAGCAGGCCGGTCCAGGTGTGCAGCCAGGCCATCGACTGGCGGAAGCCCTGCTTCATGGCGCACATCCCTGTGCGCCACCCTGCGGGCGGCTTCGCCGTGCAAAACGGCTGTCCTGTGAAGTCCCTCCCACGACCAGGCTGTGCGAGCCGGGATTTTTTCATGCCGCGCCTCGCTGCAGCAGCGCGGCGAGGCCGAACATCAGCAATGCCGGCGCGGCGATGCCGAGCCAGGCCCGCAGTGCGCTGCGCACCGCGAACGCCCACAGCGCGGCGCAGGCGCACACGACGATCCCGCTCATCATGCCGGTGAGTACCGCCTGGCTGCGTGGCATCGGCAGCGCCAGCGACATCAGCAGCGCGAGCGCGCTGGCCAGCGCATAGCCGCCGAAGATCGCCGCGCAGCTGCGCGAGAGCACGCCGAGCCACGGCCGTTGCAGCCATTGTGCGAGGCGGCTTGCCGGCGATGTAGCCAGGGTGGGAGCTGGTGCGCGGGACATCAGTGGCGCGCGCCGCTCGGGGCCACGCGCACGGGCACTGCGGCGTTCATTCGGCGAGGAAAGTCAGCGTACTGATGTGATGGACCGTGGTCACCAGCTTGCCGGCGATCTGCCGTTGCACCGCTTCCTTGTGAGTGGCCACGACGATGTGGCGGCCTGCGGCCAGCCGCGGCAGCGTGACCCGGCCTTGCGTATCGGACTTGAGCTGCCTGGTCCACTTGCGTGGGTCGATCACCGTCACCTCGGCATCCGGCAGCGGCTTGCCGTGGTAGAGCACGGTCAGCACGTCGCCGCCGGCGGAGGCGGGCACCAGCTCGAAGTCCAGCTTCGAGGCTGTGCTCTGGCGGCCGGCGCGCGCGTAATAGCTCACCGATTCGTACTTGCTGCCTTCGCCCTGCCACGGCTCGAACACCTTGTCGTCGAACAGCCAGGCATCGCCGTCGCCGTGCAACGGCGCGACCAGGTGGTCGCCTTCGCGGGTGACGGCGGTGGCCTTGCCGTGGGGGCCGAAGATGTCCGGTGCGACGACGCGCTTGAGTTCGTCCTCGCCATGGTCGAGCACTTCCTGTGCCGGCTCGCCGAAGTAGACGCGTACCGGGCCGGCGCCGTCGCGCTCGATCCAGATTTCGTGCGCCTGGGTCGACAGGCTCAGGCAGGCCAGGAGCAGGCCCGGCAGCAGTGATCGCTTCATGATGGGGAGTCCTGCACAGGCCGAGGAAATAAACCGGATTGAGTAAAAAGCGGCGCGTGGCGCATTCGATCTGGGAATGATACGTATTTGTCATGGGTGCACAACGTCGTGAACCTTTGCCGCAGTGCCGCAAAGCGCCGGGTGGAATCGCCGCCCCAGCCCGGCAATTCCCGGGAAAACCCGATGCCTTGCCGGGGGAGGCGGGTCTTGCGCCGTGTCCGGCCAGATGACTCGGGGAGCTGCTCTATACTCCGGCCGCGTAGCGAAGGTCTTCAGACCCACAGCCAGCCAGGAGGGAGCGCGTGCGCAATTACGATCTCGAGTTCCTGAAGAAGTTCTCGATGGTGATCGGCCTGCTCGTCATCATCACCCTGGGCTTGATCGGCCTGGCGGCATACCTGCAGCGCGCCATTCCCGAGGAGGTGTCACCGACCGCGGCCAAGCGCATCGCGCAGCGGATCGCGCCGGTCGGTGCGGTGTATGCCGGTGCCACCGGCGTGGCCGCGCAGGCCGTGGCGCAGGCGGCCACCCTGGCCAAGGCGGCCTCGCAAGCCGCCTATGGCGGCACCACCGACGGCAAGACGATCTTCGACAATCTCTGCACCGCCTGCCACAGCAACGGCGTGGGCAAGGCACCGACGCTGGACCACACGCACTGGGACGCGCGCCTGGCCCAGGGCAAGGAGACGCTCTACAAGCACGCCATCGAAGGCTTCACCGGGCCTGACGGCGGGATCATGCCGCCGAAGGGCGGAAACGCCGCGCTGACCGAGGAGCAGGTCAAGGTCACGGTCGACTGGATGCTCGGCAACCTGAAATGACCCGGCGTCATGCCGGCAGGCAGACGCGTGGGGAAGGGCGCTGCTTGTGTGTTCGGCTATCTGATGACATGTCGAGCGCGGCGTCTCGGATCTGGTGCATGCGCCGCCGGTCCGGCTCAATCCGCGTGCCGGCGCCAATTCCACAGATGAGCGCTGGCGACCAGCAGGCTGCCGATGACCGTGACCGGAGTCTCCAGGGCGGGTGTCGGCCAGCCGAGCGCGCCGAGCAGAAGTCCGGCCAGCCCTGCGGTGGTCATCGCCCACAGGGCGGCGGGCAACGGCCGCTGCCGGTGCGCACGCCACAACGCGCAGCCCGACAAGGGCAGCGCCACGCCGGCGAAGGCCGCATGCACCCATTCGGCCCGGCTCCAGGCGCCGAACAGCGGCAACAACGAGGCCAGCAATGGCAATGCCAGGCAGTGCACCAGGCACAGGCCCGACAGCGCCATGGCGGAGGCGTCGAACAGGGCGGGGATGGTTCTTTTCATCGGCTTGCTCCGGCTTCAATTTGTTATTTTATAACAATTGTCACCGACCTGCTTCTTCACGTTCCGAGTCCGCTCGTCATCGTTGCACCGGGCTTGCTCGCCGGGAGGTGCCGTCGCCGGGTGGATCCGGTCGTCGCGGTTACTACGCCGCGAACGTCCCCTTGGCGATCAGCGCGATGGCGGCGATCGCCAACGCCAGTGCGATCCGGTTGAGCGTGCTGGTGCGCTCGCCGAACGCGAGCGCGCCGGCCAGCGCGCCGAGCGCGACCACGCCGATGTTCATCGTTGCGAACACCACGGCCGGGCTGTCCGGCAGCGCCTGGTGCGCACGCACGTAGCACAGGATGTTGCCGAAGTTGAGCGCGCCCAGCAGCACCCCGGCGCCCAGGTCGCGCCATGCCAGCCGGGCCTGGCCGCGCCGCTGCCGCCAGGCGAGCCAGGCGGCCATCAGTACGCAGGCGATCGCGAAACAGACGGTGAGCGCCGACAGCGACGACGCGCCGGATTGGGCGATGTGCTTGAGCAGCACGTCGATCAGCGCGAAGCCTGCCCAGACCCCCAGCAGCCACGGCCAGCCCGCGGCCGCTGCATGTGCGGGCGTGGCTGCGCGTGGGCGGCCGGCGATGCCTGCGACCGCGACCACGCCCAGCGCCAGGCCGGCCAGTTTCCAGCCGTTGGCGCGCTCGCCGAACAGTGCGAACGCGGCGGCGAGCGACAGCAGCAGCGACAGTCGCTGGGCGACGTCGCTGCGCACGATGCCGGCGATCGCGACCGAGCGCGCCAGCACCAGGAAGATCGACGGCAGCGCGAAGGCGAGCGCCAGCAGTGCGAACCACGGCGCCTGCGGCGTGCGCAGCGCCTCCAGCGATGGGCGCAGCACCAGCAGCGCGAGCACGGTGGCGACCGCGTAGTTGGCCGCCACCATCTGCGCGATGTCCAGGCGATGGCGCGCGGCGAGCTTGAGCAGCACCGACACCAGCACGCTGCAGGCGACGGCAAGGAGCAGGAACGACATGGGCACCGGAAGCGGCGGGGCCGGCGGCGATGAAGCCGCGAGCGGGACGACCATTATGCGAGCGCTTCGCGCGAGCGAGGTATATCCGGTGCGAGGGCCTGGCGCGGCCGGCGCTGGTCGCTGCTCCCGCGCAGCGACCAGCGCGAGGCGCTTTTCAGCAGTTGAAACGCCTTATCGAGTCCAATGGCGGGTAACGGTCGATCAGGCTACGGTCCGGAGAAATCCTGATCGTCGCTCCCCTCTCCCTGCCTGCGCGGAGATGACGGGTTTCGCGGGCCGCCCTTATCATGGCGGCATGTCCACTCCCTCTTTCCCCGCCGAGTCCTGCGCGCTGACGCTGGACGGTCCGGTCGGCCCGCTCGAGGTCGCCGTCGATATGCCGGAGGCCAGCGCGCCACGCCGTCCGGTCACCGCCATCGTCTGCCACCCGCTGTCCACCGAGGGCGGCACGATGCACAACAAGGTGGTGACGATGGCCGCGCGCGCGCTGCGCGAGCTGGGCATCGCGGTGGTGCGCTTCAACTTCCGCAGCGTCGGCGCGTCGGCCGGCAGGTTCGACCACGGCGACGGCGAGCGCGAGGACCTGCGCGCGGTCGCCGCCTGGGTGCGCGCGCAGCGACCCGCCGATGCGCTGTGGCTGGCCGGCTTCAGCTTCGGCGCCTACGTCTCGCTGCGCATGGCCGGTGCACTGCAGCCGCAGGTGCTGATCTCGATCGCGCCGCCGGCCGGGCGCTGGGACTTCGACGGCGTGCAGCCGCCGTCGCAGTGGCTGCTGGTGCAGGGCGAGGCCGACGAGATCGTCGATCCGCAGGCGGTCTACGACTGGCTGGAGACGCTCGACGTGCGGCCCGAGCTGGTGCGCATGCCCGACACCAGCCATTTCTTCCATCGCAAGCTGATCGACCTGCGCGGTGCGATCCAGCATGGTGTGCAGCGCTGGCTGCCCGAGGCAGGTTAGCGCGATGGACTCCGCCTTCCGCGACGCCGCGCACGCCGCATTCGCCGACGATACCCGATGCAAGCATTGACCCCTTCGCAGCGCTACGCGGCCGGCGTGGCGCGCGGCGACTGGCGCGACGATCCGGCCCAGCATGCCGGCCTGGCCGAGCTGGACCGCATCCACCTGGCGATCGCCGACGGCACGCAGGATGGCTGGCGCGGCCGGCTCTCGGCGTTCTGGAAGAAGCCCGAGCCGGTGCGCGGGCTGTACTTCTGGGGGGGCGTGGGCCGTGGCAAGACCTTCCTGGTCGATCTGTTCTACGACGGGTTGCCGATCGAGCAGAAGTACCGCATCCACTTCCACCGCTTCATGCGTGGCGTCCACGAGCGCCTGCGCGAGCACCAGGGTCAGAGCGATCCGCTGGCGAAGATCGCGCAGGAGTGGCGCGACAACCTGCGCGTGCTGGTGCTGGACGAGTTCTTCGTCACCGACATCGGCGACGCGATGCTGCTGGCGCGCCTGCTGGAGCGCCTGTTCGCCGAGGGAGTCACCCTGGTGACCACCTCCAACACCGCGCCGGAGAATCTGTACCTGAATGGGTTGCAGCGCGACAGCTTTCTGCCGGCGATCGCGTTGCTGCGCAAGCATTGCGTGGAACTGTACGCCGAGGGCACCGAGGACTACCGCATGCGCGCGCTGACCCGCTCGCCGGTGTACCGCGCGCCGCTGGAGCAAGATTCCGACGCCTGGCTGGCGCAGCGCTGGGGCGAACTGTCGGGCCATGCCGAGGCGCATGCCGGCAACATCGAGATCGAGGGCCGCAAGATCGCGGTGCGCGGGCGCGGCAAGAGCATCGCCTGGTTCGATTTCCCGGCGCTGTGCGAAGGGCCGCGCGGGCCGGGCGACTATATCGAGATCGCGCGCGAGTTCACCACCGTGCTGCTCGGCGGCATCCCGCACTTCGACCGCATGAACGAGGACGCGGCGCGGCGCTTCGTCAACCTGATCGACGAGCTGTACGATCGCCAGGTCAACCTGGTGTGCACCGCGCACGACGCGCCGCCACTGCTGTATACCGGCGAGCGCCTGGCCGGCGCGTTCGAGCGCACCGCCTCGCGCCTGATCGAGATGCAGAGCGCCGAGTACCTGTCCACGCCGCACCGGGCGTGACCCACCCGGTGGGGGCGACTTCGGTCGCGACGGGTTTTCCTGGTGCCCCCGCGCACAGGTACGCGCGGGCGCTTGCACGGCTGCGCGGCGCCTGAGGCAAGGCGCATGCGGGGGATCTTCCGGTCACATGAGCGGCGCACCATCGGATAGCCGCAATACACCGCATCAGGCGCAAGCCTTTCTTCCAGGAGAACCACCATGACCTCACCGAGCACCATCCTGTACACCGCCGTCGCCACCGCCACCGGGGGCCGCGAAGGCCGTGCCGCGTCCTCGGACCAGGCGCTGGATGTCCAGCTGTCGACCCCGCGCGAGCTCGGCGGCGCCGGCGGTGAGGGCACCAATCCGGAGCAACTGTTCGCCGCCGGCTACTCGGCCTGCTTCATCGGCGCGCTCAAGTTCGTCGCCGGCCAGGAGCAGCTCAAGCTGCCGGCCGAGCCGACCATCGAAGGCCACGTCGGCATCGGCCAGATCCCGGGCGGCTTCGGCATCGCGGTGGAACTGCGCATCGCGGTGCCGGGCCTGGAGCGCGCCGTGCTGGAATCGCTGGTGGAGAAGGCGCACCAGGTGTGCCCGTACTCCAACGCCACCCGCGGCAATATCGATGTGACCCTGACCGTCGTGGGCTGAGTACCGGACCTACCGGGGCGGCCGCGCGCCGCCCTGAAAGCTCCACTCCGATCGTGGAGGGGGCATGGAGCGGGGAGCTGAGCTTCCCGGCCCCGCATGCGACGGCTTTCTGGCGGGAGGCGGTGCAGTTTCCCGTGCATCCGCGCGTGCCAGGCGCCATCGATCAGGCGCGGCCATCCGGCACGGATGGCACGGGATCGTCCCCTGGGTTGGGCGCAAGCGGCCGGACTCCTCACGCGGGCCGAGGTCCACCCGTCCGCTGCGCCGTGGCATGTCGCTTGCATGGGTTGACCTGCGTCAACGTGATGACGCGGCTCGGGCCATGCACCTCGGTGGAGGTCGCATAAGGCTCGGTGCCGGGTGTCGCATCCACGGCAGAGGAAACCCTGGCCCCATCCCTTGCGCTGGCCCCGCAGGCGCGACCGTCGCGCCGAGCATGTCCTTGCGGCAGCGTGCCGCGGGACGTTCCTTCCCGGACACCGTCCCAGGCGGACGGCAAGCCGAGTGCATGCGCGGTGGTGGAGAGACGACCGCCCGTCACTCATTCCCACGATGTGTTCATCAGGAGTGATTGTCATGAATCTTCCAGGCACGATCCTGCGCATGGCCCTGGCGGCCGCGCTGCTTGGTGGTGCGCAACAGGCCGGCGCGGCCAAGTTGATGCCCAACTACGGCGAGCTGATCCAGCAGGCCATCCGCCAGACCCAGCAGGACGAGACCGATCCGGCGGCGCGCTACGCCGATGCTGCCGCCCAGGGCGATCCGATCGCGCAGACCGCGCTCGGCTGGGCCTATGCCAATGGCGCGGGTGTCTCGCTCGACTACCCGGCGGCCGCGCGCTGGTATCGGCTGGCGGCGGATCAGGGCTTTGCCTGGGCACAGCTCGGGCTTGGTCAGCTGTACGACGACGGCCTCGGTGTGGCCACCGATCCGGGCAAGGCCGCGCGGCTGTACCGCAAGGCCGCCGAACAGGGCAATCCGATTGCCCAGGTCAACCTGGGAAGGCTGTATGCCGACGGCCGCGGCGTGCCGCGCGATAGCGGCCATGCGCAGTCGCTTTATCGCCAGGCCGCGCGGCAGGGCAATGCGCGCGCCCAGTTCAACCTGGGCATGCTCTATAGCCGGGGTGATGGTGTGCAGGCCGATGCCTACGAGGCCGCGCACTGGTTGTGGCGCGCGGCCAACCAGGACTTCGTGATGGCCCAGGCCGCGCTCGGCGTGCTCTACCAGCGCGGTGAAGGCATCGAGCGCAACCCGGTGGAAGCGGCGCGCTGGCATCGGCGTGCCGCCGAACAGGGCTTTGTGCCGTCGCAGGTCGCGCTTGGCATGCTGTATCTGCAGGGCGAGGGGGTGCCGCGCGACGAGGCGCAGGCGCTGCGTTGGTATCGCAGGGCGGCGCTGCAGGGCGACGGCGAGGCAGCGGCGATGGTCGTGCAACTGGAGATCACCGCATCGGGCGCCGCCCGGACCGGCATCGACGCGTCGCTGTCGCGATTGAACGAGGGTCCGGCCGCCAGTGTCGTCGCGCGCGCGGGGCAGCCGGATTGAGTCGGCGGTTCGGGGGAACGCCGCAGACCGGCGCCGTTACGCGGCGTCGGCAGGAGTTCTCGGTGTGCGGCCGAGCCTGCCTACTGTCGTTTCTTCGATGACATTGCGGGCCGGATCGGTCCGGTCATGCAGGAACTGGCGTCCCCGCGCGGGCGGAGGCGCCGGTCCGCCCTCGGCGTCGCTGAATGGGCTGTGCCGCAACGAGTGAACACGGAATCACGCCGCGCTAACGGTGTATCGGGGAATCATGTTGCAAAGCAGCATTGGAGCCCCGGACATGCTCGACGCCCGTATCGAGAAGGTGGATCTCGCGTTGAACGAGATCGAACCCGGCGAACTCGCCCACAAGGTCGCGCTGTGGCAATGGGCCTGTCGCGAGATGTTGCACGAGACGCTGACCGGCATGCACCAGCTCTCCTGCCTGACCGGGATCGCCGAGCGCGTCGCCGACGCCTGGCATGCGCCGGTGGACGTATTCGAGCCCGAGCAGCCGTACATGAAGCGCGCCGCGCTGGCGGACCGGCGCTTGTCACAGGTGTTGGACGGCCTCGGCCAGGCCGGCGACGACGACGACCGCGCCCGACTGTGGCGGCAGGTCTACGCCAGCCTGATCGCCGCGACCCTGCAGGGCATGCAGGCGCTGGCCGGCAAGCACCGCATCGAGCGCCAGGTCGCGCTCGACGGCTGGCGCTGAATACCGCAGCTGATCGCCTTGGCCTGGCCCTTCCCCCGAAGGGTGGATGAGGGCAACGACACCCGTGTCGCGCCCCTCGTGCAGACCAAGGCCCTCAGTCGTCCAGCCTGACCACCCGCTTGCCGAAGTTGTCGCCGCGCAGCAGTCCGATCAGGCCCTGCGGCGCGTTCTCCAGCCCCTCGACGACATCCTCGCGGTAGCGGATCCGGCCTTCGCGCAGCCACGGCCCCATCTCGCGCAGGAACTCCGGATACAGGCGGATGAAATCGCGCTGGATGAAGCCGCGCACGGTCAGGCGCTGGCGCAGCACCTGGCCGAGGAAACCGGGCAGGCGGTCAGGCCCGGGCAGGACCTGGCCGCGCGTGTTGTAGGTGGCGATGGTCCCGCACACTGGGATGCGCGCGAAATCGTTGAGCAGCGGCAGCACCGCGTCGAACACCTTGCCGCCGACGTTCTCGAAGTACACGTCGATGCCGTCGGGCGCGGCCGCGCGCAGCTGTTCGGCGAAGTCCGCCGCGCGATGGTCGAGCGCGGCGTCCACGCCCAGTTCCTCGCGCAGGTAGCGCACCTTCTCCGGGCCGCCGGCGATGGCGATCACGCGCAGCCCCTGCAGCTTCGCCAGCTGCGCCACGGTGGCACCGACCGGGCCGCTGGCGGCGGCGACCGCCAGGGTCTCGCCGGGCTGCGGCCGGCCGATCTCGCGCAGACCGGCATAGGCGGTGAAGCCGGGCATGCCATACACGCCCAGCGCGGTGCTCGGCGGCGGCTGGCCGTGCGGATCGAGCTTGCGGGTCAGGCTGGCGCCGTCGGCGATGGCATGGGTTTGCCAGCCGCCGGCCGGTGCGAATACCCAGTCGCCCGGCGACAGCTCCGGATGGTGCGATTCGAGCACCTCGGCCACGGTGCGTCCCTCCATCACCTCGTTCAACGCGACCGGTGCCGCATACGAGCGCCCTTCGTCCATGCGTCCGCGCATGTAGGGGTCGAGCGACAGCAAGCGGTTGCGCAGCACCACCTGGCCCGGGCCAGGCAACGGCAGCGCGACCTCCTCCAGGCGGAAGTCGGCGGCGGTGGGTTCTCCCTGCGGGCGCGCGGCGAGCACGATGCGGCGGTTGACGATCGGGGAACGGGGCATGGGTCTATTCCCCGGCCTTGCGCGGGTCGCGGCGTGGCACGCCGGCGGACGTCATGCCAGGTCCTCGGCGCTGGCCGCGTCCAGCTGCGCGAGGTCCTCGGCGGACAGGTCGAGCGAGGCGGCCTTGAGCAGGTCGCGCAACTGCTCCACCGAGGTGGCGCTGGCGATCGGCGCGGTCACCGACGGTCGCGCGATCAGCCAGGCCAGCGCGGCCTGCGCCGGCGTGGCCGAATGCTTGGCGGCGATGTCATCGAGCGCGGCGAGGATGCGGATGCCGCGCGGGTTGAGGTACTGCTTCACCACCGCCGCGCCGCGCGCGCTGCTCTTGGTCGCGTCGGCCGCGCCGCGGTACTTGCCGGTGAGAAAGCCGCTGGCCAGCGAGTAGTAGCCGATCACGCCCAGGCCCTGCTCGCGCACCAGCGGTTCCAGCTCGGCCTCGTAGCCGGCGCGGTCGTAGAGGTTGTATTCCGGCTGCAGCGTCTCGTAGCGCGGCAGCTTGAACTGGCGCGAGACCTCCAGCGCGTCGCGCAGGCGCGTGGCGCTGTAGTTCGAGGCGCCGATCGCGCGCACCTTGCCGGCCTCGACCAGGCGGCCGAACGCGGCCAGCGTGGCCTCCAGCGGCGTGGAGTCGTCGTCCTCGTGCGCCTGGTACAGGTCGATCACGTCGGTCTGCAGGCGCCTGAGCGAATCCTCCACCGCCGCGGCGATGTTCTCGGCCGACAGGCCCGGGTGCTCGCTCCACTTGGCGACCTTGGTGGCGATCACGAGGCTGTCGCGCCTGCCGCCGCGCTTGAGCCACCTGCCGATGATCGTCTCCGATTCGCCGCCGTGGTTGCCGGGCACCCAGGCCGAGTACGCGTCGGCGGTGTCGACGAGGTTGAAGCCGGCGTCGACGAAGGCATCGAGCAGGTCGAACGAGGTCTTCTCGTCGGCGCTCCAGCCGAACACGTTGCCGCCGAACGCGATCGGCGCCACCTTCAGGCCGGAACGGCCGAGTTCACGCAACTGGGTCATGGGGGAGGCCCTCAAAAAACAGGAGAGCAAGCATAGTCATGGGTGCTGGAGAAGCGTGTGACACCAGCGCGGATTCAGTGTTCCGCATGCCGATGTGGCGATAACGCTTTTTGACCGCGCGTGTAGGCGTCATGGTGCGTGCTAGGCTCGCCGCACTGGCATCGGTGGAGGCATCGCGCAATGAAGCAGGCTCATTTCTCAGGCACATGCTTGCTCGCGTTGGGCATGCTGGTCGCGGTGCCGATCGCCTCGGCGATCGAGCCGGCCACTACGGCGGCACAGCCGGCGCCGGACGCGCAATTGCAGGCCGCCATCGACGGCGCCTGGCGCGATCGCGCCTACGTGCAGCGCGACGTGTATCGCCATCCCGGCCAGACCCTGGCGTTCTTCGGGCTGAAGCCGGAGCAGACGGTCGTCGAGATCACCCCGGGCAGTGGCTGGTATTCGGAAATCCTCGCGCCCTACCTGCGCGAGCGTGGCCAGTACGTCGCGGCGGTGGTCGATCCGCAGGCGGTGCCCGAGGGCAAGGCCCGCGAGTACCAGCAGCGGGCGCGCGCGCAACTGGAGCAGAAGTTCGCCGCGCAGCCGGCGCTGTACGACCGGGCGCGCCTGGTCGGTTATGCGCCGGACGCGCCGGTGTTCGGCCCGGACGCCTCCGCCGACCTGGTGCTGACCTTCCGCAACGTCCACAACTGGCGCATGGCCGGCCAGGCCGACGCCATGTTCCGGGGCTTCTACAAGGTGCTCAAGCCCGGTGGCGTGCTCGGCGTGGTCGAACATCGCGCCAAGGCCGACGTGCCGGCCGACGTGCCGGCCGACGACGCCAGCGGCTACGTCGGCCAGGCCCAGCTGATCGCGCTGGCCGAGGCGGCGGGCTTCGCGCTGGCCGGCAGCAGCGAGGTCAACGCCAACCCGCGCGACACCAAGGACTATCCCGGCGGCGTGTGGACGCTGCCGCCGACCAACAAGCACGACGCCGTCGACGACGCGAAGTACCGGGCCATCGGCGAGAGCGACCGGATGACGCTGAAGTTCGTGAAGCCCGCGAACAGGGAATAGCGAATCGATCGAATGCCGGCTCAGCCGAAGCTGCGCCACCCCTGTTTCCCGCGCAGGGTCTCGATCAAATGACGTGGCCTCTGAACCGGCAGCTGGCGCCGGCGCGGTTCATTGGCCGCCCGCGTGCAGGCGGGTGTTCGGCGGTGGTGCCATGCGGTAGCGGAAGCCGCTGGCCGCCACCGTGGCCCAGTCGCGCAGCGCAGCGGACAGCAGGTCGTAGCGCGGCAGGCCGGCGTACAGGGCGACGTGTCCGCCGCTGAGGATGCCGGCGCTCACTTCGCCGCTGAACAGGTTCACTTCCAGGTAGGCGTGCTCCTCGCCGCCCTGGTGCGGGGCATTGCCTTCCAGCGCCAGCGCGCAGCCGCGCAGTTCGACCGGGCCGACCACGCCGAGGTTGCGGTGCAGCTTCGCCGCCTCCTTGCCGAGCTTCAGCTTGATCTGCGCGGCGACGGCGGGCTCGGCCAGCAGCCTGGCCGCGTCGTAGGTGGCGGTGTAGGAGACCAGCCTGGACAGTTTGCCGCCGTCGCAAGGGTGCGCGGCAGCGGCCATGCCTGAAACGGCGAGCAAGGCCAGCACGGCAAGGCATCTTTGCATGCTCATTTTTCCCTCCCCAGCAACTTGCGCAGGCTGTTCACGGTTCTCGCCGCGTCGCTGCCGCCCGCGCGCACCTGGCCGAAATACAGCGCGTGCTCGCCTGCCAGCCGCAACTGACGGGAGGGCAGCAGATCGTACTGTTCCACCGCCAGGGACGGCTCGAACACGGTGCCCTGCGCGGTCTTGCCGGCGTGGCGCTCGTAGCGGAAGGCGGCCGCGCGCGATGCGCCCGGCGCCAGCGTGAACTGCGAGCTGGCCTTGTTGCGCGTGGACACCGGGATGCCCGTCACCGCTCCGGTGTCGGTTTCGCTCCAGTAGATCCGGTAGGCCTGTCCATGTTCGTCGGCCATTTTCCCGCTGCCGCGCTTGTAGTTCAGGATCAAGGGCGTCGTGCCGAGGTTGCTGAAGCTGATCCTCACGGTGATCTTCTGCACCCCGCGCTCGTTGACGCTGGTGACGCCGGTGACGTTGGCACGCACCGCGTTGTCCACGGCGCAGTTGCGCAGCCCGGCGCAGGGATCGGCCTGCGCTTGCGCCGCCATGCAGGCCGATGACAGCACCAGCAGGCAGATGACGTTGTTGATGGCACCTGTCCCGATGCGCCGCCGCTGCGGGCGACCATGCCGGGGAAGACGGCTGTCCGAGGGTTCTTTCATTTCATAGCTCCGGGGTGGCGGCGTTGCGCGTGGCTTGCCGGACCTGCTGCGCGCGGCGCTGCGCGTCGAGTGCCTGCAAGGCCTGTTCGGTGGCGACGATGCGCTCGTAGCCGTCGTTCTCGGCGCTCACGCCGACGTCGAAATGACTGGCGATCTCGGGGTTGTCGGGCAGCGGCAATATCCACGCATTCACCGTCAGGCTGCATGGCTGCGCGTAATTGACGCCGCCGTCCGGGGCCACCGTCCCGGTGCAGGGCAGGCCGCTGCGAGGTTGCCCTTGCCGGTCGTATTTCCAACTCAGGCTCAAGCTGCCCTTGCCGTTGAAGTCGCGGAACATGTCCGTCGGCGTGCCGTATTTCTGGATCAGCGCCTGCCCCAGGCCGGCGATGGTCGGGTTGTGGCCTTCGGCAAACCATTCCTCGCGCGCCAAGCTGATGACCCGCTCCGCACCGGGAACGCCGATGGTGCCGATGCTCCATCGGGACTCGCCGGGCAGCACCTCGCGCACGACCCGGTTGCTGCCGCGCGCGATCGCCGCGTCGGACATGTCCCGCATGATCTGCTGCGGTGTCCGCTGTACCCGTTCGCGCGCGAACCGGGCGGTGAAGCCTTGCCGCACCGCGTGGCCGTAGGTCTGGAAATCGCTGATGCGGCGCGAGGTGTCCTGGTTCACCAGCAGCAGTTCGTGGCTGCACAGGACCAGGTTCGCCGCCTCCTCGTAGGTCAGGCCGGGGCGCACGCCGAGAATGTCGTCCACCGGCGCGCCCTCGTCCCGCGCGGGCGTGGCGATCCTGGGCGGGCACCTGAGCTTGCCGCGCGCCTCCCGGGCCACGGCTTCGGCCGTGGCGTCGCCCTTGGCGGCTTGGGATGGCGGGCTCGGCGGTGCTTGCGGCGTCGGTTCGCCCGCCGGCTTGCCGCCGCAGGCCGCCAGCAGCAGGCCGCCCATCACAGGCAAGAATGCGTTGCGCAACATCGGGTTCATCGTCCGCGTCCGTTTGAGCTGCCGCCGATGCTGGCCGGGGATGCCGGCGGAAGTCCTCAATCCACCTTCAACAAACCTTCAAATCGCGCCCTATCATGGGTGGGCCGGATCGACGGGGATGCCGAGAATGGAAACTGCCGACACGCGCCTGTACCGCTGGCGCTTCGCCGATGCCGAGTTCGACGAGGCGCGGATGGAGCTGCGGGTCAACGGGCTGGCCATGGACATCGGCCAGCGCCCCTTGCAGGTGCTGGCGGTCCTGCTGCGCCGCGCCGGGGACGTGGTCACCAAGCAGGAGCTGTTCGGGACGGTGTGGGCCGGGCGGGTGACCGTCGATCACGTCCTGGCCACGGCCATCGGCAAGCTGCGCAAGGCGCTGGGCGCGCAGGGCGAAACCCTGATCGTCACCGTGCCGCGGGTCGGCTACCGGCTGGACGCGCGGGTCGAACGCGGCGTCGCGGGCCGGCGGGCGCAAAGTCCGCTGCAATTGCGGGCCGGACAGCCCGTCCCCGGGCTGGGACGCGAGAACTTCCGGCTGGAGCGCCAGCTGGACGCTTCCCGGCGCAATGAAGTCTGGCTGGCGCGGCATGCCAAGACCCGGGAGGCGCGGGTGTTCAAGTTCGGCGGCGACGACGCATGCCTGTCCGTGCTGCGCCACGAAGCCACGCTGTCGCGCCTGCTGCGGCAGAGCCTGGGCGAGCGCGAGGATTTCGTGCGCCTGTTGGACTGGAACTTCGAGCGCCCGCCGTTCTTCCTCGAGTACGAATACGGCGGCGCGGACCTGCGCGAATGGGCCGCCGCGCAGGCCGATTTCGCGCAATGGCCGTTGCCGCGCCGGCTGGCGATGTTCCTGCGCGTGGCCGATGCGGTGGCCGACGCGCATGGCGCCGGAGTGCTGCACAAGGACATCAAGCCGGCGAACGTGCTGGTCGTCGACGGCGATGGCGAACCGCGCGTGCGCCTGACCGACTTCGGCAGCGGGCGCCTGCTGGAACCGGAACGGCTGCTGGAACTGGGCATCACCGATCCGGCCACGGCCCTGGCCCGGACCGCCAGCGGTGGCACGCCGCTGTACCTGGCGCCGGAACTGATCGCCGGCGAGTCGCCCTCGGTGCGCAGCGACATCTACGCGCTGGGCGTGCTGCTGTACCAGTTCTCGATCGGCGACTTCGGCAAGCCGATCGCGCCGGGCTGGGAACACGACATCGGCGACGCATTGCTGCGCGAGGACATCGCCGATGCCACCGATGGCAACCCGGCACGGCGCCTGGCCAGCGTCGCCGAACTGGCGCGGCGCCTGCGCGGGCTGGACGCGCGCCACGGCGAGCGCGAGCGCCGGCGGCACGAGGCCGAGCGCATGCAACGGCTGCAGCATCGGCTGGAGCGCACCCGCGCCCGCAGGCCGTGGGTGATTGCCGCCGGCGCGGTGCTGGCGCTGGGCCTGCTCGGGGTCGGGCTGCTGTGGAAGCACAGTGAAAGGCAGCGCTACATCGCCCAGCAACAGGCCGCGCGCGCCGAAGCGGTGGTGCGTTTCCTCGACCACGCGCTGGGCACGATCAGCACCGGCAACAGCGGCCACGGCAACGATGCGACCATCCGGGAAATGCTGGAGTACGCCTCGGCCCCCGGCAATGGATACCGCGCGGACGATCCGAAGGTGCGCGGCGACATACACGCCCTGCTGGGGCGGTCCTGGCGCAACCTGGGGGATTCCGCACGCGGCGCGGCCGAATACCGCGAAGCGGTGCGCGGCCATGCGCAGGCCCTTGGCGCCAGCCATGAACAGACCTTGCGAACCCGCTACGCGCTGGTGCGGACCCTGGCTTACATGCAGACCGCGCAAGCCTTCGCCGAAGCCGGCAGGGTGCTGGACGAAACCGATCGGCTGGCCGGCGCGCGGCTGCGGCAGGACAGCGCGCTGGCGCTGCAGGCGGCGCTGGAGCGCGGCATCTTCCACCTGCGCCGGCTGCAGACGGAACCGGCCCTGCACGCACTGCGCCGCGCCGACCGTCTGCAGCGCGAGATCGCGCCGGACGACGCCGGCGTCGCGGCGCTGATTCGCGGCAACATCGCCGATGCGCTGCGCCGCGCGGGCCACGCCGAGCAGACCCTCGCCTGGTTGCATGCCGCGCGGGCCGACCCGCTGCTGGCGCCCGAGCGCATCGGCGAAGTCGGCGCGGCACTGCTGCGATCGGTTCTCGCCGAGGCGCTGCACGACATGGGGCGCGACGCCGAGGCGCTGCCGTTGGCGCAGGCCGCGGCGGAAACCAGCGGGAGATTCCTCGGCTCCGACAATTACCTGACCCTGGTCCAGCTTTCCACGGTCGCCGGCCTGCACGCCGCGATGGGCAACTGCGCCGCCGCGCTGCCGCTGGCCCGCGACGCGCGCGAGCGCTTGGTTCGGCAATTCGGCCAGGCCATGCAGGCCGTGCTGATCGCTACCGGCCATCTGGGGAAGATCGAACTGGACTGTGGCGACGATGAGGCCGGGCTGGCGTATCTGCGCGATGCCGAGCAGCGGCTGCGCACGGAGTTCGGCGAGGACAACACCGCTGCCCGCGCCTTCGCCGCGATCCTGGCGGAGAAAGCCGCCAGTCCGGTCGCGCTGCGATAATCGCCTGCATGCTCATCGCCTTCAACAAGCCGTTCAACGTGCTGTGCCAGTTCACCGATCGCAGCGATCCGCCGCGGCGCACGCTGGCCGGGTTCGGGCTGCCGCCGGACGTGTATGCGGCGGGGCGGCTGGACTACGACAGCGAGGGCCTGCTGCTGCTCACCGACGATGGCCGGCTGGCGTCGCGGCTGACCGATCCGCGCCACAAGCAGGCCAAGACCTACTGGGTACAGGTGGAAGGCAGCCCGCGCGAGGAGCAGCTGGCGCAGTTGCGGCGCGGCGTGCGGCTCAACGATGGGCCGACGCTGCCGGCCGGCGCCGAGCTGCTGGAGGCGGCGCCGGCGCTGTGGCCGCGCGATCCGCCGGTGCGCTTTCGCAAGAGCGTGCCGGATGCGTGGCTGGCGATCACGCTGCGCGAGGGCCGCAACCGGCAGGTGCGGCGGATGACCGCGGCGGTCGGCTTGCCGACGCTGCGGCTGGTGCGGGTGGCGATGGGCGAGCACCGGCTGGAAGGGCTGGCGCCGGGGGCGTGGCGTCGAGCGGGCTGATGCCGGTGGGGGCGCCGGGGCGTGTCATCGATTCGCGAACAGGCCAGACCAGACCGACCCCCCGTGCATGGGGGAAGGGGCCCGCAGGGCGGATGGGGGAGTACCCGGATGCGCAACGCCCCCCATCCGGCGCTGTGCGCCACCTTCCCCCGCATGCGGGGGAAGGGATCGGTTTTGCTTGATCTGTGCCTGCTACTCGGCGTTGTCGGTCGGAGTAACCGCCGCGCGGCGCTGGGCGCGTGCGGCGCGCCGCGCGTTGGCATTGCCGCTGTGGTTCTCCAGGCGCTCGGCGCTGCCGTCAATCACGTCCTGATCGCGCTTGCGCTTGCGGTAGATCGCGTAGCCGATCAGGCCCAGGCCGGCGACCGCGGTGGCCACGGTGATGGCGGGATTGCGCCGGACCAGCTTGCCTGCGGCCCGACCACCGGTCTTGACCGCGCCGAGCGCCGCGCCGGTCTTCAGCCATTCGCTGGCCTGCGGCGCGACCTGGCGCAGGCTGCTGCCGGCATGCTTGAGGCTGTCACCGGCGCTGCCGGCGATTTCCAGGGCACGCTCCAGCGCGCGGTCGGTGATCACGGTGAATTTGCTCATTGGGATGCGTTCCTTCCTGCGGATGGCGGCCAGTGTCCGATGGCGGACGTGTATACCGCGTTATGCGGTTCTTCGGCGAGAGGGCTTGTGTGGGATGTGGGAGGGACTTCAGTCCCGACCGGACTTGCCGGGGAGGCTGCGTCGGGACTGAAGTCCCTCCCACGCCTGGTTGTCACGTCCCGCGTGGTTTTGCGCGATGGCTGGCGGTGGCGATCCATGGATCGTCTGGCCGCGCCTCGCAGGCAGGAAAAGTCCCGGATGTCGCACCGTCGCCACGGGGGGCATGCGTTCACGTCCCGCGTGGCTTCGCACGATGGCTCGCAGTGGCGCTCCAGGGGTCTTCCGGCCAGGGATGCCGCGGATAGCGTCCCTTCATCTCCTTCCTGACCTCCGCGTAGGTGCTGTCCCAGAAGTTGCGCAGGTCGCCGGTCACTTGCAGCGGCTTGCCGCCGGGCGAGAGCAGGTGCAGCAGCAGCGGCACGCGGCCGTCGGCGATGCGCGGGGTGTCGGCCAGGCCGAACAGCTCCTGAAGCTTCACCGCCAGCACCGGCGGCTGCGGGGTGCCGTCGTGGTCGAGGGCGTAGTCGATGCGCCGCTCGATGCCGGAGGGCACGGCGATGCGCGCCGGGGCGTGGCGCTCGACCTGCTGGCGCTGTTCCCACGGCAGCGGTGATTTCAGCGCCTCGCCGAGCGCATCCTCGTCGAGCGCGTCGAGCCGGGTCTTGCCCGCGAACGCCGGCGCCATCCAGTCCTCCAGCGTCGCCAGCAATGCGTCGTCGGCGTAGTCGGGCAGTTCCAGCTCGGGCATCCAGGCGCGCAGCGATTGCACCCGCGCGCGCCATTGACGCAGCGATTCGGTCCAGGGCAGCGCGTCCAGGCCGAGCTCGCGCACCGCCTCGGTCAGCGCCTGCGCGGCATGCTGCGGATCGACCTTCCCGGCCGGGCGGCTGTCGAGCACGATGCGGTCGAAGCCCGACTCGCGCCGCGCGACCAGGGCACGCTTCTGCGCGTCCCAGCGCACCACGTCGCGCTGCACGAAGCGTCCGGCGAAGTCGCGGCGCAGGCGCGCCTCGTCGACCGGCGCGGCGCGCAGCAGCAGCGCGTCGCGCGCCTCGTGACGCAGCTCGCTGACGACCAGCCACGGCTCGCCGCGCAGGTCGCTGGCCTCGAACAGCCGCGCGCTGCGGCCGTTGGCGAGCAGGTAGCGCAGCGGATCGGTGGGATGGCGTGTGGCGATGCGGTCGGGAAAGGCATGCGCGAGCAGATCGCCGAGTTCGTGGGCCTCGATCGCGGTGGGCGGCGCGGCGTCGCAGCGCAGGCGGCGTCTCCACTGCTTGGCGGCGGCCTCGATCGCGGCCAGGCCGGCGCGGTGGGCATCGTGCGCGACGTGCCCGGCACGGAACGCGGC
>JASGDG010000162.1:0-2605 GCA_047607325.1 Xenophilus sp. | reverse complement strand
GAGGATGTTCGACGGCGCCGGCTTGAGCACCACCTGGTACTGGTAGTAGTGCTGCAGGCGGTTGGGGTTCTCGCCGTAGCGGCCGTCCTTGGGGCGGCGGCTGGGCTGCACGTAGGCGGCCTTCCACGGCTCGGGGCCGATGGCGCGCAGGAAGGTGGCGGTGTGGCTGGTACCCGCGCCCACCTCCATGTCGTAGGGCTGGAGCAGCGCGCAGCCCTGGGCGTCCCAGTAGGACTGCAGCGTGAGGATGATCTGTTGGAAGGTCAGCATGATGGGCCCGGGGCGAACCCATCATTCTAGAAGTTGGAAGCCGCCCAACGCCCCGCGCCGCCTCCATCTTCAGAAGGCCGCGGCAAGCCATGCGGGAACATCCGCGGAGCCGGCTTTGCCAGGCCCCAGGCTGGGGGCGGGCTAATACTCCATGAAGATGCGCTGCAGCTCCTTGCTGTCGTTGGTCTTCGTCAGCGCCACCATGGCCAGGATGCGCGCCTTCTGCGGGTTCAGGTCGTGCGCCACCACCCAGTCGTACTGGTCGTCGGGCTGCTCGGCGTTGCGCAGCACGAAGCCGCCGGTGTTCACGCGCGAGCTGCGGATGATCTGCACGCCCTCGCTGCGCAGCTTCTGCAGCACCGGCACCACACGGTCGGCCACCGAACCGTTGCCGGTGCCGGCATGGATCAGCGCCTGCTTGCCCTTGCCGATCGCCTCGTACTGCGCGGCCGGCACGCTGCCGTAGCCGTAAGCGATGTCCACCGCCGGCAGTGCCGTGATCTGGTCGATGTCGAACTCCGACTGCGCCGTGTGCTTCTTCACCGGCGCGCGGAACCAGTAGCTCTTGCCTTCCACGATCATGCCCAGCGGGCCCCACTGGCTCTTGAAGGCCTCGGTCTTGATGTTGATCGCCTTGGCCACGTCGCGGCCGCTCTGGATTTCGTCGTTCATCGTCACCAGCACGCCCTTGCCCATGGCGTCCTTGTTGGCGGCGACGTTCACTGCGTCGTAGAGATTGAGCGCGCCGTCGGCCGAGAGCGCCGTGCCCGGCCGCATCGAGCCCACCACCACGATCGGCTTGTCGGTGTGCACGGTGAGGTTCAGGAAGTATGCCGTCTCCTCCAGCGTGTCGGTGCCGTGGGTGATGACGACGCCGTCCACGTCGGCCTGCTTCACCAGGGCCGACACGCGCCTGCCCAGCGTGAGCAGGTTGTCGTTGGTGAGGCTTTCGGAGGCGATCTGGAACACCTGCTCGCCACGCACGGTGGCCACCTTGGAGAGCTCGGGCAGCCCGGCGATGAGCTTGTCCACCGGCACCTTGGCGGCGGCATACGTGGCGCTGTTGGCGGCCGAGGCGCCGGCGCCGGCGATGGTGCCGCCGGTGGCGAGGATGACGACGTTGGGCAGGGCCTGCTGGGCCTGCGCGAGCGCGCCGGCGGCCAGCAGCGCCGTGCCGGCCACCAGGGCGCGGAAGCGGGGGGAGAGGTACATGGAAGAACTCCTGAACGGATGGGGGCTGTGTGCGCCGGCCGGGCACACGCGAGCGCGCCGCTGCCGGCCGGCACAGGGACGATACAGAAATCGTGCCTGCCTGCGCCCCCGGCGATGCCGTGTCCGCATGCGGCGATGCCGCGCCGCCGCCCTCCCCCGGCGCCAGGTTTCAGCGGCTGCGACGCCAGGCCGCTGCGGCGCCGGCGGCCACCCCCAGCAGGGCCAGCCCCCATAGCGGCGCCAGCCCGGCGCGCGACACCCACCACGCATAGGGCGTGAGGCCGCTGCGGCCTTCCACCTGCGCCTCCAGCACGCCGCGGGTGAGCCGCGGCAATTCGTGCGTCACCACGCCGCGATGATCGATCACGGCCGTGGCACCGGTATTGGTGGCGCGCAGCATCGGCCGCGCGAACTCCAGCGCCCGCATGCGCGAGATGGCCAGGTGCTGGTCGATCGCCACGGTGTCGCCGAACCAGGCGATGTTGCTCAGGTTCAGCAGCACGGTGGGCGCGCTCGCGGCATCGCGGAAGCCCGCGCCGATCTCCTCGCCGAACAGGTCCTCGTAGCAGATGTTGGGCGCGATGCGCTGCCCCTGCCATTCGAGCGGCGCCTGCGGCAGCGCGCCGCGATGGAAGTCGCCCAGCGGGATGTTCATCATCCGGATGAACCAGCCGAAGCCGGGCGGGATGAACTCGCCGAAGGGCACCAGGTGATGCTTGTCGTAGCGATAGGCGGCCTGGGGCTGCGGCAGCAGCCCGACCACGCTGTTGACGTAGTCGCCCGAGGCATCGGCCAGCGGCAGCCCGACCAGCGCCACCTGGCCGCTGCCGGCAAAGCGCGCGGCCAGCGCCGCCCAGTACCCCTCGGGCAACTGGCGCGGCAGCAGCGGGATCGCCGTCTCGGGCGTGACGACCAGCGGTGCCTTCGAGGCCTGCAATTGCGCGGCGTACCAGCGCAGCGCGATGCCGATGCCCGCGCCGGGCACGAATTTCTCGTCCTGGGGGATGTTGCCCTGCAGCAGCGCCACCCCCAGGGTGCCGCGCGCGTGCTGCGCGCCGCCGTCGTCATGCAGCGCGCGCAGCCCCAGCGGGGCGAGCGCCAGCACGGCCGCCGCCACCGCCGG
>JASGDG010000161.1:0-3673 GCA_047607325.1 Xenophilus sp. | reverse complement strand
GCCCTGCGCCGGCCGCGCCCGGACATCGCGCGGCTGCGCCCGGCCGATCCGGCGCTGGACTCGATCGTCACCGCGCCGCCGGACGACCGGCACGCGCACCGCCCGACCGAGGCCGCCGCCGCATCGGTGGTGTGAGCGCTCAGCCTCACGCGGCGGACGGGACGGCCTCGCGCAGGCGCGGCTGCATGAAGTCGATGAAGGCGCGCAGCTTGCGCGGCATCTGCGCGCGGCTGGGGTGGTAGAGGTAGAAGCCCGGGAAGCTGGCCCACCAGCGCTCGAGCACGGGCACCAGCACGCCGGCCTCGAAGTCGGCCCGCACCTCGCCCTCGAAGGCGCAGCCGATGCCGGCGCCGGCGCGCACCGCGGCGACCAGCACGCCGTTGTCGTTGGCCACCAGCGGGCCCTGCACCGCCACCTCGAACACGCGGCCGGCCTGCGCGAACTCCCAGCGGTACAGGCCACCCGCGGCGAGGCGGATGTTGACGCAGGCGTGGTCCTTCAGCGCCTGCGGCGTGCGCGGCGGGCGCCGGCCCTGCAGGTAGCGCGGCGCGGCGAAGCACACCATCCGCTGCGCGCCGCCCAGCGGCACGGCTACCACGTCCTGCGCCAGGCTCTCGCCCAGGCGGATGCCGGCGTCGAAGCCGCCGGCCACCAGGTCGAGCAGGCGGTTGTCGCAGTGCAGATCGAGCGTGATGCCGGGGTACGCGGCTGTGAAGTCGGCCAGGTGCGGCAGCAGCAGCACGCGCGCCGCCACGCTGGAGAGGTTCAGCCGCAGCATGCCGGCTGGCGCGTCGCGCCGCTCGTCCAGCCCGTCCACGGCCTGGGCCAGCTGCGCCAGGCCGGGCGCGGCGGCGTCGAGGAACTGGCGGCCGAGTTCGGTGAGGCCGACGCGGCGCGTGCTGCGGTCCAGCAAACGCACGCCCAGGCGCCTTTCGAGTGTTCGCACGGTCTGCGAGAGCGCCGAGGGCGACACGCCCATCTGCGCCGCCGCCTTGGTGAAGCTGGCGTGCCGCGCCACCTGCGCGAAGGCGGCGATGGCGGGCAGCAGCTCGGGCGACATGCGATCCATTGTGAAGCGGTGCTTCAAGACGCATGCGGCCCAACCGGCTTTTTCCCGATGAATCGGCGGTCTACCTTCGGGCCCATCGACTTCTTCTTTTCCCGAAAAGGACCGCACCATGGAACTGACCGACTACCTGACCCTGGGCCGCAGCGGCCTGCGCGTGAGCCCGCTGGCGCTGGGCACCATGACCTTCGGCACCGACTGGGGCTGGGGCGCCGACGAGGCCGAGGCGCGCCGCATCTTCGACCTGTACGTCGAGCGCGGCGGCAACTTCGTCGACACCGCCAACTTCTACACCGGCGGCAGCAGCGAGGCGCTGCTGGGCCGCTTCGCCGCCGGCCGGCGCGACCGGCTGGTGCTGGCCACCAAGTACTCGCTGAACCTGCACCCCGGCGACCCCAACGGCGGCGGCAACCACCGCAAGAGCCTGGTGCGCGCGGTGGAGGAAAGCCTCAAGCGCCTGGGCACCGACTACATCGACCTGCTGTACCTGCACATCTGGGACGGCACCACGCCGGTGGAGGAGGTGATGCGCGGCTTCGACGACCTGGTGCGCGCCGGCAAGCTGCTGTACGCCGGCATCTCCGACACGCCGGCCTGGCAGGTGGCGCGCATGCAGACGCTGGCCGAGCTGCGCGGCTGGACGCCGCTGGTGGCGCTGCAGGTGGAGTACAGCCTGGTGCAGCGCACGGTGGAACGCGACCTGGTGCCGATGGCCGAGGCGCTGGGCCTGGGCGTGACGGCCTGGTCGCCGCTGGGCATGGGCGTGCTGGCGGGCAAGTACGACCGCGCCGCGCTGTCGCAGGGCGACGCGCAGTCGCTCGCCGTGCGCGGCACGCGCCAGCAGGTGGCGCTGACGCACGACATGCTCAGCGAGCGCAACCTGGACATCGCCGACGTGGTGAAGGCCGTCGCGCAGGCGCTGGGCCGCTCGCCGGCGCAGGTGGCGCTGGCCTGGCTGCTGCAGCGCCCCGGGCGCGGTGCGATCCCGATCGTCGGCGCGCGCACGCTGGCGCAGTTCGAGGACAACCTGGGCGCGCTGGCGCTGCGGCTGGGCGAGGAGGAACTGCGCCGCCTCGACGCGGCGAGCGCCGTGCCGCTGGGCTTCCCGCACGACTTCATCCGGCTGCCGGTGCCGCGCAACAACGTCTTCGGCGGCACGCGGGTGCGCGTCGGGGTGGCGGCCGGCTGAGGCTCAGGCCGCCGCCGCGGCCAGCGTGCCGGCCAGGTGCCCGCGGGTGAACGCCTCCTCGAAGATCGAGTAGCCGGACCAGTCGGCGTGCGCGAAGAGGAGGCGGCCGGCCCGGTGCGGCAGGCCGCCGATGCGCGCCAGCAGCCCGGGCGCGGGCATGGCCATCGCATGGCCGTAGCGGGTGACCTTGATGCGCGTGGCCAGGCGCGGCAGGTCCGGGTGCGGCACGGCGAGTTCGGCCAGCAGTTCGTCGCGCCAGGTGGTCCAGGGCGCGTCGAGCAGCCGCCGGCGGCCTTCGGCGGCGCTGGCGCCGTCGAAAGCGCTCGGGCCCAGCGGGCGATACCAGCTGATGACGGTGGCGCGCGGCGTGGGGTCCAGCGTCTGGTGGCTGGCGTCCACGTAGCCCAGGCCGCGCGTGCCGTAGAGCACGTTGTCCCAGCTCGGCGCGGCGCCGGGGCGGTCCTGCAGCGGCGCGCGCAGGTGCACGTTGGCGACCAGCCAGGGCGCGTACCGCACCTGGGCGGTGGCCTCGCGCAGGAAGGGCGGCGCCGCCTCGACGATGCGCGCGGCGACGAAGACGGGCAGGGCGACGATGCAGTGCGCGGCCTCCCAACGCACGAGGCACTGGGCGCGTGCATCCCACGCATCGACCTCGACGCCGCGCCGCGTCTCGGCGACGCGCAGGGCGATGTGGCCGGCATGCAGGCGCTCGCCCAACGGCGCCGCCAGCCGGCGCGTGAGCCAGCCGTTGCCCTCAGGCCAGGTGAGCACCGCGTCGCGCTCGCCGCCGTCGTCGTCGCCGGGCGCATGGAAGCCGTGGCGGCTGGCGAAGTAGTGGATGCCGGCCCAGGCCGAGACGTGCGCCAGGCCGGCGCCGTAGTCGTCGCGGCAGCAGTAGTCCAGGTACCAGCGCAGCTGCGGGTCGGCCAGGCCTTCGCGGTCCAGCCATGCGGCGAAGGGCAGGGCGTCGAGTTCGAGCAGCAGGGGCGCGAGCGGCGCGCGCAGCGTCGGGATGGCGAAGTGCGCGGCGCGGCGCAGTTCGTCCACGCGCTGCGCGAAGCGGCGGTACTGCGCCAGCGTGGTCTCGCCCACGCCCTGCACCGGCAGCAGGCCGTCCTGCCACTGGCCCTGGAAGTACAGGCGCTCCTGCGGGCTGTGGCACAGGTGGCGTTCGTCGTATTCCCAGCGGCCGGCCACGCGCCGGCGCAGGCCCAGTTCCTCCAGCAGGTCCTGCACCTCGTGTGCATCGTCGCCCGGCGTCGGCAGGTAGTGCGCGCCGAGCGGGCAGTCGATGCCGCCGACGCGGCCGCCGCGCGCGTTGCCGCCGGCCTCGTCCTCCAGTTCCAGCAGCGCGAAGTCGTCGACGCCGGCCAGGCGCAGCGCCCGCGCCGCCGCCAGCCCCGCCACGCCACCGCCGG
>JASGDG010000160.1:0-7626 GCA_047607325.1 Xenophilus sp. | reverse complement strand
TCGCGTCGTTCACGTCGGTCTTGCGCCCGGGCACGTTCTTCACGTGCGCCGCGTTGGCCAGGATCAGCTCGAAGTGGCCCTCCAGGATGTGCCACACCGGCTTCCAGTACACGCCGGTGGCCTCCATCGCCACGTGCTCGACGCCAAAGGATTCGAGCCAGTCGGCCAGCGCCAGCAGCCCGCTCGTGGTGGTCTCGAAGGTGTGCACTTCTTGTCGAGGTGCGCCGCCTTCGGCAATGCGCGCACAAGCCACCACCGTCTGCTTGTGCACATCGAGTCCCGCGCAACGCGGATGAATCAAGTCCATGACGGCCTCCAGTTCGCGGCAGCAGCGGCGTGTGGCCCACGTCATCGAACTCTGAGATACGTGCTCGAAGGTCAAAGACCCAAGGCAACAGTCTGGGGTGCTCGTGAGGCCACCGGTCCAACTGAAATACGGGTTCGAGGCACCAAGTACAAACCGACCTCTGTGCCAGCCACCGCAGCCAAATTCTGGCACCCGTTTCATGCGCTGCGGGTGGCGCGCAGCGCTATGGACAACTGGAATGAAAGAAGCCGCCCGAAGGCGGCTCCTGATGGGGCGGCAGAGAAGGTGCCGCCTCAGCGCTGGCCGATCGGCTGGACGTCGCGCTTGGCGGCGCCTTCGAACAGCTGGCGCGGGCGGCCGATCTTGTATTCCGGATCGCCGATCATCTCGTTGAGCTGGGCGATCCAGCCCACCGTGCGGGCCAGCGCGAAGATGGCCGTGAACAGCGGCACCGGGATGCCGATGGCGCGCTGCACGATGCCCGAGTAGAAGTCCACGTTCGGGTAGAGCTTGCGCGAGACGAAGTACTCGTCCTCCAGCGCGATCTTTTCCAGCTGCTTGGCCAGGGCGAACAGCGGGTCCTTCTCCAGGCCCAGCTCGGTCAGCACCTCGTTGCAGGTCTCCTGCATCAGCTTGGCGCGCGGGTCGTAGTTCTTGTAGACCCGGTGGCCGAAGCCCATCAGCTTGACGTTGGAGTTCTTGTCCTTGACCTTCTTGATGAACTCGCCGATCTTCTCCACGCCGCCTTCCTTCTGGATGTCGTAGAGCATGTTCAGCGCTGCCTCGTTGGCGCCGCCGTGGGCCGGGCCCCACAGGCACGCCACGCCGGCCGCGATGGCCGCGAAGGGGTTGGTGCCCGAGGAACCGCACAGGCGCACGGTGGAGGTCGAGGCGTTCTGCTCGTGGTCGGCGTGCAGGATGAAGATGCGGTCCAGCGCCTTCTCCAGCACCGGGTTGACCTTGTACTCCTCGCACGGCGTGGCGAACATCATGCGCAGGAAGTTGCCCGCGTAGGTCTCGTCGTTCTTGGGGTACATGTACGGCTGGCCGATGGTGTACTTGTAGGCCATCGCCACCAGCGTCGGCATCTTGGCGATCAGGCGGATCGCGGCGATCTCGCGGTGTTCGGGGTTGTTGATGTCCGTGCTGTCGTGATAGAAGGCCGACAGCGCGCCCACCAGGCCGGTCATGATGGCCATCGGGTGCGCGTCGCGGCGGAAGCCGCGCAGGAAGAACTGCATCTGCTCGTTGACCATGGTGTGGTTGGTCACCAGGTGGTCGAACTTCTTCTTCTGCCCCTCGTTGGGCAGCTCGCCGTACAGCAGCAGGTAGCAGGTGTCCAGGTAGTCGCAGTTCACCGCCAGCTGCTCGATCGGGTAGCCGCGGTAGAGCAGCTCGCCCTTGTCGCCGTCGATGTAGGTGATGGCGGACTGGCAGGCGGCCGTCGACATGAAGCCCGGGTCATAGGTGAACATGCCGGTCTGCGCGTAGAGCTTGCGGATGTCGATCACGTCCGGGCCCACGGTGCCCTTGTAGATCGGCAGATCGACGCTTTGCCCGCCGTTGCTGAAGGACAGGGTGGCCTTGGTGTCGGAAGCTTTCATGGCGACTTTCTCTCAAAAAGGTGGATTGGAAGACGGAAGAGGCGCAGAAGGGGCGGCCTGCCGCTGCGCACCGTCGGTACGCATCAGCCCGAGCAGCGCCACCACATCGGCCCCGGCCCAGGCGGGCTCGGGGTTCTTTCGGCCGAGCAGCAGGTCGAGCAGGTCGTTGTCCGACAAGTCCATCAGCGTCTCCATCGCCTGCGCCTGCCGCGCGGTCAAGCGAGATTCGTGCCGCTCGAAGAAGCGGGCGATGAAGAGGTCGTTCTCCAGCAGCCCCCGGCGGCAACGCCACTTCAGCCGGCCGAGCGCGCGCGCGTCCAGGGGCGCGTCGGCGGCGGAGAAGAGGGCTTGCGGCATGAGCGGAGGGGCGGCGGATCAGATGGCCCGTCTGACCATCAGTTCCTTGATCTTGCCGATGGCCCGCGTGGGGTTCAGGTGCTTGGGGCACACGTCCACACAGTTCATGATGGTATGGCAGCGGAACAGGCGGTACGGGTCTTCCAGGTTGTCGAGCCGCTCGCCGGTTGCCTCGTCGCGGCTGTCGGCGATGAAGCGGTAGGCCTGCAGCAGGCCGGCCGGGCCGACGAACTTGTCGGGGTTCCACCAGAAGCTGGGGCAGCTGGTCGAGCAGCTGGCGCACAGGATGCACTCGTACAGGCCGTTGAGCTCCTCGCGCTCCTCAGGCGACTGCAGGCGCTCCTTCTCGGGCGGCGGCGTGTCGGCGATGAGGTAGGGCTTGATCGAGTGGTACTGCTTGAAGAACTGCGTCATGTCCACGATCAGGTCGCGGATCACGGGCAGGCCCGGCAGCGGCTTCAGGACGATCGGGTCCTTCAGCGTGTTCATGTTGGTCAGGCAGGCCAGGCCGTTCTTGCCGTTGATGTTCATCGCGTCCGAGCCGCACACGCCCTCGCGGCAGGAGCGGCGGAAGGAGATCGACGGGTCCTGCGCCTTGAGCTTGACCAGGGCGTCCAGCAGCATGCGCTCGTGGCCGTCGAGCTCGATCTCGACGGTCTGCATGGAGGGCTTGGCGTCCTTGTCCGGGTCGTAGCGGTAGATCTTGAAAGTGCGCTTCATCGTGGTGGGGCCTTGTTCAGAACGTGCGGACCTTGGGCGGAATGCTGTCGACCGTCAGCGGCTTGAGGTTGACGGGCTTGTAGGTGAGGTTGTTGCCGGCGCTGTGCCACAGCGTGTGCTTGAGCCATTCCTTGTCGTTGCGGCCCAGCGGGAAGTCCGGGTGGTCGGCCGGGTGCTCGTAGTCGTAGACCGTGTGGGCGCCGCGGCACTCGTGGCGCGCCGCGGCGGAGGTCATGGTCGCCTGGGCCACCTCGATCAGGTTGTCGACCTCCAGCGCTTCCATGCGCGCCGTGTTCCACACCAGCGACTTGTCCTGCAGCGTGACGCCGCCCACGCGCTCGCGGATGGCGTTGACCTTGGCCACGCCCTCGTCCATGCTGGCCTGGGTGCGGAACACGCCGGCGTGCTGCTGCATGGTGCTGCGGATGTCGTTGGCGATGACCTGCGCGTACTCGCCGCCGGTGGCGGCCTGCAACTGGTTCAGGCGCGCCAGCGTGCGGTCGGCGCCGTCGGCCGGGACGGGCTTGTGCTCGCCACTGTTCTTCACGTACTCGACGATCTGGCGGCCGGCCGACTTGCCGAACACCAGCAGGTCCAGCAGCGAGTTGGTGCCCAGGCGGTTGGCGCCGTGCACCGACACGCAGGAGCATTCGCCCACTGCGTACAGGCCGTTGACGACCTGGTTGTTGACGTCGCCGTGCTGCACCACCACCTGGCCGTGGACGTTGGTCGGGATGCCGCCCATCTGGTAGTGGATGGTGGGCACCACCGGGATCGGCTCCTTGGTGATGTCGACGTTGGCGAAGTTGTGGCCGATCTCCTCCACCGAGGGCAGGCGCTTGCGGATGGTGTCGGCGCCCAGGTGGTCCAGCTTCATCAGGATGTAGTCCTTGTTCGGACCGCAGCCCCGGCCTTCCTTGATCTCCTGGTCCATCGAGCGCGAGACGAAGTCGCGCGGCGCCAGGTCCTTCAGGGTCGGCGCGTAGCGCTCCATGAAGCGCTCGCCGTTGCTGTTGAGCAGGATCGCGCCTTCGCCACGGCAGCCTTCGGTCAGCAGCACGCCGGCGCCGGCCACGCCGGTCGGGTGGAACTGCCAGAACTCCATGTCCTGCAGCGGGATGCCGGCGCGCGCGGCCATGCCCAGGCCGTCGCCGGTGTTGATGAAGGCGTTGGTGCTGGCCGCGAAGATGCGGCCGGCGCCGCCGGTGGCCAGCAGCACGGCCTTGGCCTGCAGCACGTACAGCTCGCCGGTCTCCAGCTCGATCGCGGTCACGCCGACCACGTCGCCGTCGGCGTCGCGGATCAGGTCCAGCGCCATCCACTCGACGAAGAAGTTGGTCTTGGACTTGACGTTCTGCTGGTACAGCGTGTGCAGCATCGCGTGGCCGGTGCGGTCGGCCGCGGCGCAGGCGCGCTGCACGGGCTTCTCGCCGTAGTTGGCGGTGTGGCCGCCGAAGGGGCGCTGGTAGATGGTGCCGTCGGGGTTGCGATCGAAGGGCATCCCGAAGTGCTCCAGCTCGATCACGACGTTGGGCGCCTCGCGGCACATGAACTCGATGGCGTCCTGGTCGCCGAGCCAGTCGGAGCCCTTGATGGTGTCGTAGAAGTGGTAGTGCCAGTTGTCCTCGGACATGTTGCCCAGCGAGGCCGACACGCCGCCCTGCGCCGCCACGGTGTGCGAGCGGGTGGGGAAGACCTTGGACAGGCAGGCCACGTTCAGGCCGGCGCGCGAGAGTTCGAGCGAGGCGCGCATGCCGGAGCCGCCGGCGCCGATGATGACGACGTCGAACTTGCGCTTGTTGATCTTTTCCTTGGTGTAGGTCATGGCTCAGGACTCCTGCCGGGCCGCCCCAAGGGAGGCCTCGCCCCCCTGGGGGGCGGCGATTACGTGAAACGAAGAGCGTGGGGGCATCAGATTCTCCAGAGCACTTGAATGGCCCAACCCGCGCAACCCACAAGCCAGACGATGGTGAAGATCTGCAGTACCAGCCGGATGCCGACGGGCTGGACGTAGTCCATCCAGACGTCGCGCATGCCCACCCAGGCGTGCCAGAGCAGCGAGGCGATCACCGTGAAGGTGAGGACCTTCATCCACTGCGAGGCGAAGATGCCTGCCCACTTGTCGTAGCCGATGGGGCCGCTGCCGATGAGCAGCTGGGCCAGGACGATGAGGGTGAAGAGAGCCATCAGCGCGCCGGTCACGCGCTGGGAGAGCCAGTCCCGGAAGCCGTAGTGCGCGCCGACGACGGTGCGCTTGGAGCCGTAGTTCACTGCCATGATGAAGGTGCTCCGGTGATCAGTAGAGGCCGAACAGCTTGGCGCCGAGCGCCACGGTCAGCAGGAGGCTGATCGCCAGCACCACGAGGGCCGAGCTCTTGCCGAATTCCTTGCTCACCGCGGCGTGGCTCACGTCCATCCACAGGTGGCGCAGGCCGGCGCAGAAGTGGTGCAGGTAGGCCCAGATGAGCGCCAGCGCCACCAGCTTGAGGAACCACCCCGGAACGAAACCAAGGCCGCTGTTGAAGGCGGCCTTGAAGCGTGCGAACGAAATGTCGGAGGAGACGGAGGTGTCGAACATCCAGATGATGAAGGGCATCAGGAGGAACATCACCACGCCGCTGACGCGATGCAGGATCGACACCATGCCGGCGGGCGGGAGACGGTAGCCGGTGAGGTCGCTGAAGACGTTGATGTTGCGGAACTCGCGGCGGGGCCGTGGTGGTGTTGCAAGCTCTGTCATGGGGAGGCTTTCGTTGTTTATTCGGGGGAGGCGGCTTGTACGTGCGGGGCGAATATGCAAACAGTCGAAAATTCTATTGCAATGCACCATCGCGTACCCGTCGTGTCGGGCTCACCGCACCAATGTGCTCGGATGCTATATGTTTGATAGCGAAAGATGGTGATGGCGCCTGGGCGGGGTTCATGTCGCGTTGCGGTGCGGTCAGCCCAGCTCGTTGCGATAGTGGTGCGTGTCGGTGCGGTACAGGCCGCGGCGCAGTTCCATCGGCGCGTCGTTGTAGGTGTGGGCCACGCGCTCCACGCTCAGCAGCGGCATGCCCGCCGGCACGCCCAGCAGCCGGGCCTGCAGGGCGTCGGGCAGCACGGCGCGGATCTTCTCCTCGGCGCGCACCAGGCGCACGCCGAACTCCGTCTCGAAGAGCGCGTACATCGGGCCGTGCCAGGCGTCCAGGCGCTCGGCCGTGAGGCCCTTGAACGGCGCGCCGGGCAGCCACAGATCCTCCAGGATGGTCGGCACGCCGGCATAGGCGAGCACGCGGCGCACCTGCAGCACCGGGTCGCCGGTGCGTAGGCCGAGGGCGCGCGCCACCTCCGCGCTGGCGCGCAGGCGCCGGCAGTCGACGATGGTGCGCTCGGCCGGCCCTTCCTGCGCCGGCGTGCCGTTGTCGGGCACCAGCTTGAGGAAGCGGTACTGCACGTGCTGCTCGGCGTGGGTGGCGACGAAGGTGCCCTTGCCCTGGCGCCGCACCACCAGGTTGTCGGCCGCCAGCTCGTCGATCGCCTTGCGCACCGTGCCCTGGCTGACGCGGAAGCGCGCCGCCAGCTCCATCTCGCTGGGAATGGGTTCGCCCGGCTTCCACTCGCCCGCTTCCAGGCGCTGCAATATCAGCGACTTGATCTGCTGATACAACGGGCTGAAGGACGGCGCGGCCGGTTCGGCGGCAAGAGGGTCGGACATGGACGGTGGAGGAGGGCGCGGCGGCGTCCGCGGGCCCCAATCTTATATAAGACATAAGACAGGCGCCACGGTTTCGGCCTAGAATGCGCTCCGGTTCAGACGTGCAGCGCCAGGCGGCTGGTCCGCCGGGCAAGCGATGGCGCTGCGCGCGTCCGGTGCCCCTTGCGGGGCGGCCCTGCGCCTTCATTCCTCATTCCTGGAGTCTTCCCATGAGCAAAAAGCCCGTCCGCGTTGCCGTCACCGGCGCCGCAGGTCAAATCGGTTACGCCCTCCTGTTCCGCATCGCCTCCGGCGAGATGCTCGGCAAGGACCAGCCTGTCATCCTGCAACTGCTGGAAATCCCGGACGAGAAGGCGCAGAAGGCCCTCAAGGGCGTGATCATGGAGCTGGAGGACTGCGCCTTCCCGCTGCTGGCCGGCGTGATCCCCGCCGGCGACCCGGAAGTCGCCTTCAAGGACGCCGACTACGCCCTGCTGGTGGGCGCCCGCCCGCGCGGCCCCGGCATGGAGCGCGCCGACCTGCTGGCCGCCAACGCCCAGATCTTCACCGCCCAGGGCAAGGCGCTGGACAAGGTGGCCAGCCGCGACGTCAAGGTGCTGGTGGTCGGCAACCCCGCCAACACCAACGCCTACATCGCCATGAAGAGCGCGCCCAGCCTGCCGCGCGAGAACTTCACCGCCATGCTGCGCCTGGACCACAACCGCGCCGCCAGCCAGATCGCCGCCAAGACCGGTGGCAAGGTCGGCGAGATCGAGAAGCTCACCGTGTGGGGCAACCACTCGCCCACCATGTACGCCGACTACCGCTTCGCCACCATCGGCGGCAAGTCGGTCAAGGACCTCATCAACGACCAGGTCTGGAACGCCGACGTGTTCCTGCCCACCGTGGGCAAGCGCGGCGCCGCCATCATCGACGCGCGCGGCCTGTCGTCGGCCGCCTCG
>JASGDG010000159.1:0-3121 GCA_047607325.1 Xenophilus sp. | reverse complement strand
TGCTGCTGCGCAAGAGGGCGCTGGAGAACGGCCCGGCATGACGGGCCGGCGCTTCACCTCAGCATCGCGGCCATGGCCGAGCAGCAGTTGAGCATGCGCACCGCCGCTTCCACCGTGGGGGCGGAAAGTGGGCGACCCCCAACGAGAGCGGCCGGCTGCCGGCCGCGGTGAGCGATGACGGCCTGGCCATGAAGCTGGCCGTCGACCACCTGGTGGCCCTGGGCCATCGCCGTATCGCACACCTGGCCGGCCCGCAGACCGTGCCCACCACCGGCGTGGGCCGCCGCCAGGGCGTGGAGCAGGCGCTGCGCGACCATCGGCTGCCGGCGCCGCGCATCGTCGAATGCGACAGCTACAGCCGCGAGGCCGGCCAAGAGGCCGTGGTCTGCTGCAACGACCTGGTGGCGCTGGGCGCCTACGACATGCTGCATGCCGCGGGCCTGCGGATTCCGCAGGACATCTCCATCACCGGCCACAACGACGTGCCGCTGGTCGACATGGTCGATCCGCCGCTCACCACCATCCGCCTGCCGCACCGCGCGCCGGGCTGGCAGGCGGCGGAGATGCTGTTCCAGGCCATCGAGGGCCAGGCGCTGCTCGCCTCGACGGTGGTGCCGCGGCCGGAGCTGATCGTGCGTGCCTCGACCGCGGCGCCAGCGGCGGCCTGACCGCTTTCCTTTCCTGCGCTAGCGCTGCACCGCCAGCCCCAGCTGCCGGATGATCCCGCCCCAGGCGTCGTAGGTGGAGCGCGTGAGCGCCGCCAGCTCGCGGGGCGTGGAGGCCTCGGCCTCATAGGCGCCCTGGCGGAAGAAGGCGCGCGTCTCCGGCTGCGACAGCACCTTGGCCAGCGCGGCGCTCAGCGCATCCACCACCGCGGGCGGCATGCCGGCCGGGCCGTAGAAGCCCAACCAGCTGGGCATGTCGACGCCGGTGATGCCTTGCTCGCCCATGGTGGGCACATCGGGCAGCAGCGGGCTGCGCTTGGGGGCGGCCACGGCCAGCATGCGCACCTTGCCGGTGGCGCTGTTCTGGATGGCGTTGGGCGCGGCGTCGAAGTAGAACTGCACCCGGCCCGCCAGCACATCGCGCGCCGCATCGGCGCCGCCCTTGTAGGGCACATGCACGGCGTCCAGCCCGGCCTGGCGGCAGAAGGCCTCGCCATAGATGTTCGACGAGGTGCCAGTGCCGAAGGAGGCATAGCTCACCGTGCCCGGATGCGCCCGCACATAGGCCACCAGCTCCTGCACGGTATGCACCGGCAGGCTGCTGTGGGCCGTCAGCACCAGCGGGCCACGCGCGCCCAGCGACACGGGCGTCAGATCCTTGAAGGGGTCGTAGCGCACCTGCGCCAGCGTCTGCGGGTTCTGCGCCACCACCGACGAGGGGGCATACATCAGCGTGTAGCCGTCGGGCGCGGCGCGGATCACCTCCTCGGTCGCGAGGATGAAGCTGGCGCCCGGCCGGTTCTCGACGATCACCGGGATGCCCAGCACATCGGGCAGCCGGTTGGCAACGAAGCGGGCCTGCGCGTCGGATGCACCGCCTGCGGCCAGGCCCAGCACGATGCGCAGGGTGTGTCCGCGCTGAGGAAAAGGCGCCGGCTCGGCCCGCACCATCGGCCAGGGCGAGAGCACCAGCGCGGTGGCCAGGCCCGTCAGGGCGCGGCGGCGGGAAAAGGGAAGGGCGGGGGTCGTGCTCACGGGTGTACCTCGGGAATCGCGCGCGGTGTGCGCGGGGCCATGCGTGTGCTCACTGGGCCGCCTGCAGGCCGACCTGGCGCACCATCGCGCCCCATTGCTCGTAGGTGCGGCGGGTCAGCTGCGTGAAGGCCTCGGGACTGCTGGCCCCTGCCTCGTAGCCGCCGTCGAGGTAGAACTTGCGCACCTCGGGCAGCGCCAGCACCTGGGCCAAGGCGGCATTGAGCCGCTGCACCACGGGCACCGGCATGCCCGCCGGGCCGTAGAAGCCCAGCCAGCTCGGCAGATCCAACCCGGTGAAGCCCTGTTCCGACAGCGTGGGCACCTCCGGCAGGGCGGGGATGCGCTGCTCGGCCGCCACGGCCAGGATGCGCACCTTGCCGCTGCTGGCAGCGATCAGCGCCGAGGAAGCCGAGTCAAACATGAAGGGCACGCGCCCGGCCATCAGGTCCTTAGCAGCGTCAGAGCCGCCCTTGTAGGGCACATGCACCGAGTCGATGCCCGCCTTGCGCACGAAGGCCTCGCCGTAGATGTGCGACGAAGTGCCCGCGCCGAAGGAGGCGTAGCTCGTCTGCCCCGGGCGCGCCTTCGCGTAGGCGATCAGTTCGGCCACGTTGGCCGCGGGCACGGCGCTGCTGATCGACAGCACCAGCGGTCCGCGTCCGCCAAGGGAGATGGGCGTGAAGTCCTTGAACGGGTCGTAGGGCACCTTGGCGAAGGTGTGGGGGTTCTGCGCCATGGTGGAAGACGGCGCATACAGCAGTGTGTGTCCATCGGGCAAGGCGCGCGCCACCTCGCTGGCGGCCAGCATGGTGCTGGCGCCGGGGCGGTTGTCCACCAGCACCGTCGCGCCCAGCGCCTCGCCCAGGTGCCTGGCCACGATGCGTGCCTGCGCGTCCGTGCCGCCCCCTGCCGTGAAGCCGACCACGATGCGGATGGGCTTGCCTTCCACCGGGAAGGCGGCGCCCGCGGCGCCAGCGACGGGCGCCAGGCCGGCCAGGGTAGGCGCCAGGGCCGCAAGCGCCAGCACGTGTGCCAGCGTACGACGACGCAGCGGCGCAGAAAGAAAGGGACGGGATCGCATGCAGTCTCCGGGTTTTCGTTTTACACAGACTATCTTTCCGATAACCGGTGTTTAATGACCGTACTAACCCTGAATTCTGTGTAATTTGATTGACTTTATGGACTTCATGTTCAAAAAATGAGTTCACTTCGAACGACGCCGCCATGAAAACCATCGTCCGCTCTGACGAACGCATCCTCAGCTCCGACATCTTCGACCGCGATGCGCGTGTGGTCCGGCCCGACCACGGCTTCTGGGACGAACCCGGTCGCCGCGTGCCCATCTACCACCGCTGCGGCGTGCTGGTGGTCGGCGGCGGCCCGTCCGGCACGGCCGCCGCGGCGGCGGCCGCGCGGGCCGG
>JASGDG010000158.1:0-5259 GCA_047607325.1 Xenophilus sp. | reverse complement strand
GCACCCGCGCCGGCGCCCAGCTCGCGCAGCCCGGCCGCGACGAGATCGAGGCCGCCCTGCCCGCCTACCTCGCGGCGCTGGCCTGAAGCGCGCCCAGGACGACCTGCCGCACCAGCGCCTCGTCGGCCACGCTGGCGACGCGGGCGTTGGCGGCCGCCCGGCGCGGCACCCGCCACTCGACCACCGTCATGCCCCGCGTGTGGCGTCCGTCGCATTCGGCCACCAGGTGCGCGGGGCGGAACGACAGGCTGGCCGGCGCCACCAGCGCGGCGGCGGCGGTGGGATCGTAGAGCGACATCGGCGCGCTGCCGTCCGGGCTGGCGATGCGCACATAGCCCAGCAGCAGATCGGCCAGCAGGCGTGCCCGCGGCGTGCCCAGCGCGCGCAGCGCCTGCGCGTCGCTGGCGTGCACGCGCACCTGGCGGCAGGCGTCCAGGCCCACCATCCACAGCGGCACGCCGGCATCGAGCACCACGTTGACGGCCTCGGGATCGACGACGGCGTTGAACTCCGCCGCCGCCGTGTGGTTGCCCGGGCCGGCGCTGCCGCCCATCCACAGCAGGCGGCCGACGCGCGGCGCCAACGACGGATGCCGCAGCAGCAGGGTCGCCAGATTGGTCAGCGGCCCCAGGGCCAGCACGGTCACGGGCTCGGCCGCCTCGCGCAGGTGGCCGGCCAGGGCCTGCAGCGCGTCCGCCGGCGCCAGCGCCGCCCGCTCGGCGGGCAGCTGCCCGCCCGCCGAGGCCATGGCGTCGTCGCCCAGGATGGACTGCGCCGTCACCAGCTCGCCCGCCAGCGGACGGGCGCAGCCGGCATGCAGGGGCATGCCCCAGCCGAAGCAGCGCGCCGCGCGCAGGGCGTTGTCCACCACCACCGGCAGCGGCGCGTTGCCCGCCACCAGGGACAGGCCGTCGATCTCCCAGCCCGGCGCCTGCGCCACGGTGAGCACCGCGGCGAGGTCGTCGAAACCCATGTCGGTGTCGATCCAGACGTGCGGCATGCGTGTGGGCTCCTTGGGCCGGTTCAGTTGAAGGGGCCTATCGTAGAGGAGGGACGGCCACCGGGCGGGGCCGGGCCCGCTGGGCGCGCCAGCCTGCACGCTGCCCGCGCCTTTGCGACAATCGTGCCTGACGGCCTTATCCCCCGCGGCGGCGCCATCGTGCTGCAACCCGCATGGATGCTGCCGAATATGCTTATCCGCATAAGGCCCGAACCAGAAATTCGTTTGCTTTCATAAGGCCCGCGCCTAGAGTCCTCCCTTTCGCGCCCGCGAGCGCGCATCTCCCGTGGCGGCGCTGCAGCCCGGGCCGCCCCATCCGCACGATGTACCAGTACACAGATTTCGACCGCCAGTTCGTCCGCCTGCGTGCGGCACAGTTCCGCGACCAGCTGGAACGCTGGCAGCGCGGAGAGCTTGCCGACGAGCAACTGCTGCCCCTGCGGCTGCAGAACGGCTGGTACATCCAGCGCTACGCCCCCATGGCGCGCATCGCTGTGCCCTACGGCGAGATCAGCAGCACGCAGCTGCGCATGCTGGCGCACATCGCGCGCGAGTACGACCGGCCCGAACCCGAACTGCTGGCCCGCGCCCAGGCCACGCAGGACGAACTGCAGGCGGCGCAGCCCGGCCTGACGCTGGCGGCGCCGCCCCTGAAGTACGGCTACGGCCACTTCACCACCCGCACCAACGTGCAGTTCAACTGGATCCCCATCACCAAGGCCGCCGACGTGATGGACCTGCTGGCCAGCGTGAGCATGCACGGCATCCAGACCAGCGGCAACGCCATCCGCAACATCACTACGGAGGCCGATGCCGGCGTCTCGCCGGACGAGATCGTGGACACGCGGCCCTTCGCCGAGATCCTGCGCCAATGGAGCACGCTGCACCCGGAGTTCGCCTTCCTGCCGCGCAAGTTCAAGATCGCCTTCAACGGCGCCGCCGAGGACCGCGCCGCCACCGGCTGGTACGACATCGGCCTGCAGGCGCTGCGCAATGACGCGGGCGAGGTCGGCTTCACCGTCAAGGTGGGCGGCGGCATGGGCCGCACGCCTGTCATCGGCACCGTGGCGCGCGAGTTCCTGCCCTGGGACCAGCTCCTGAACTACGTCGAGGCGGTGATCCGCGTCTACAACCTCTGGGGCCGGCGCGACAACAAGTACAAGGCGCGCATCAAAATCCTGGTGAAGGCCGAGGGCCAGAAATTCATCGACAGCGTGGAGGCCGAGTACAAGGCCATCGTCGAGCACGACGGCGCGCCGCACACCATCACCCGGGCCGAGCTGGACCGTGTGCAGGCCAGCTTCGTGGTGCCCGCGCTGAAGGCCGCCGGCCTGCCCTCGAAGGTCGACCCGGACGGCCAGCTCTACCAGCGCTGGATCCGGCAGAACGTGCGCGGGCACCGCCTGCCGCAGCTGCGCGCCGTCACGCTGTCGTTCAAGCGCGTGGGCTGGGCGCCCGGCGACGCCGATGCCGACACGCTGGACGCGCTGGCGCAGCTGGCCGACCAGTTCAGCGCCGGCGAGGCGCGCCTGACGCACGAACAGAACCTGCTGCTGCCCTGGGTGCACGAGAGCGACCTGCCGGCCCTGTACGAGACGGCGCGCGGCCTGGGCCTGGCGCAGCCCAACATCGGCCTGATCAGCGACATGATCGTGTGCCCCGGCGGCGACTACTGCTCGCTGGCCAACGCGCGCTCGCTGCCCATCGCGGCGGCGCTGGCCGAGCTGTACCAGGACATCGACCTGGCCACTGATCTCGGCCCGATCGACCTGCACATGAGCGGCTGCATCAACTCCTGCGGCCACCACCACAGCGGGCACATCGGCATCCTCGGCGTCGACAAGGACGGCAAGGAGTGGTACCAGATCACGCTGGGCGGCTCCGATGGCTCGCAGCTCTCCGGCCCGGCCCTGCCCGGCAAGGTGGTCGGTCCCTCCTTCTCCGCGGCCGAGGTGCCTGGCGTGATCGAGGCCATCCTCGGCACCTTCCGCGAACTGCGCAAGCCGGGCGAGCACTTCATCGACGTGCTGCGCCGCATCGGCCACGACCCCTTCAAGGCGGCCGCCAACGCGGCGCGCTTCAAGAAGGCCCAGGAGGTGGCGGCATGACCCGGACGCTGCGCATTCTCACCGCCGCCGAACAGGCCGGCGAGCACGGCAGGCTCAAGGTCCTGCAACTGCCCAACGACGCCGACCCGCTGGCCGCCGAGGTGGATCTGGAAGGCGTGGACCGTGTCGAGCTGGACTTCCCCAAGTTCACCGACGGCCGGGCCTTCAGCCAGGCCCTGCTGCTGCGCCGCCGCCGGCGCTTCGCCGGCGACATCCGCGCCACCGGCGACGTGCTGATCGACCAGCTGGTGCAGATGCAGCGCAGCGGCTTCTCCAGCGCCGTGCTGCGCGAAGGCGTGGACCCGTCCGCCGCGCAGCGCCAGTTCGAGCACTACGCCGGCTTCTACCAGGGCGACGCGGTGGAGGCGGCGCCGCTGTTCGCGCGCGGGCGCTGAGCCCCGCGCCTTCCTGCACCCCGGGTGCCTGCCCCCTGCCTGCGGGCGGGTCGGGTGGCGCCGGTGCGGGACCGGACCGCACAGGGGCCGCTGCGTTCATGCCGCTTCAGGCCGGACATGGCGTTCTCAGAGACAATCCGCCCTCCGCGCTGCACCGGCCCTCCTGCCCCCATGTCCACCGTCTTCAACTTCACCTTCGTCCCCTGGTTCCGCTCGGTGGCGCCCTACATCCATACCCACCGCGGCAAGACCTTCGTGGTGGCGGTGGCGGGCGAGGCGATCGCGGCGGGCAAGCTGCAGGCGATCGCGCAGGACCTGGCCCTGATCCAGTCGATGGGCGTGAAGGTCGTGCTGGTGCACGGCTTCCGCCCGCAGGTGAACGAGCAGCTGCGCGCCAAGGGGCACGAGGCGAAGTACTCGCACGGCATCCGCATCACGGACGAGGTGGCGCTGGACTGCGCGCAGGAGGCGGCCGGTCAGCTGCGCTACGAGATCGAGGCCGCCTTCAGCCAGGGCCTGCCCAACACGCCGATGGCCGGCTCCACCGTGCGCATGATCTCGGGCAACTTCATCACCGCCCGGCCGGTGGGCGTGGTGGACGGGGTGGACTTCCAGCACTCCGGTCTGGTGCGCAAGGTGGACACGGCGGGCATCCGCCGGGCGCTGGACTTCGGCGCCATGGTGCTGATGTCGCCGTTCGGCTTCTCGCCCACCGGCGAGGCCTTCAACCTGACGATGGAAGAGGTGGCCACCAGCGTGGCCATCGCCATCCGGGCCGACAAGCTGATCTTCCTGACGGAGATTCCCGGCATCGCCCAGGACGCCAGCCGTCCGGCGGGCGAGGACAACCCCATCGACACCGAGCTGCCGCTGGACGCCGCAAGGAAGCTGCTGGCCGATCTTTCGCCGCCGCAGCGGCCCAGCGACACCGCTTTCTATCTGCAGCACTGCGTCAAGGCCTGCGAGGGCGGCGTCGAGCGCAGCCACATCCTGCCCTTCGCGGTGGACGGCTCGCTGCTGCTGGAGATCTACGTGCACGACGGCATCGGCACCATGGTGATCGACGAGAAGCTCGAATCCGTGCGCGAGGCCACGGTGGACGACATCGGCGGCATCCTGCAGCTGATCGAGCCCTTCGAGCGCGACGGCACGCTGGTCAAGAGGAGCCGCACCGAGATCGAGCGCGACATCCACCAGTACACGGTGGTGGAGCACGACGGCGTGATCTTCGGCTGCGCGGCGCTGTACCCCTACCCGGAGGCGCAGACCGCCGAGATGGCGGCACTGACCGTCTCGCCCCAGTCGCAGGGCCAGGGCGACGGCGAGAAGCTGCTCAAGCGCATCGAGCACCGCGCCCGCGCCATGGGCCTGGACAGCATCTTCGTGCTGACCACGCGCACCATGCACTGGTTCATCAAGCGCGGCTTCCAGCAGGTGCCGCCCGACTGGCTGCCCGAGGCGCGCAAGGGCCGCTACAACTGGGACCGGCGCAGCCAGGTGCTGGTCAAGAAGCTGCGCTGAGACAATCCGCTTCCATGAACCCCCTGCTCGCCAGGCTGCAGCCTTACCCCTTCGAACGGCTGCGGCAGCTCTTTGCCGGCGTGACGCCCGACGCGACCCACGCGCCCATCAGCCTGGGCATCGGCGAGCCGCGCCACGCCACGCCGCCCTTCATCAAGGACGCACTCATCGAAGGCCTGGGTACGCTGGCCGTCTACCCCGCCACCGCCGGCGACCTGAAACTGCGCCAGTCCTT
>JASGDG010000157.1:0-5696 GCA_047607325.1 Xenophilus sp. | reverse complement strand
GGTGGGGCGCGCCGCGCGGCCCCCCTTCCGGCCGGCCGGCCGCCGGCGGCCGCCAGCCCGGTGCGCCCGGGTAGGGAGAGGGCCGCCTGCCCCGCCAGTAGCGCGGACCGTCGTACACGTCGATGTCGACGTAGGGGACGCCGATCACGGCGGGGCCGGGCGCGTAGTAGGCCGGCACTCCGTAGCCGTAGTCGCCGGGCGCTCCGTACACCGCGCAGCCGCTGAGCAGGGCCGCCGCGCCGAACAGGCCCGCGCCGGCCAGCCATCGTGTTGCCGAAATGATCGCCATGGGCGGCTCCTTCCTGATCGTTCGAGCTGGATGCCCGTTGGAGCGCCGGCGTCCGCCGCAGGCTCCCCGGGCTGCGGTAACCATGGGTAAAGATGAGGTAAAGATCAGCTCGGGCTCAGCAAGGCCAGCATCGCGGCCTCGTCCAGTACCTCGATGCCCAGTTCCCGGGCCTTCTCCAGCTTGCTGCCCGCCGCCTCCCCGGCCACCACGCAGCTGGTCTTCCTGCTCACGGAGCCGGCGACCTTCGCGCCGGCCGCCTCCAGCCGCTCCTTGGCTTCCTCGCGCGAGAGCGTCGGCAAGGTGCCGGTGATGACGAAGGTCCGGCCCGCCAGCGGCAGCGCGGCGCGCGGCGCGGGATCGCCTTCCTTCCAATGCACGCCGGCGGCGCGCAGCTGCTCCACCACCTCGCGGTTGTGCGGCTGCTGGAAGAAGGTGTGGATGCTCTGCGCGACGACCGGGCCGACGTCGTCCACCTCCAGCAGCTGCTCGACCGTCGCGGCATGCTCCTCATCCGCGCCCATGATCCCGTCGAGCCGGCCGAAGTGCCGTGCGAGGTCCTTCGCCGTGCTCTCGCCGACGTGGCGGATGCCCAGGGCATAGAGGAAACGCGGCAGCGTGGTGGACTTGGAAGCCTCCAGCGCCGCGACCAGATTGGCGGCCGACTTCTCGGCCATGCGGTCCAGGGCCGCCAGCGTGCTCAGGCCCAGTTTGTACAGGTCCGGCAGCGTGTGGATGACCCCGCCGTCCACGAGCTGCTCCACCAGCTTGTCGCCCAGGCCCTCGATGTCCATGGCGCGCCGGCTCGCGAAGTGCAGCAGCGCCTGCTTGCGCTGCGCCGGACAGAACAGGCCGCCCGAACAGCGATGGTCCACGCCGCCACGCTCGCGCGCCACGTCGCTGCCGCACACCGGGCAGTGCCGCGGCATGCGGAAGTTGGGCACGTAGCCGGCGCGCGGCTCGGAGACGACGCCGACGACCTCCGGGATCACGTCGCCGGCCCGGCGCACGATCACGCGGTCGCCGACGCGCACGCGCTTGCGGCGCAGCTCGAACAGGTTGTGCAGCGTGGCGTTGCTGACGGTGGTGCCGCCGACGAACACCGGCTCCAGCTTCGCCACCGGGGTGAGGCGGCCGGTACGGCCGACCTGAACCTCGATGCCCAGCAGGCGGGTGATCTGTTCCTGCGCCGGGTATTTGTGCGCCACCGCCCAGCGCGGCTCGCGCGACTTGAAGCCGAGCTGGCGCTGCAGCGCCAGCTCGTCGACCTTGTAGACGACGCCGTCGATGTCGAAGGGCAGGCTGTCGCGCGCGGCGGCGATGCGCGCGTGGAAGGCCGCCAGCCCCTCGGCTCCATGGACGACGGCCCGGTCCGCGTTGACCGGAATGCCGAGCGCGGCCAGCGCATCCAGCGTGGCCGAGTGGGTGGCGGGCAGGTCCCATCCCTGCACTTCGCCCAACCCATAGGCGAAGAAGCTGAGCGGCCGCTGGCGGGCGATGCCGGCGTCGAGCTGGCGCACCACGCCGGCCGCGGCATTGCGCGGGTTGACGAAGGTCTTGGCACCGCCCGCGCGCTGGCGCTCGTTCAGGGCCTCGAAGTCGTCGCGCCGCATGAAGACCTCGCCGCGCACCTCCAGCACCGGCGCGTTCACGCGCCGGAGGTAGTGCGGGATGGCGCCGATGGTGCGGATGGTGTGCGTCACGTCCTCGCCGGTCTCACCGTCGCCGCGCGTGGCGGCCTGCACCAGCTCGCCCTGCTCGTAGCGCAGGTTGATGGCCAGGCCATCGAACTTGAGTTCCACGGCATAGGCCAGCGGCGGCGCGCCGGCGGGCAGCTTGAGCGCGTTGCGCACGCTGGCGTCGAACTTCTCGGCGCCGGCCGGCGTGGTGTCGGTCTCGGTCTTGATCGACAGCATCGGCACCGCGTGGCGCACCGGCCTCAGTCCCTCCAGCACGGCACCGATCACGCGCTGCGTGGGCGAGTCGGGCGTGGCCAGCTCGGGGTGCGCGGCCTCCAGCGCCTCCAGCTGCTGGTAGAGGCGATCGTACTCGGCGTCCGGCACTTCCGGGTCGTCCAGCACGTAGTAGCGGTGGGCGTAGCGGCGCAGCAGCGCGCGCAGCTCGCGCGCCTGTTCCGCGAAGTCCTGTGTCATGTTCAACTGAAAAGGCGCCGCGCCAGGGCGGAGCCGGCCGCCAGGTCGCGCTCCTGGAGCGTGTCGTAGAGCTGTTCGAGGTCGGCGCCGATGGCGTCCATGGTCTCGTCGCGCAGCGGCTGGCCGTCGCCGTCGGTCACCACGCCGTCCATCTCGCGCGCCAGCGCGGCGGCGATCTCGCGCATGCGGACGAAGGGCTCGGCGGCGCGGTCCACCTGCGGCACGTCGAGGCTGAGGCTCAACTCGCGGATGGCGGACTGCGCGGGGTCGTCCGCCAGCGCCGCCTGCGTGTCGAAGGCCAGGCCCAGCACCGGCGGCGCGCCCGCGTCGCTGCCCGGCAGCACCATGCGCCCCGGGATCATGCCGGCCACGAAGCCGTGCCGTGCCGCATTCTGCTGCACATAGCCGGGGCTCCACGCCGCGTGGCGCGCGCGCAGCACGAAGGCCAGCTGCGCGTCGTGGGCGCTGGCGAACTGGTCCAGTTCGCGCGCGCGGGCCACCTCGTCAAGCATTTCGGGAAACTCGGGCGCGCCGTTGACGGCGTCGGCGAAGGCCTGCGCCTTGACGACGAATTCGGAGTACTCGATCTCGTTGAGCGCGCCGGTGCGGTTGGCCAACTGCACGCCGGCCTGGAAGCTGCCGTAGCGCTGGCCGGCGGCCGGCATTTCCCATTGGCCGGTCGCGGCGTTCAGGCCCTCGATGGCGATGGGCTTGCTGCCGGCGCGGCGCGTCGGCGGCAGCGCGGCCAGCGCCGCGGCACCGGAGACGGGGGCATCGAGCGCGACCGGCGCGATCACGTCGATCAGCGGATCCAGCCCGCCGCGGCGCTCGGCCAGCGTGCCCGGCGGCTGCGCGGCGGGCGGTGGCAGGTCGGGGTCGAACAGCGGCTCGTGCCGCTCGGCGCCGGCCACGCCGCTCGGGTCCACCCGCAGCACGGGCTCCTCGGGGCCGGTGTCCGGCGCGTCCGCAGCGAGGGCCTCCGGCAGGTCGGGCTGGCGCGGCGCATTGCGGCGCGAGGCCCAGGTGTTGTAGGCGATGACGCCGGCCAGCACGAGGCCGCCCAGGATGGCGAGCGCGACGGTGAGGCTGCTCATTTCAGGTTTCCGCCATGGACACGGCCGATTCCATGTCCACCGCCACGATGCGCGAGACGCCCTGCTCCTGCATGGTCACTCCGATGAGCTGCTCCGCCATTTCCATCGCGATCTTGTTGTGGCTGATGAAGAGGAACTGGGTTTCGCGGCTCATCGAGGTGACGAGCCTGGCGTAGCGCTCGGTGTTGGCGTCGTCCAGCGGCGCATCCACCTCGTCCAGCAGGCAGAAGGGCGCCGGGTTGAGCTGGAAGATGGCGAACACCAGCGCGATGGCGGTGAGCGCCTTCTCGCCGCCCGAGAGCAGGTGGATGGTCTGGTTCTTCTTGCCCGGCGGCTGGGCCATGACCTGCACGCCGGCGTCGAGGATCTCGTCGCCGGTCATGACGAGCCTGGCGTTGCCGCCGCCGAACAGTTCGGGGAACATGCGGCCGAAGTGCCCGTTGACGGTGTTGAAGGTGCCGCCGAGCAGCTCGCGCGTCTCGCCGTCGATCTTGCGGATGGCGTCCTCCAGCGTGCTCATGGCCTCGTTCAGGTCGGCCGACTGGGCGTCGAGGAAGGTCTTGCGCTCGCGGGCGCTGCTCAGTTCGTCCAGCGCCGCCAGGTTCACGGCGCCCAGGGCGGCCACCTCGCGGTGCAGGCGGTCGATCTCGCCCGAGAGGCCGGCCAGCCGCACTTTGTCCTCTCCGACCGACGCCGCCACCGCCGCCAGATCGGCCTGCGCGTCGGCCAGCAGCTGCTCGTACTGTTCCAGCCCCAGGCGTGCGGCCTGCTCCTTGAGCTGCACTTCCGTGATGCGCTGGCGCAGCGGGTCGAGCGCACGCTCCAGCTGCAGGCGCCGCTCGTCGCTGGCGCGCAGCTTGGAGGTGAGGTCGTCGTACTGGCTGCGCAGGGCGCCCAGGGCCTGCTCGCGCTCCAGCTTGAGGGCCAGCGCGTCCTGCAGGCCGGCCTGCGCGGCGGCGTCCGACAGGCGCCCCCGTTCGGCCTGCGCGCGCTCGCGCTCGTCGGCCAGGGCGCTGGTCTGCTGCGCCGCCGTCTCGATGGCGCGCTGCAGCTCGGCGCGGCGCGCCTCCAGCGTGCGCTGGGCGAAGGCGGCCTCCTGCACCTGGCGCTCCAGGCTGCGGTGCTGTTCGCGCGCGGCGGCGAGCACACGGCCGGCCTCGATCACCTTCTCCTCGAGCTGGGCATGGCGTTCCTGGCTGTCGGCCAGCTGCATGTCCAGTTCCTCGAAGCGGGCCTCGGCGGCGATGCGGCGCTCCTGCAGGTCTTCGAGCTGCGCGTCGACTTCGGCCAGGTCGGTGTCCAGCTGCTGGCTGCGGGCGCGGGTCTGTTCGGCCAGCTGCGAGAGGCGCAGGGTCTCGACCTGCAGTTCGTGGGCGCGCGATTGGGTCTCGGCCGCCTCGCGGCGCACCGTGACCAGACGCGAGGCCGCGTCCGCGTACAGCGCCTCGGCGCGGACCAGCGCGGTGCGCGCCTCGTCGTTGATCAGCGCCTGCGCCTTGAGCTGGCGCTCCAGGTTCTCGATCTCCTGCTGGCGCGCCAGCAGGCCGGACTGCTCCGAATCCTGTGCGAAGAAGCTGACGCTGTGCGCCGCGACGGCGTGGCCGCTCTTCACGTAGATCGCCTCGCCCGGCGCCAGGCGCTCACGCAGGGCCATCGCCTCTTCCAGGCTGTCGGCCGTGTGGCAGCCGTGCAGCCAGTGCAGCAGCACCGCCTGCAGGCCGGCGTCGTTGACGCGCAGCAGGTCGGCCAGGCGCGGCAGGCCGCTGCCGCCGGCCGCCGGGGCGGCAGCGGAAGGCGGGCTGTAGAAGGCCAGCCTGGCCGGCGGCGCGTCGTTGCCGAAGGCGCGCGCCAGGTCCAGGCGCGAGATCTCCAGCGCGCCCATGCGCTCGCGCAGGGCCGCCTCCAGGGCGTTCTCCCAGCCGGGCTCGATGTGGATGCGGCTCCACAGGCCCTGCAGTCCGTCGAGACCGTGCTTTCGCAGCCACGGGGCCAGCTTGCCGTCGGTGCGGACCTTCTCCTGCAGCGCCTTCAACGCCTCCATGCGGGCCGACAGCTCGGCCAGGCGCGCGCCCTCGGTGTTGACGGCCTGCTGGCGCTCGCGGCGGGCCTCGTCGAGCTGGGGCACGCTGTCCTGCAGGTCGTGCAGGCGCGCATCCGCCTCCT
>JASGDG010000156.1:0-7675 GCA_047607325.1 Xenophilus sp. | reverse complement strand
CGCAGCGGGCCGCCAGGCGTGGCGCCGGCCTCGCGACGGCGGTCGCCCCGCAGCCAGGCCAGCCGCTGCCGGGCGGTTTCTTCGGCGTCCACGCCGGTGTCCGGCATGCCGCCGGGGGACTGCAGCGCCGCCTTGTGCGTCTGCGACAACTGACTCCACTCCCAGGAGATGCCGCCCGTTCCGGCCTGGTAGGAGAGGACGACACGCCGCCCGGGCCAGTCCGGAGGCTGGGCGTCCATGATGTCGGCGGTCGTCCGGGGGCGCGGGGCACCGGCGCCCGGATCGGTGGCGACGCCCCATTTCCATCGGCTGCTGGCGCTGTCCGGCACTTCGTCGCGGCGCACGTAGCCGGTCCAGCCGCCGGCGTGATAGCCGGTGGAGAAGAGGGCGGCGTCCTGTTGCGCGCTGCGTGAGTTCACGGCCAGCGAGGTGGCGGCCGCGCAGGCGGCCGGCGCATTGCTCAGCGCGATGGGCTCCGCCCCGGCGTCCAGGCCGAAGGCGCCGGTGCAGGCCGCGAGCATGCGAAGCACGCGGACGGTGTCGGTCTTTTTCCGCTGTTCCATGGTGTCTCCCATTGCCACCCTCCCGCTCAGGATCGCCTGCGCCGCCAGACGAAGACGGACTGGAGCACCGCCTGGCTGTTCGGCTTCAATCCCTGCGCCACCGCCGTGATGCGGTACACGTACGGGCGGGTGTCGTCGGGGGCATAGGCCCGCGCCGGACCGCCCTCGACGGCCGATGCGCTGTCGTAGGGCAGCAGCTCGATCCAGTACCAGGCGCGCGGCTCGCTGCCGGCCAGCAGCGGGTTGCCGGTCCCGGCCGGCCTGGCGCCCGTGTGATCGCCGTAGCGCGCGGCGCGGAGCTTCATGGTTTCCAGCTGCCTGGATTGCGCCCAGAACTCGCGCGTGGGCGTGGCCGAGTCCGTGGCGGTGTCCTGGACGATGGGGGCGCAGATGCCGGCCACGCAGGGCGGGGACTGGGTTCGGAGCGCCAGCAGCATGTCCTGCAGTTCGCTTTCGTCTTCCGGAAAGGAGGCCTTGCCGGCTGCGGCATCGAATGCGCCCCGCGCGCGACAGCCGGCCTGCGGGTCGGTGCTGCAGGGGCTGCCGTCGGCGCGGATGCCCTGGATGTCCAGTTCGGCGTCGCGCAGCAGCGCATGGGCGGTCTCCAGCACCCGCTGGTAGTCGGCGTCGTTGCCGGCGACCCGTTCGTTGAGCAGCGCGGAACGCGAGGCCCAGAGGGCCAGCAGCGTGCCCAGCAGCACCGTCACCAGCACGACGAACAGGACGACGCCGCGCTGGAGGTCCGCCGGGGTGGCTTTGCAAGCCCCCTTCGGAGCGGCCGGGCGGGGGCTCATGACGCCTCTCCGCCGGGGCGGATGTTGTAGACGTTCCGGTACACCAGGTGGGCATGGCCGTCGCGGCGCCTGCTGGCGCCCTGGCAGTCGATGTAGTGGATGTCGGCATCCGGCAGTACCTCCGTACCCTGCATGTCGAGGCAGACCTCGACCGCCACCACGCCGGACCACCGCTGGGCGGACGCGACGGCGCCGGCGTCCATCACCCGCATGCCCGTGCCGCTCTTCACCCGGTAGAGCACCTGGAAGTCGGCCACGTTCTGGATGAGCGCCTGCGGCGTGCCGGTCGAGCCCTGGCAGAAGAGCTCGCCGCCGCGCAGGCTGAATTGGTTCTCGACCACGCCGGTGACCACGTTCCCCAGGCAGTCCCGGGGCCGGGTGGCGACCGGCAGCGTGGACGCCGCGGCCGAGGTGTTCAGCACGTCGGCCGCGGCTCCGCCTTCGCTGCCGGACACCGCGCTCGTGCCGGCGTCGCCCGCCTTGAACGAGAACCGCTGGTTGGGCTCGCCGTAGACCGGCTCGACGGCGCCGGCCTGGCGCAACTGCTCGCCGATCACCCGCAGCGCGTAGGCGGCCTGCTGCTGGAGCTGCGCCACGTCGCTGGCGGCGGCCGACGCGCCGCGCGAGGCGGCCAGGGTGCCCAGGGCTGCCGCCACCACCAGCAGGCCCACCGTCAGGCCGACCAGCAGCTCGATGAGCGCGATGCCGCGCGGGCGGCTGGACGGCGCATTCATGGCTGGACGTAGACCAGGTGACAGAGCCGGCCCTCCCGGCAGGCCGCGCCGGCGGCGGCTCCCGTGGGCTGCAAGGAGGCGGTGCCGCCTGCCCCGGCCTGCCAGCCCACCATCACACCCAGCTGTCGGCGGTTCTCCGCCGTCTCGTCGGCGGACTCGAAGACATGGGCCTCGCCCGAGGGCAGGGTCTGCGCGACGTTGAGCTTCCACTGCCGCACGTCCCACCGGGCCAACTGGTCCGGCGAGCAGTCGAGTGCGCTGCAATCGGCGGCAGGCGGGACGGTGTCCCAGTCGGCCACATAGCTGACCAACTGGCCGAAGCCGCCGGGATTCGACTTGATGCGCTCCGCCAGGTCCTCGATCAGCCGCACCGCCTGGGCCCGGCGCACGCCGGTCTGCGTCTCGGCGAGCGTCCTCACCTGCGCGCCGAGCATGCCGAGCACGGCGACGGCGAGGACCAGCAGGGCCGCCAGGGACTCGAGCAGCGTGATGCCGCGCTGGCCGCGGACCTGGCGAGGCAGACCGGTCAACCGGCGCATGAGCTCACCCCCTGAAGCACCCGGATGCGGCCGCCGCCGGAGACGCACACCTGCGCCTGTGCAACGGCCCCCGCTGCGGGAGCGCTGGACTGGAAGTGGAAGCTCAGCACGCCGAGTCCGCCGGCCTGGCCCCAGCGGTCGAACCGGATGGCCGCGCCCTGGGCTGTCGTCACCCTCACGCCGGCGGGCGCGGCCGCGTGCTGGATCACCTCCTCGCCGCTGCGCCACGCCTTGTCGCCGTCGGCATCCGCGAACAGGCGCCAGCCGCAGCTCCATTCGGGGCCGGAGGCGGCGCAGTCCGCGGCGGCGGCCCGGGCGAGCACGATGCCGCCGCCGCGCTGGATGCCTTCCACGCGTGCCAGATGGAGCATCGCGGTGAAGTCCTCCACGGCGCGGCGCACCCGGTAGCGCTTCACCAGGTCGGCGAAGGAGGGCAGTGCGAGGGAGGTGACGATCGCCAGGATGGCGGCGGCCGCCATCATCTCGATGGCGGTGAAGCCGCTTTGCGGCCGGCGGAACTCCCTGGACTGCCGATGGAGCCGGACGTGACCATGCGACATGGCACCGATCCTAGGAATCGGCGCCGGAAAGGAAATACCGCGTCGGAGGGAGATTCAGATGTCCGCCAGCAGCCGGCGGAATTCTTCCAGGTCCTCGAAGCTGCGGTAGACCGAGGCGAAGCGAACGTAGGCCACCTTGTCCAGCTTCTTGAGTTCGCGCATCACCAGTTCGCCGACCTTGTGCGAAGGGATCTCGCGCAGGCCGCTGGCCAGCAGCTTCTGCTCGATGCGCAGCAGCGCTTCGTCGATCTGCGCCACGCCCACCGGGCGCTTGCGCAGGGCCAGCATCATGGAGGCGCGCACCTTGCCGGCGTCGAATTCCTCGCGGCTGCCATCCTTCTTGACCACCGCCGGAAAGGCCACGTCGGGCCGTTCATAGGTGGTGAAGCGCTTGTCGCAGGCGCCGCACTGGCGGCGGCGGCGCACGAAGTCCCCGTCCTCGGAGACACGGGTCTCGACGACCTGTGTCTCCGGGTGGCCGCAGAAGGGACATTTCACGGGCGGCCTCCGGCTGTCTCAGCGGTAGACCGGGAAACGGCCGGTGAGGGCATGCACCTTGGCGCGCACGGCGGCGATGTTGGCTTCGTCGCGCGGGTTGTCCAGCACGTCGGCGATCAGGTGGGCCGTGGCGCGCGCCTCCTCGTCCTTGAAGCCGCGGGTGGTCATGGCCGGCGTGCCGATGCGCACGCCGCTGGTGACCATCGGCTTTTCCGGATCCTTGGGAATGGCGTTCTTGTTGATCGTCATGTGCGCGCTGCCCAGCACCGCCTCGGCTTCCTTGCCGGTGATGCCCTTGGCGCGCAGGTCCACCAGCATCACGTGGCTCTGCGTGCCGCCGCTGACGATGCGCAGGCCGCGCGCCGTGAGCGTCTCGGCGACGATCTGCGCGTTCTTCGCGACCTGCTGCTGGTAGGCCTTGAACCCGGGCGCCAGCGCCTCCTTGAAGGCCACCGCCTTGGCGGCGATCACGTGCATCAGCGGGCCGCCCTGCAGGCCGGGGAAGATGGCGCTGTTGATGGCCTTCTCGTGCTGCGACTTCATCAGGATGATGCCGCCGCGCGGGCCGCGCAGGCTCTTGTGGGTGGTGGAGGTCACCACGTCGGCGTGCGGCACCGGGTTGGGGTAGACGCCGGCGGCGATCAGGCCGGCATAGTGCGCCATGTCCACCATGAAGAGGGCGCCGACGTCGCGCGCCACCCTGGCGAAGCGCTCGAAGTCGATGTGCAGCGAGTAGGCCGAGGCGCCGGCGATGATCAGCTTGGGCCGGTGCTCGTGGGCCTTGCGCTCCATCTCCTCGTAGTCGAGCACTTCGCTGGCGTCCAGGCCGTAGCTCACCACGTTGAACCACTTGCCGCTCATGTTCAGCGGCATGCCGTGGGTCAGGTGGCCGCCTTCGGCCAGGCTCATGCCCATGATGGTGTCGCCGGGCTTGAGGAAGGCCAGCATCACGGCCTCGTTGGCGGAGGCGCCGCAGTGGGCCTGCACGTTCGCGGCCTCGGCGCCGAAGAGCTGCTTGACGCGGTCGATGGCCAGCTGCTCGGCCACGTCGACGAATTCGCAGCCGCCGTAGTAGCGCTTGCCGGGGTAGCCCTCGGCGTACTTGTTGGTCAGCTGCGAACCCTGCGCCGCCATGACGGCGGGCGAAGCGTAGTTCTCGCTGGCGATGAGTTCGATGTGCTCTTCCTGGCGCTGGTTCTCGGCCTGGATGGCGGCCCACAGCTCGGGATCGGTCTGTTCGACCAGGATGTTGCGTTGATACACGGCAGTCCTTCGGTGAGGAGGGTCCTTGCACGAACCGGGCAAGGACTGCCCAGGCGAACGGCTGATCGCCCGCGATGCGGGCGGTGCGCTTCCCAGTGGTCATCCACGTCAGCGGGCGGCCACCCGGAAGGTGGCTGCGCCTTGCCTATCGCCAGTCGCGCACGCGCGCAAGTGTAGCCGAGCGGGACGGCGGCGAGGGAGGCTCAGGAGCCGGTCAGGAGGGCCACTTCCTGGCCCTTTTCGGCGGCGGGCTTGGCGGGGGCCGTCACCACCGGCAGGGGTTGCGGCCGCGCGGCCGGCACCAGGGTGGTGGGCACGGCGCGCCCGGCCGCCACCTGGGCCAGCCGCGCGTGTTCGGCCATCACCTTGGCCGCGTAGCCGCCGTCGTCCTGCAGATTGGCCGCGCCGACGTAGTAGCGCAGCCCCGCCTCCAGCGAGCCGGCGCGCGCGATGCATTCCTGCAGCACCTTGACGCCCACGCGCATGTTGGTGATCGGGTCGAAGGCCGTGAGCACGCCGCCGGCGCGCTCGTACTTGTCGCCATGGACGCTCGTCATGACCTGCATGAGGCCCTGCGCGCCCACCTGGCTCTGGGCGAACGGATTGAAGCTCGACTCGACGGCCATGATGGCCAGGATGAGCGTCGGATCGAGCTTGGTCCTGCGCCCGATCTCGTAGGCCTCGGCCACCAGCACGCTCAGCGGCTCGACGGCGACGCGGTATTTCCGGCTGAGCCAATAGGCGACCGCCGCCTGCTGGCGGGGCAGTTCGTCAGGGCTGGCGGCCGTGGTGCGCTCGATGGCATTGGGCTGCAGGTCGGTCGGCGCCGGGGCGGGCTTGCGCGATTCCAGCCAGGCCGTCAGCCGCTGCTCGCCGCTCAGCCGCAGGTCCGGCCGCGCCACCAGCGCCATCACGACGAACACGATGGCCAGGCCGATCAGCGCAAAGCCGTTGTGCGTGATTTCGAAGAAACCCTCGGCGACATCGCCCATGAAGGTCTTCAGCGATTGCGCGCCGCTGCGCAATACCTTGTTCATTCGCTCTTCCTTTCTGTGCGAGGCGTCGAGTGGTTGGCGGACGGGCCAGGAGCCCGCGCGCCGTGCGGCGTCGAATCGCGTGGATTGGCAGATACCGGCGCCACACGTTGCGGGATGAAGGGTGTGTGGCCTTCCGGTCCGGCCGGGGGAGTCCGGCGGCGGTCAGGGCGTCCTCAAGCTGAGGAGCGCTGCGCATTTTAAAAGGACCAAATATCCAGTCAATTATAAAGAATGACTTTTTTATGCAAATTGGTGACTGTGGCGCGGCCAATCGGAACCCACACAGCGATTGAGAAAAGGTCTTGCGATCCGGCGGTTGAGCGCCTAATCTGAGCCTGCCTGAAACCTCAGGCGCCTGCCAAGGCATCGTGATCAGCGGGAAGAGATGCCCTCCCGTTCATCGGTCCGGTGTCGCGGCCTCATGGTGGCAATCCCTTGCCACCGCACGGATGGAATGATCCAACTTCCTTCCGCGCGCAAGATGGCAGTGGCCTCGGGCCGGCCGTCAAGCCCGGTGTCCGAGCGATCGGACACCGGGCTTTCTGTTTCAGGGCCTTGCATTCTTTGGTGCACACTCGGGGTGCCATGAAAGCAGCAATTGCACTGAAACAGAACAAATGGGTGCGGCGTGGGGTCGTCGCGCTGATCTCCCTGCTGCTGCTGTGGCTGCTGCTGTGGCTGGCGGTCCCGCCGATCGCCCGGAGTCAGATCCAGAAGATCGCCTCCGAGAAGCTGGGCCGCCAGGTCACGGTGGACAGGGTGGATTTCAGGCCCTGGACGCTGGAGGTCGCCATCGAGGGCCTGCGCATCGCCGGCGCGAAGGCGGGCGGACCGCCCCAGGTCGAGGTGCGCCGCCTCTATGCCGATGCAGAACTGCAGTCGCTGCTGCGGCTGGCGCCGGTCATCGACGCGGTGAATGTGGAAGGGCCGACCATCCGGGTGGCGCGGCTGGCCGACGGCAAGTACGACTTCGACGACGTGCTGGCGCGGCTCGCCGCGGCGCCGGCCCAGCCCGAGCCGCCGTCGAAGGAGCCGGCGCGCTTCGCCATCTACAACATCACCATCACCCAGGGCGCGGTCGACTTCGACGACCAGCCGGTGCAGCGCACGCACCAACTGCGCGACTTCGAGCTCAAGGTGCCCTTCGTCAGCAGCCTGCCCTCCAAGCGCGAGGTGAAGGTCGAGCCGAAGCTGGCCTTCGCGCTCAACGGCAGCCGCTTCGACTCGTCCGCCAACGCCACGCCCTTCGCCGACAACCGCAAGACCGATGCGCAATTGCGCTTTGACGACCTGGACCTGGCGCCCTACCTGGGTTACCTGCCGGACAGCCTGCCGGTCAAGCTGCTGGAGGGCAGGCTCAGCGCCGACCTGAAGCTCGGCTTCGAGCGGACCCAGGGTGCGTCGCTGCGCATCAGCGGCGGCATCGAGGCGAAGGACATCAAGCTCGCCGATGGCGCTGGCGGCGACCTGCTGGACCTCGCATCGTTCAAGCTGGACCTGGCCGACGTGCGTCCGCTGGAGCGCATCGTCCATCTCGGCGGCGTGACGCTCGCCGGCCCGCAGCTGCGGGTGGCGCGCGATGCGCAGGGGCGGCTGAATCTGCTGGCGGCCGACGCCCGCACGGGCGAGGAGCGCAGGGCGGCCGCCGAGCCTCCCGCGGCCGCGCCCGGCCAGCCGGCGCCGGAGG
>JASGDG010000155.1:0-8367 GCA_047607325.1 Xenophilus sp. | reverse complement strand
CCGGACTGCGCCTTCTTGGCCCTGGCTTCCAGAAAGGCAGCGTAATCCTCTTGCTGCGCGGCGTATTGAGCACGCAGCTTGTCGCGCAGCGCATTGGAGGGCGCTTCGTCCCCACCCCCAGCCGCTTCGCGCGCGGCCCGGTAGGGCGCAAACTCTTCCTTGACCTGGTGGTACAGCGCCGCCGGGTCCTTGCGCCCCAGCGCACGTTCCACCGCCGCGATGATGAACTGCGACTTGGTGATGCCCTGGCGCTTGGCCGCGAGCTCCAGTTCCTTCTCGATCAAAGGGTCCATGCGAACGGATACGGCCATGACGGGCTCCCGGTGGATGAATACGGTATTACTGTATCATCCCACTACCGCCTTGATCTGCTCCAGCACGTCCTTCGCGCTCGCCGGGATCGGCGTGCCCGGCCCGTAGATGCCCTTGACGCCGGCCTCGTACAGGAAGTCGTAGTCCTGCCTCGGGATCACGCCGCCCACGAAGACGATGATGTCGTCGGCGCCCTGCTTCTTCAGTTCCTCGATGATGGCGGGCACCAGTGTCTTGTGGCCGGCGGCCAGGGTGCTCACGCCCACCGCGTGCACGTCGTTCTCGATCGCCTGGCGGGCGCACTCCTCCGGCGTCTGGAACAGCGGCCCCATGTCCACATCGAAGCCCAGGTCGGCGAAGGCCGTGGCCACCACCTTGGCGCCGCGGTCGTGGCCGTCCTGGCCCAGCTTGGAGATCATCACGCGCGGCCGGCGGCCCTGCGCCTCGGCGAACTCGCCGATCTCCTTCTTGAGTTGTTCCCAGCCCTCGGCCGAGTCGTAGGCGGCTGCGTACACACCGGTCACCTTCTGCGTGTCGGCGCGGTGGCGGCCGAAGGCCTTCTCCAGCGCGTCGGAGATCTCGCCCACCGTGGCCCGCAGGCGCACGGCCCGGATGCTCAGGTCGAGCAGGTTGCCCTGGCCGCTTTCGGCGGCCTGCGTCAGCGCATCGAGCGCGGCCTGCACCTGGGCGGCGTCGCGGCCCTCGCGCACCTTCTTCAGACGCGCGACCTGCGAATCGCGCACCTTCACGTTGTCGATGGCGAGGATCTCGACCGGGTCCTCGTTCTTGAGCCTGTACTTGTTGACGCCGACGATCACGTCCTTGCCGGAGTCGATGCGCGCCTGCTTCTCGGCGGCGGCGGCCTCGATCTTGAGCTTGGCCCAGCCGGAATCGACGGCCTTGGTCATGCCGCCCATCGCTTCCACTTCCTCGATGATGGCCCAGGCGGCGTCGGCCATGTCCTGGGTGAGCTTCTCCATCATGTAGCTGCCAGCCCAGGGGTCGATCACGCTGGTGATGTGCGTCTCTTCCTGGATGATGAGCTGGGTGTTGCGCGCGATGCGGGCCGAGAACTCGGTGGGCAGCGCGATGGCCTCGTCCAGCGCGTTGGTGTGCAGGCTCTGCGTGCCGCCGAACACCGCGGCCATCGCCTCGATGGTGGTGCGCACCACGTTGTTGTACGGGTCCTGCTCGGTGAGCGACCAGCCCGAGGTCTGGCAGTGCGTGCGCAGCATCAGGCTCTTGGGGTTCTTCGCCTCGAAGCCCTTCATGATCCGGCACCACAGCAGGCGCGCAGCGCGCATTTTGGCCACTTCCAGGTAGAAGTTCATGCCGATGGCCCAGAAGAAGCTCAGGCGCCCGGCGAAGTCGTCCACGTCCATGCCCTTGGCGATGGCGGTCTTCACGTACTCCTTGCCGTCGGCCAGGGTGAAGGCCAGCTCCAGCGCCTGGTTGGCGCCGGCTTCCTGCATGTGGTAGCCGCTGATGCTGATCGAGTTGAACCTCGGCATGTGCTTGGCCGTGTACTCGATGATGTCGCCGATGATCCGCATGCTCGGCTCGGGCGGGAAGATGTAGGTGTTGCGGACCATGAACTCCTTGAGGATGTCGTTCTGGATGGTCCCGCTCAGCTTGTCCTGGCCCACGCCCTGCTCTTCGGCCGCCACCACGTAGCCGGCCAGCACCGGCAGCACCGCGCCGTTCATCGTCATCGACACGCTGACCTTGTCCAGCGGGATGCCGTCGAACAGGATCTTCATGTCCTCCACCGAGTCGATCGCCACGCCGGCCTTGCCCACGTCGCCGGTCACGCGCGGGTGGTCGCTGTCGTAGCCGCGGTGCGTCGCCAGGTCGAAGGCGACGCTCACGCCCTGCCCGCCGGCGGCCAGCGCCTTGCGGTAGAAGGCGTTCGACTCCTCGGCGGTCGAGAAGCCCGCGTACTGGCGGATCGTCCACGGCCGCACCGCGTACATGGTGGCCTGCGGGCCGCGGATGTAGGGCTCGAAGCCGGGCAGCGTGTCGGTGTACTTCAGGCCCTGCAGGTCGGCCGCGGTGTACAGCGGCTTGACGCTGATGCCGTCCGGCGTCACCCAGTTCAAGGCGGCCGGGTCACCCCCCGGCGCGGACTTGGCGGCCGCCTTGGCCCAGTCGTCGAGCGTGGCGGTCTTGAAGGCAGGTGATTCGGGCGTGCGGCTCATTCCCGCAGTCTAACCGTCTGTAATTATTAATTCAAACCCCCGTTCTGCGCTACAGTCCGGCCATGTCCGCCGTGACCCTGACCCCGCGCGCCCTCTACGAGGAGGTGGCCGAGCAGCTGCGCCAGCGCATCTTCCGGCGCGAGCTGGAGCCTGGAAGCTGGATCGACGAACTGAAGATCGCCGAGGAATTCGGCATCAGCCGCACCCCGCTGCGCGAGGCGCTGAAGGTGCTGGCCGCCGAGGGCCTGGTGACGATGAAGGTGCGCCGCGGCGCCTACGTGACCGAGGTGTCCGAGCGCGACCTGGCCGACGTGTACCACCTGCTGGCGCTGCTGGAGAGCGACGCCGCCGGCGTGGTGGCGGCGCGCGCCACACCGCAGCAGCTGGCCGAACTGGAGGCGCTGCACGCGGAGCTGGAAGCCGCCGCCGCGCCCGGCAGGGTGGACCGCGAGCATTTCTTCGCGCTCAACGAGCGTTTCCACATGCGCCTGCTGGCCATCGCCGACAACCGCTGGCGTGACCAGATGGTGGCCGACCTACGCAAGGTGATGAAGCTCAACCGCCGCAACTCGCTGCTCAAGGCTGGGCGCATCGCCGAGTCGCTGGCCGAGCACCGGTCGATCATGGCGGCCCTCGAGGCACGCGATCCGGCCGCCGCCATGGCGTGCATGCGGGAACACTTCCGCAGCGGGCTCGAGGCCGCCGCCTAGGCGATTGCCGAGATCGAAAAGAGGCGAGCCCGGGGCTCGAGCCCTTTCGGGCAGCCGCCAGGCTCTTGAGCACCCTGCCGGGCATCAGCGGCGTTGCGGCTGATGCGCCGATCGCCGAGACCGGCATCGAGGCCGCTGTGCGGGTCCAGGGCGGCTACCTGCAGGCGCACCACCGTATCCGGGCACGCCGAGGCGCCAGGACCGCCAACCCCGCCTCATCCGCCGGCTGCAGCAGATCGGATACCTGGGCGCTACCGCGCGGGCTCGAGCAAGGCCGGCGCCCCAAGATCGCGAGCTCTTACTTCAACGCCTTGAAGCGCACCCGCTTGGGCGCGGCACCCTCCTCGCCCAGGCGCTTCTTCTTGTCGGCCTCGTATTCCTGGTAATTGCCGTCGAAGAAGACCCACTGCGAGTCACCCTCGGCCGCCAGGATGTGGGTGGCGATGCGGTCCAGGAACCAGCGGTCGTGGCTGATGACCAGCACGGTGCCGGCGTACTCGAGCAGCGCGTCTTCGAGCGCGCGCAGGGTTTCCACGTCCAGGTCGTTCGAGGGTTCGTCCAGCAGCAGCACGTTGCCGCCCTGGATCAGCGTCTTGGCCAGGTGCAGGCGGCCGCGCTCGCCGCCGGAGAGGTTGCCCACCTTCTTCTGCTGGTCCTGCCCGTTGAAGTTGAAGCGGCCCGCGTACGCGCGGCTGGCCATCTGGAACTTGCCGACGTTGATGATGTCCAGCCCGCCCGAGATGTCCTCCCACACGGTCTTGTCGTTGGCCAGCGCGTCGCGGCTCTGGTCCACGTAGGCCATCTTCACGGTCTGGCCGATCACCACCTCGCCGCTGTCCGGCTGCTCGCGCCCCGCGATCAGCTTGAACAGCGTGGACTTGCCCGCGCCGTTGGGGCCGATGATGCCGACGATGGCGCCGGCCGGGATGCTGAACGACAGGTTGTCGATCAGCACCCGGTCGCCGAAGCTCTTGGTGACGCCGTGGAACTCGATGACCTGCGTGCCCAGGCGCTCGGCCACGGGGATGAAGATCTCCTGCGTCTCGTTGCGCTTCTGGTATTCGAAGTCGCTCAGTTCCTCGAAGCGCTGGATGCGCGCCTTGCTCTTGGCCTGGCGGCCCTTGGCGTTCTGGCGCACCCACTCCAGCTCCTTCTTGAGGGCCTTGGCGCGGGCTTCCTCGCCCTTCTGCTCGGCCTCCAGGCGGTTCTGCTTCTGCAGCAGCCACTCGCTGTAGTTGCCCTTGTAGGGGATGCCGCGGCCGCGGTCCAGTTCCAGTATCCACTCGGCCGCGTTGTCGAGGAAGTAGCGGTCGTGGGTGATGGCGACCACGGTGCCGGTGAAGCGCTGCAGGAAGATTTCCAGCCACTCCACGCTTTCCGCGTCCAGGTGGTTGGTCGGTTCGTCCAGCAGCAGCATGTCGGGCTTGGACAGCAGCAGCGTGCACAGCGCCACGCGGCGCTTCTCGCCGCCGGAGAGCAGGCCGATCTTCGCGTCCCAGGGCGGCAGGCGCAGCGCGTCGGCGGCAATCTCGATCTGGTGCTCGGAGTCGGTGCCGGCGGCGGCGATCACCGCCTCCAGCTGGCCCTGCTCGGCGGCCAGGGCGTCGAAGTCGGCGTCGGGCTCGGCGTAGGCGGCGTAGATCTCCTCCAGCCGCTTCTTCGCGTCGCTGACCTCCTTCATCGCCTCGTCGATGGCCTGGCGCACCGTGTGCTCGGGGTCGAGCTTGGGCTCCTGCTCCAGGTAGCCGATCGACAGGCCGGGCATCGGCAGGGCCTCGCCCTCGATCTCCTTGTCCACGCCGGCCATGATCTTGAGCAGCGAGGACTTGCCCGAGCCGTTGAGGCCGAGCACGCCGATCTTGGCGCCGGGAAAGAACGAGAGGGAGATGTCCTTCAAGATCTGCCGCTTGGGCGGCACGGTCTTGGAGACGTGGTTCATGGTGTAGACGTACTGGGCCATGGCAGTGCTTGCGTGCGAAATCGGGGTGGAAGCGCGCGGTGGAGGGCCCGGGTGCCGGGCGGCGCAAAAGCGCGATTATCCCCCGCATGGCGGGCGCCCGAAGCGCACGCGCCCGACCCGTGCGACAATCACGGCGTTGCCGGGCACAGTCACCCGCGACACGGCTTCCTGCCGGGGGCGACGAAGCAGCCGCTTCGCAGGCCCCCTCCTCCCAACTCGACCCGCCCTCGACTGGCCCGGCCGCTCGGCACACAGCGGTCCGCGGCGGGCGGTCACGCCAATGAAACACCGCGCCGTGTCAGGCGCTCTTTGGACTCCATGAACTTCGACGAACTGAAGCTGGCCCCGGCCATCCTCAAAGCCGTGCGCGAGCAGGGCTATGAAACCCCCACCCCCATCCAGGCCCAGGCGATCCCCGCCGTGCTCGACGGCCAGGACCTCCTCGCCGGCGCGCAGACCGGCACCGGCAAGACCGCCGCCTTCACCCTGCCGATGCTGCACAAGCTCTCCAAGGGCCAGGGAAAAACCAACAAGTTCGGCAAGGACGGCATCGCCGCCCTGGTGCTGACGCCCACGCGCGAGCTGGCCGCACAGGTCGAAGAGTCCGTGCGCACCTATGGCAAATACCTGCCCCTGACCTCCACCGTCATCTTCGGCGGCGTGGGCATGAACCCGCAGATCGACCGCATCAAGCGGGGCGTGGACATCCTGGTGGCCACCCCGGGCCGCCTGCTCGACCTGCAGCAGCAGGGACACCTGGACCTGTCCACCGTCGAGATCCTCGTGCTGGACGAAGCCGACCGCATGCTGGACATGGGCTTCATCCACGACGTGAAGAAGATCCTGGCCCTGCTGCCCGACGACAAGCAGAGCCTGCTGTTCTCCGCCACGTTCAGCGACGAGATCCGCGACCTGGCCAACGGCCTGCTGCGCAATCCGCAGAGCATCCAGGTCACGCCGCGCAACACCACCGTGCAGCGCATCACGCAGGTGGTGCACCCGGTGGGCCGCGCCAAGAAGAAGCAGCTCCTGGCCCACATCATCAACGAGCACGACTGGAGCCAGGTGCTGGTGTTCACCCGCACCAAGTTCGGCGCCAACCACGTGGCCGAGTTCCTCAACAAGAACGGCGTCACCGCCATGGCGCTGCACGGCAACAAGAGCCAGAGCGCGCGCACCCAGGCGCTGGGCGGCTTCAAGACGGGCGAGATCCGCGCCCTGGTGGCCACCGACATCGCCGCCCGCGGCATCGACATCGACGACCTGCCGCACGTGGTGAACTACGAGATCCCCAACGTGCCGGAGGACTACGTCCACCGCATCGGCCGCACCGGCCGCGCCGGCAAGGAAGGCCAGGCCGTGAGCCTGGTGTGCCTGGATGAGGAAGGCTTCATGCAGGAGATCGAGCGCTTCACCAAGCAGCAGATCCCCGTGCAGGTGATCGAGGGCTTCGGCCCCGACGAGGGCGAGATCGCCGAGCCCATCGCCATGGGCCGCCAGACCCTGTGGGGCGGCGCCGGCCGTCCGCCCGGCCGCGAGGTGATGGCCGCCGCCGCCAAGGCCGCGCGCCAGGAGATGATGCAGCGCATCCGCGAGAACAAGGGCCAGCAGGGCGAACGCGGCCCGAAGAAGCCCGCCGGCGGCAACAGCAGTGGCGGCGGCCAGCGCGGCCCGCAGCGCGACGGCGCCCCGCAGCCACCGCGCCAGCACGCCCCCAAGCGCCACCACAACCCCGGCCCGGCCCAGCCGCATGCGCTCTACGAGGAGCGCGCCGAACGGCAGCCCAAGCACTATGGCAACAGCGCCAGCCCCTCGCACGCCGACCAGGTGGCGCATCGCCGCGCCGAGTCGCTCGGCAACGGCGGCGGCGCTGCCGGCCAGCCGGACCCGCTGCGCACCAGCGTCGACGCCTTCGGCGGCAAGCGCCGCGGGGGTGGCGGCGGCGGTGGTGGTGGCGGCTACGGCAAGCGCCGCAGCGGCGGTGGCGGCGGCAACTTCGGGGGCGGCGGCCGGCGCGGCTACTGATCCCGTCGCCTCCCACGCACAGCCAGGCCATGCCCGAAAGGGCATGGCCTTTTTCATTTCATCCTGACGCCTGACCCGGATTTCGCTGCCCTCCTCTGCACCGCCTGCCCGCGCGGCATGGGCCACCACCATGACAACGGCAGCGCCGGCAATACCGCCAGCGCCGATATGAGCGCATGGCCGCCAAGGGCCGCCGCCAGCACGCGCGAAGCCACGCCCAGGCGGTAGCTGGCGGCCTCACTCCGTAGAAAGTGCAACACGCTCATCAATACCTCCACCACTGCCCGGCGCCATCACAAAGCCTGCCGCCAGCCTGGCCAACCTCCCCGCCTGACGATTCATGGTTACACTGGCGCAACCATGTTGATCGTCCTCGACACCTGCGTGCTGGTTGCCGCCACCCGCTCCCGGCACGGCGCGAGCCAGCAGTTGCTGCGCAGGCTGCCTTCGCCGCAATTCACGCCCGCCCTGTCGCTGGCGCTCTATATGGAATGGCAAGCCGTGCTCACCCGGCCCGAGCACCTGCCGCCAGACGTTGACGGGGCGCAGATGCAGTCCTTTCTGCGCTACCTCGCGTCGCTGGCGCACTTGCAGGACATCCACTACCTCTGGCGCCCTTTTCTGCGCGACCCGGACGACGACATGGTGCTCGAATGCGCCGTGGCTTCGGGCAGCCCTTTCATCGTCACCCACAACACCAGGGACTTCCGCCGCACCGGCGAACTGGGCGTGCAAGCCATCACGCCCGCAGCCTTTCTTCAACATCTGGAAACCCTTCCATGACCGCCCTGACCATCCGCCTGCCCGATTCCGTACACCGGCAAATCAAGGCCCTGGCCGCGCAAGACGGCATCTCCGTCAACCAGTTCATCGCCAGCGCCGCTGCCGAGAAAATGGCCAGCACGATGACCCTGGACTACCTGCGCGCCGAAGCCGCCCAGGGCCGGCGCGCCGACTTCCTGGCCGTGCTGGACAAAGCCCCCGACGCGCCGCCCCAGCCGGGAGACGAAGCGGCCTGAGCCAAGGCGTTGCGCCCTATTGATCCGGCCCGCAAATAGATTCAAGCTGCATATTTGACTCGGGGATCCTGGAAGTAAGCTTTGACCCGTTCTGGTTCGCTGGCAACGACCGCCATGTGATCCTCGGCGGCAGCGCGTAGTCT
>JASGDG010000154.1:0-10730 GCA_047607325.1 Xenophilus sp. | reverse complement strand
GGTGCGGGCGGCGGCGGGCGCCGCCGCCTCGGCATCGGCGTGCGAGGCCGCCAGCAGGGCGCCGGTGCCGATGCCCGCGGCGAGGAGGAGTTTGCGGCGGCTGATGTCGAGGTCGGTTTCGTCGGGGGGCGCACTCATGGCGGGGCTCTCTCGTGGGGAAGGGGAACTCGACGATAGAGTGCGTCCGTGACACTTTTTGCAGGCAGCGGCTGCCGCGGTGGATCGGCCTCGCGCCTCGGCCGGGTCAGGCTTTCCCGTCCGCGAAGCACGCCGCCACCAGCCCGCGCAGCCACTGGTTGGCCGGGTCGCGGTGCACCCGCGCGTGCCAGATCATGTGGATGGCGATCTCGGGCAGGTTGGCCGGGTGCGGCAGGGCGACCAGGCCGAAGGGCCCGGTCACGCGCTGCGCCAGGCGCTGCGGCACGGTGGCGACGAGGTCGGTGCCGTGCAGGATGTGGCCCACGGCGACGAAGTGCGGCACCGTCAGCCGCACCTGGCGCGCGATGCCGCTGCGCGCCAGCACCTCTTCGACGATGCCGTGGCCGGTGCCGGGCGAGGCCACGGCCAGGTGCTGCGCGGCGCGGAACTCGCGCAGCCCGAAGCGCCCGCGCGCCAGCAGATGGCCCTCGCGCATCAGGCACACGTAGCGCTGCGTGAACAGGCGCCGCTGGAAGAAGCCGGCCTGCAACTGCGGCAGCAGGCCCAGCGCCAGGTCGACCGCGCCGGCCTCCATCTCGGCCTTGAGCGGCTGCGCGGCGCCGCGCGCCGTGGTCAGCGTCACGCCGGGCGCGCGGTGGGCCAGGGCGTCCATCAGCGTGGGCAGGAAGTAGATCTCGCCGATGTCGCTCATGCCGAGCGAGAAGGCGCGCGTGCTGCTGGACGGATCGAACTCCGAGCGCTGCGTCACCGCGCCCTGCAGCAGCGCCAGCGCGGCGGCGACCGGCTCGGCCAGCTGCCCGGCCAGCGGCGTGGGCTCCATGCCGCGCGGGGTGCGCAGGAACAGCTCGTCGCCGAAGCTGCGGCGCAGGCGCGCCAGCGCGTTGCTCACCGCCGGCTGGCTCAGGCCCAGCGTGTCGGCCACGGCCGAGACCCGGCGCTCGACCATGAGCTGGTGGAAGACCACCAGCAGGTTGAGGTCCATGTCCTGCAGGTCCATGCGCGATATTGACGATGATGATGGAGCGTATTCACGAGATTCTATTGGTGGATAGCGGAACACCACCGATCATCGGTGCCAGACAAGGAGACAGCCACGATGAATCCCACCGCCGAAGCGGTGCCCCTGCGCTGGGAAGGCGGGGGCACGAGCCGCATCCCCTTTGCCGCCTACACCGACGAACAGCGCCACCGCGAGGAGCTGGAACGCTTCTTCTACCGCGGCCACTGGTGCTACGTCGGCCTGGAGGCCGAGATCCCGAACCCCGGCGACTTCAAGCGCACCGCGGTGGGCGAGCGCTCGGTCATCCTGACGCGCGCCGCCGACGGGCAGATCCACGTGCTGGAGAACGTCTGCGCGCACCGCGGCATGGCCTTCTGCCGCGAGCGCCACGGCAACCGCAAGAGCTTCACCTGCCCCTACCACCAGTGGAACTACAACCTCGCCGGCAAGTTGCTGGGCGTGCCCTTCCGCCGCGGCGTGCGCGGCGAGGACGGCGAGATGCAGGGCGGCATGCCGGAGGACTTCAAGACCGACGAGCACGGCCTGACGAAGCTGAAGGTCGCCACGCGCGGCGGCGTGGTGTTCGCCAGCTTCGACCACGAGGTCGAGTCGCTGGAGGACTTCATGGGCCCGGCCATCCTGAAGTGGTTCGACCGCCTCTTCAATGGCCGCCGGCTGAAGATCCTGGGCTACAACCGCCAGCGCATTCCGGGCAACTGGAAGCTGATGCAGGAGAACATCAAGGACCCGTACCACCCGGGCCTGCTGCACACCTGGTTCGTCACCTTCGGGCTCTGGCGGGCCGACAACAAGTCGCAGCTGGTGATGGACGCGCACTACCGCCACGCGGCCATGGTCTCCACCCGCGGCGCGCAGGGACAGTCGGGGCAGGCGACGACGGCGGTGTCCAGCTTCAAGGAGAGCATGAAGCTGGAAGACGACCGCTTCCTCGACATCGTGCCCGAGCCCTGGTGGGGTGGCCCGACCGCGGTGATGACGACCTTGTTCCCGAGCGTGATCCTGCAGCAGCAGGTCAACAGCGTCTCGACGCGCCACATCCAGCCCGACGGGCACGGCGCCTTCTTCTTCGAGTGGACGCATTTCGCCTTCGAGGACGACGGCGAGGAGATGCTGCGGCGCCGCCTGCGCCAGGCCAACCTGTTCGGGCCGGCCGGCTTCGTCTCGGCCGATGACGGCGAGGTGATCGAGCTGTCGCAGCAGGGCTTCGAGACCAAGCCCTGGCACCGCACGCTGGCCGAGCTGGGCGGCCGCACGGCCGAGGACACCGACCACATGGTCACCGAGACGCTGATCCGCGGCATGTACGAGTACTGGCGCAAGGTGATGGAGTCCTGACCATGCTGAACTTCGAGGAATGGTTCGAGCTGACGCAGCTCTATGCCCGATACGCCTCGGCGCTCGACGCGGCCGACTGGGACGCCTGGCCCGAGTTCTTCACCGACGAATGCAGCTACCGCCTGCAGCCGCGCGAGAACCACGAGCGCGGCTTTCCGCTGGCGACGCTGTCCTTCGAGAGCAAGGCGATGCTGCGCGACCGCGTCTACGGCATCCGCGAGACGCTCTACCACGACCCGTACTACCAACGTCACGTCGTCGGCGCGCCGCTGGTGCGCAAGGTGGAAGAGGGCCGCATCCACTGCGAGGCGAACTACGCGGTGCTGCGCACCAAGCTTTCTCAACTGACGACGGTGTTCAACGTCGGCCGCACGCTGGACGAGGTGGTGCGCACGCCGCAGGGCCTGAGGTTCGCCGCGCGCCTCGTGGTCTACGACAGCGAGATGGTCCCCAACTCCATCATCTATCCGATCTGAGCATGAGCGACACAGGCACCGAACCCGACCCGCACGGCCCGCCGCTGCGGCGCTTCCTCGACCCGGACTACCGGCCGCTGTGCAGCTCGCTGGCCGAGGTGCGCGAGCGCATCGACGCGCTGGACGACCGGATCGTCGCGCTGCTGGCCGAGCGCGGCCGCTACGTGCGCGACGCGGCGCGCTTCAAGCGCGACGCCTTCCAGGTCTCGGCGCCGCAGCGCCAGCAGCAGGTGTTCGACAAGGTAGGTCGGCTGGCCGAAGCGCACGGTGCGTACCCCGAGGTGGTGGATGCCTGCTACCGCGCGATGGTGGCCGGCTTCATCGCGCGCGAGCAGCAGGACCATACGCAGATGGCGCCGATGGAGGAGGGCAAGGCATGATGCTTCGGCGCTTCGCCCTCGTGGCGGCCGGTGCGCTGGCCGTCGCCGCGTCCGCGCAGGCGCAGGCGCAGGACTGGCCGCAGCGACCGGTGCGCATCGTCGTGCCTTTCGCCGCCGGTTCATCGCCCGACATCCTGGCGCGCATCGTCAACGACCGCCTGTCGCCGCGCTTGGGCCAGCCGCTGATCGTGGAGAACAAGCCGGGCGCCGGCGGCAACGCGGGCACCGACTACGTGGCCAAGGCCGCGCCGGACGGGCAGACCTTCCTGCTCTCGGTCAACGCGCCGCTGGTCTACAACACGGTGCTCTACCGCAACCTGCCCTACGACCCCTTCCGCGACCTGGTGCCGGTCTCGCTGGCGGCCACCACGCCGAACGTCTGCGCGGCCAGCGCGCAGTCGGGCATCGACTCGATCAAGGGCTGGCTCGACGCGCTGCGGCGCAACCCGGGCAAGTACAACTTCGCCTCCACCGGCAACGGCTCGATCTCGCACCTGGGGGTGGAACTGGTCAAGGCCAGGACGCAGTCCTTCGCGGTGCACATCCCGTACGCCTCGTCAGCGCAGGCCGTGACGGCGCTGGTGCAGGGCGACGTGCAGTTCGCCTGCCTGCCGCCAGTGACGGTGATGCCGCAGGTCAAGGCGGGCAAGCTCAAGGCGCTGGCCGTCACCTCGGCCGAGCGCTCGGCGCTGCTGCCCGAGCTGCCGACGCTGCGCGAATCGGGCCTGCCCGACATCCAGGCCGTGCCCTGGTTCGCCTACATGGCGCCCAAGGGCACACCGCAGCCGGTGGTCGACCGCATGAGCCGCGAGATCGCCGCCGTGCTGGCCGAGCCGGAGACGCGGCAGAAGCTGCTGACGGCGTACTTCGATCCGGCCGGCAGCACGCCGCCGCAGCTGGCGGCCTTCATGGGCGAGGAACTGCAGCGCTGGAAGCCGGTGATCGAGCGGGCGGGGCTGAAGCCCGACTGACGTTGTCAGAGCGCCAGCAGAAAGCCCGCCTCCAGCGCCACCGTGCGCTCCGGGTTCTCGCGCTGCGGTACGTGCCCGATGCCGGGCAGCACCTCCACCCGGGCCGCGCGCCGGAGCGGCCGAAGCCCCAGCAGTCGCAGGCGATCACGCGGCGGCCGGGAAGCCGCGCCACAGTGCCACGCAGCCCAGCGAGTCGTGCAGCATCAGGCCCGGGCGCTCAGCGCAGTTGCACCGTGATACCGTCAGCCTGCACCGTGATGTCGCCGATCGCATAGGTCCTGCGGCCCACGGTCAGCTCCTCGGGCCTGAAGACGTGCAGAGGCTGGTCCTGCAGCACCTCCTGCGCCACGGCGGCGCCGATGCGCTGCAGCCGCGCGGCATCGTCGCCATGCAGGCCGTCCAGCGCCACCCGCTCGGCGCGCGGCTGGTCCAGGCGCAGCGCCAGGGCGGGCGGGTCGTAGCGCAGCGCGCTGCTGATGCCCAGCCAGCCGCCCACGCCGCCGGGGCCGAGGAAGGGGCTGGCGATGTTCATGCGCATGGTCAGCGCGACGCGGTTGGCGGCCGGCTCCAGCCCGAGCCGTGGATCGGACAGCTGCACCGTGAACAGGCCGCCATGGCCCCGCTGCAGCGGGAAGCGCCGGCGCACCTGCGCCTCCAGCTCGGCGCGCGAGGCGGTGTATTCGCTGGTGAAGAAGTTGAAGCCGGCGCAGGCCGGCAGCGCGAGGGCGGCGGCCGTGCCGGCCAGCAGCGTGCGGCGGGGCAGGTCGAGCGGCATGGCGGGTTCGACCGGCCGGGCCGCTGCCGGTTCCCGGCCGGGCTCAATCGTGCAGCGAGGAAAGGAACTGTTTCAGTTCCGCCGTCCGCGGGCTGCCGAACAGTTCGGCCGGCGGGCCGATCTCGTGCACGCGGCCCTGGTGCATGAAGATCACCCGGTCGCTCACCTTGCGCGCGAAGCTCATCTCGTGCGTGACCATCAGCAGCGTCATGCCCTCGTCGGCCAGTGACTCGACCACGCGCAGCACCTCGCCCACCAGTTCGGGATCGAGCGCGGAAGTGATCTCGTCGCACAGCAGCACCGCCGGCTCCATGGCCAGGGCGCGGGCGATGGCCACGCGCTGCTGCTGGCCGCCGGAGAGCTGGTCGGGCATGGCGTCGAACTTCTCGGCCAGGCCCACGCGGGCGAGCAGTCTCCTGGCCTGCGCCTCGGCCTCGGGCTTGGCGCGCTGCTTGACCAGCGTGGGCGCCAGCATCACGTTGCGGCCCACCGTCAGGTGCGGAAAGAGGTTGAAGCTCTGGAAGATCATGCCCACCCGCTGGCGCAGCGCGCGCATGGCGGCGGCGCTCTCGTGCAGCAGCGGCTTGCCGTCCACGGTGAGCGAACCTTCCTGGAATTCCTCCAGCCCGTTGATGCAGCGCAGCAGCGTGCTCTTGCCCGAGCCGCTCTTACCGATGATGGCGATCACCTCGCCGCGCAGCACGTCCAGGTCGATGCCCTTGAGCACCTGGTTGGTGCCGTAGGACTTCTTCAGCGCGGTGATGCGCACGATGGGCGCGCCGGGCTCCACGTGGGAGGGCGCATCAAGAACGGCGGCCACGGGTCTTCCTTTCGAGGTGTTTGGCGTAGATGCTGACCGGGAAGCACAGCGCGAAGTACAGCAGTGCCACGCAGGCAAAGACGGTGAAGGGCCGGAAGGTGACGTTGGCGATCATGCTGCCGGCCTTGGTCACCTCGACGAAGCCGATCACCGAGGCCAGCGCCGTGCCCTTGATCACCTGCACCAGGAAGCCGACGGTGGGCGCGATGGCGATCTTCACCGCCTGCGGAAGGATCACGTGGCGCAGTTGCTCGCCGAAGCTCAGGGCCAGGCTGCTCGACGCCTCCCACTGCCCCTTGGGAATGGCGGCCACGCAGCCGCGCCAGATCTCGGTGAGGAAGGCGCTGGTGTAGAGCGTCAGCGCCAGCGTGGCCGCCGTCCAGGCCGAGACCTCGACGCCCAGCAGGGCCAGGCCGAAGTAGGCCAGGAACAGCTGCATCAGCAGCGGCGTGCCCTGGAAGAGCTGCACGTAGCCGGCGATGAGCCGCTGCATCAGCCGCCCGCCGCGCAGCCGCAGCGCCAGCAGCAGCCCGCCGACGAGGCCGCCGCCGACGAAGGCGATCAGCGACAGCACCACCGTCCAGCGCAGCGCCAGCAGCAGGTTGCGCAGGATGTCCCAGAAGGTGAATTCGGTCATCGCGCCGCGCTCACTTTCCGAAGAAGCGGGGCCCCGCCCAGTTGAAGGCGCGGCGCACCGCCACCGACAGGCCCAGGTAGATGAGCGTGGCGACGATGAAGGACTCGAAGGCGCGGAAGTTGCGGCTCTGGATCAGGTTGGCGGCGTAGCTGAGGTCTTCCACCGAGATCTGGCTGCACACCGCCGAGCCCAGCATCACGATGATGACCTGGCTGACCATGGCCGGCCACACCTTCTTCAGCGCCGGCGGCAGCACCACGCGCAGGAAGACCTGCGCGGGCGTCAGCGCCAGGCTGGCCGCGGCCTCGATCTGGCCCCGGGGCGTGGCCTCGATGCCGGCGCGGATGATCTCGGTGGCGTAGGCGCCCAGGTTGAGCACCATGGCGAGGATGGACGCTGCCTCGGGCGTGAGCTTGAGGCCCAGCGCCGGCAGTCCGAAGAAGAGGAAGAAGAGCTGGACGATGAAGGGCGTGTTGCGGATCAGCTCCACGTAGGCGCCGACGATCCACTTCAGCCCGCCCGGCCCCCAGGCGCGCGCCCAGGCGCAGGCCACGCCCAGCACCATGCCGACCACGGTGGCGATGGCCGTCAGCCCGAGCGTCCAGGCCACGCCCTTGAGCAGCAGAGGCCAGCCGGCCAGAACGGCGAGGAAGTCAAAAGTCATGTCGCGGGCGTCAAACCGGGAGGTCGCCCGCGGGCTTGCCCAGCCACTGCTTCGACAGCTTGTCCAGCGTGCCGTCCTTCTTGGCCGCGGCGATGATCTCGTTGACCTTGGCCTTCAGCGCGTCCTCGCCCTTGGCGATGCCGACGAAGCAGGGGCTGTCCTTGAGCAGCAGCTTGAACTCGGTGTTGATCTGCGGGTTCTTGCGGATCATCTCGGCCGCCACCGCGCCGCTCATGGCGATGGTCTGCGTCTGGCCGGCCACGTAGGCGGCCACGGTGGCGTTGTTGTCCTCGAAGCGGCGGAAGTCCACGCCCGGCGGGGCCACCTTGTTCAGCTCCTGGTCTTCCATGGCGCCGCGCGTGACGGCGACGGACTTGCCGGCCATCGCCTTGAAGTCGGTCAGCGGCACGCTCTTCCTGGCGTACACGGCCTGGAAGAAGGGCGCGTAGGCGGCCGAGAAGTCGATCACCTTCTCGCGCTCGGGGTTCTTGCCCAGGGTGGAGATGACCAGGTCGGCCTTCCTGGTCTGCAGGTAGGGGATGCGGTTGGCGCTGGTCACCGGCACCAGCTCCAGCTTCACGCCCATGCGGCTGGCGATCAGCTTGGCCGCGTCGATGTCCAGGCCCTGCGGCGCCATGTCGGTGCCGACGAAGCCGTAGGGCGGGTAGTCGGTGGGAATGGCCACCTTCAGCGTCTTCGACTTCATGATGTTGTCGAGCGCGTTCTGCGCGTGAGCAGCGCAGGCGGCGGCCAGGGCGGCGGCCAGCAGGCCGCTGGCGAACAGGCGTCGGGGGATCTTCATGGTATGGCTCCGGAGTCGTTCGATGAACACTTCCGACTTCGAAAGCACGAGGCGTGCCACAGGACCCCGGCATCGCCGACCGCCTGCGCCCGGCGCCTTGTCGCCAGCGTGGCAGCCGCCGGCCGCCGGTCATTGCGATGATCGGCGGCCCTGCCGCAACCCCGACCCCGGAGACACTGCCTTGAAAACCCGCATCACCGAACTCTTCGGCATCCAGCACCCCATCATCCAGGGTGGCATGCACCATGTCGGCTACGCCGAGCTGGCCGCGGCCGTCGCCAACGCCGGCGGCTTGGGGCTGATCACCGGCCTGACGCAGCGCACGCCCGAACTGCTGGCCCGGGAGATCGCGCGCTGCCGCGAGATGACCGACCAGCCCTTCGGCGTCAACCTCACCTTCCTGCCCACCTTCAGCGCGCCGCCGTACCCGGAGTACATCGCCGCCATCATCGAAGGCGGCGTCAAGGCGGTGGAGACGGCCGGCCGCAGCCCCGAGGCCTACATGCCGCAGCTCAAGGCCGCCGGCATCAAGGTCATCCACAAGTGCACCTCGGTGCGCCACGCGCTCAAGGCCGAGAAGATCGGCTGCGACGCGGTCAGCGTGGACGGCTTCGAGTGCGGCGGCCACCCCGGCGAGGACGACGTGCCCAACTTCATCCTGCTGCCGCGCGCCGCCGAGGAACTGAAGATCCCCTTCGTCGCCTCCGGCGGCATGGCCGACGGCCGCAGCCTGGTGGCCGCGCTGGCGCTGGGCGCCGAGGGCATGAACATGGGCACGCGCTTCATCGCCACGAAAGAAGCGCCGGTGCACGACAGGGTCAAGCAGGCGATCGTCAGCGCCAGCGAACTGGACACCCGCCTGATCATGCGCGGCCTGCGCAACACCGAACGGGTGCTGAACAACGCCGGCGTCGAGCGGCTGCTGCAGATCGAACGCGAGAAGGGTGCCGCGCTGAAGATCGAGGACATCTTCGAGCAGGTGGCCGGCATCTACCCCAAGGTGATGGGCGAGGGCCACATGGAGGCCGGCGCCTGGAGCTGCGGCATGGTCGCGGGCCTGGTCCACGACGTGCCGACGGTCAAGGAACTGGTGGACCGCATCATGGCCGAGGCGCAGGCCATCGTGCGGCAGCGGCTGGAAGGCTTCCTCGGCTGAACGCGGCTGCGCCCGCCACGTCGCGCAGGTGACGCCGGACGGGCTTTCACGCATGCCGGCGGCGCGGCGCGGGCGTACCCTCGCCGTCTTCCCGGAGACTGCCCGCATGCCCATCGACGCCATCCCGCAAGAACGCCCGCACCACAGGTTCTGGCCCAAGCGCCTGCCGTATTCGATCACCGTGCCCGCCACCTCGCTGTGGCACAACCTGAAGACCGCCGCCGAGCGCTATCCGGACAAGCCGGCGCTGGTGTACTTCGACCGCGTGACGACGTACCGCGACCTCGCGGCCCAGGTCGACGCGCTGGCCGGCGCGCTGCATGCGCTGGGCGTGCGGCGCGGCGACCGCGTGGCGCTGGACATGCAGAACACGCCGCAGCTGGTGATCGCGCATTTCGCGATCCTGCGCGCCAACGCGGTGGTGGTGCCGGTCAACCCGATGAACCGGGCCGAGGAGCTGAAGCACTACATCAGCGACCCGGACGCCAGGGTCGCCATCACCACCGCCGACCTGGCGCCCGAGCTGGCCAAGGCCAGCAACGCGCTGCCGCCGGGCGAGCGCCTGGCGCACCTGGTGGTCAGCCAGTTCACCGATGCCTTCGACCCCGCCGCGGCCGACACGCCGGCGATGGCCGCCGCCTGGCGCGACTGGCTGCTGACGCAGCGGCCGCTGCCGCAGCTTGACGGCGGCGAGGTCCACGCCTGGTCCGACCTGACGGCGCGCAACGCGCCGCCGCCGGAGCACGTGGCCGGCGCGCACGACATGGCGCTGCTGCCCTACACCAGCGGCACCACCGGACTGCCCAAGGGCTGCATCCACCACCACGCCAGCCTGATGCACAACGCGGTGGCGGGGCAGCTCTGGGGCTGCAGCAGCTCCGAGTCCGTCGTGCTGGCGGTGGTGCCGATGTTCCACATCACGGGCATCGTGAGCATGATGCATACGGCCATCCTCAGCGCGGCCACGCTGGTGCTCATGCCGCGCTGGGACCGCGACGTCGCCGGCCACCTGATCTCCAGGTGGAAGGTCACGAGCTGGACCAACATCCCCACCATGGTCATCGACCTGATGGCCAGCCCCAACTTCAAGAACTACGACCTGTCCAGCCTGATCTACATCGGCGGCGGCGGGGCGGCCATGCCGCAGGCGGTGGCGCAGCGGCTGCTGGAGGAGTTCGGCCTGGCCTACCAGGAAGGCTACGGCCTGACCGAGACGGCCGCGCCCTCGCACAGCAACCCGCCCGACCACGCCAAGCAGCAGTGCCTGGGCATGCCCTTCATGGGCGTGGACTCGCGCGTGGTCGACCCCGAGACGCTGCAGGAGCTGCCGGTCGGCGAATCGGGCGAGATCATCACGCACGGTCCGCAGGTCTTCGAGGGCTACTGGAAGCGGCCCGACGCGACCGCGGCCGCCTTCGTCGAGTTCGAGGGCAGGCGCTTCTTCCGCACCGGCGACATGGGCCGCATGGACGAGGAGGGCTACTTCTTCATCACCGACCGCCTCAAGCGCATGATCAACGCCAGCGGCTTCAAG
>JASGDG010000153.1:0-44314 GCA_047607325.1 Xenophilus sp. | reverse complement strand
CATTGAGGTCTATGCCGAGCACTTGGCTCGATTGAGCCAGCAGCCAGACCCTGTGCATTGAATATTTGTTGCACTTGGACTTGAAACCGCCCTTATCCATCAAGCGCTTGCAGCTATTTTTTTTATAGCATTCAGAGCGCTGTGGGCGACTGCTCGGCTGCGGCGTGGCGCCACGGGATGAGGCCCCTCATGCAGTCCCCGGCTCCGGCGGCCCGTAGCGGCGCATGAGCGCGTCCTGCGCGCCGTGGCCGTCGATGGGGTGCGGCGCGCGGTCGTAGCAGCCCTGGGCGTTCAGCGTCCAGGCGTCGCGGTCGTCGTGCAGGTAGGCCACCAGGCATTCGTCCACGATCTGCTGGCGCAGCGCGGGGTCGGTCACGGGCCAGGCCAGCTCCACGCGGCGCATCATGTTGCGGTTCATCCAGTCGGCGCTGGACAAATACAAGTCCTCGTCCTGCCCGGCGCGGAAGTAGAACACCCGCGTGTGCTCCAGAAACCGGCCGATGACCGAGCGCACGCGGATGTTGTCCGTCACGCCCGGCACCTGGGCCGCGAGCATGCAGGCGCCGCGCACGATGAGGTCGATGCGCGCGCCGCGCTGGCCCGCCAGGATCAGCGCGCGCATCAGGGCCTCGTCGGTCAGCGCGTTCATCTTGGCGACGATGCGGGCGTCCTCGCCCCGGCTGGCGGCCAGGCCCGCCTGCTCGATCTTCTCCAGCATGCGCCGGTGCAGGTGGAAGGGCGCGAGCAGCAGCCTGCGCAAGCGCGGCGGGCGGTTCTGGCTGGCGAGGTGGTTGAACACGCCGTCCATGTCGGCCGTCACGTCCTCGTTGGCCGTGAGGTAGCTCAGGTCGGTGTAGAGCCTGGCGGTGCGCACGTTGTAGTTGCCGGTGGACAGGTGGCCGTAGCGCCTGAGCCGCCGCCCCTCGCGGCGCGTGACGAGCAGCATCTTGGCGTGCGTCTTCAGGCCCACCACGCCATAGACCACCTGCACGCCGATGGCTTCGAGCGTCTCGGCCCAGTTGATGTTGGCTTCTTCGTCGAAGCGCGCCTTCAGCTCCACCACGGCCATCACCTCCTTGCCCCGGCGCACGGCCTCGGTCAGCAGGTGCATGAGTTCGGAGTCGGAGCCGGTGCGGTAGATGGTCTGCTTGATGAACACCACGTCCGGGTCGTTGACGGCCTCGCGCAGAAAGGCCAGCACGCCGTCGAAGCTCTCGAAAGGCTGGTGGATCAGCACGTCGCGCTGGCGCAGCTGCTCCATCACGGAGACGCCCGGTTTCAACTGGCGCGGCCAGGCCGAGCGCCAGGGCGGGAACAGCAGCTGGGGGTCGTTGACCAGGTCCACCAGCTGCGTCAGGCGCACCAGGTTGACCGGTCCCAGCACGCGGTACAGGGCGGCGGCGGGCAACGCGAACTGGGCGAGCAGAAAGTCCGACAGGAACTGCGAGCAGCCGGACGACACCTCCAGCCGCACGGCCTGGCCGTAGTGGCGGTGCTGCAGGCCCTGGCGCAGGGCGGTGCGCAGGTTGCGCACGTCTTCCTCGTCCAGGGCCAGGTCGGAGTGGCGCGTAACGCGGAACTGCGAGAACTCGGTCACCTCGCGCCCCGGGAACAGCTCGTGCAGGTGCGCGCGGATGATGCTGGACAGGCTGACGAACAGCAGCGACGCGCGCGCCCCCCGCCGCGCAGGCATGCGCACCAGCCGGGGCAGTGCGCGCGACACCTTGACGATGGCGATCTCGTTCTCGCGCCCGAAGGCGTCCCGGCCCTTCAGGCGCACGATGAAATTCAGCGACTTGTTCGCCACCTGCGGGAAGGGGTGCGCCGGGTCCAGCCCCACGGGGATGAGCAGCGGCCGCACTTCGCGCACGAAGTAGTCGCGCACCCAGCGCCGCTGCTCGGGCGAGCGCTCGCCGTGCCCCAGAATGCGGATGCCGTGGCGGGCGAAGGCGGGCACCAGCGCGTCGTTGTACAGCGCGTACTGGCGGTCCACCAGCGCGTGTACCTGGGCGGCCATGGCCTCGAAGGTCGTGGTGGAGTAGCGCCCCTGGGTCTCGCCCTTTTGCGCGGCGGTGATGTGGGGCGCGGCGCGCACCTCGAAGAACTCGTCCAGGTTGGACGAGACGATGCACAGGTAGCGCAGCCGCTCCAGCAAGGGCACGTCGTCGCGCACCGCCCAGTCCAGCACGCGCTCGTTGAACGCCAGGATGCTGTGGTCGCGGTCCAGGAACACCGGCGCGGCGGCACCGTCGGGGTGGAGGGCAGGCATGGGTGCGCAGGCGCGGCGAATGCAGAAGGCGCCAGTATGTGGCGTGCGGATGACAGATTCGTGACGGTCGCGACGCCCCGTCAGCGCCCCAGGCCCTTCGGGAAGCCCCGGGTCCATGGCGAGCCAGCGGGGAGGCCGCACACCTGGGGCAAACCCTTGGCTCTTCGGTATCCGATGCCAATACAATTGGATACTTTTGTAACACAGGCCGTCAGGCCGTCCGTCTGAGTCGGTCTTCATGTCAGCGCCACGCAACGCTCCAGCATTGCAGTTCCCTGGGGCCGTCTCCGATCCGCCCCTGCAACGCGCCCTGCGCGAACAGCAAATCCTGCTCGACAGTGCCGGTGTGGGCATCGTCTTCCTGCGCCAGCGCAGCGTGGTGCGCTGCAACCAGCGGTATGCCGAGGTCTTTGGCTACGCCAGCCCGGAGCAGCTGGTGGGGATGGGCACCGAGACTTTCTATCCCGACAAGCAGGCGTTCCAGGCCCTCGCGCGCAGCGCCTACCCTGTCCTCACCCAGGGGCTATCGTTCCGCGCGGAGTGCCTGTTGTCCCGGCGCGACGGAACGCCGTTCTGGGGCAGCCTCACGGGGCGGCTGATCAACCCGCTGGACACCCGCGAAGGCTCGATCTGGATCGTGGACGACATCGACGAGCAAAGGCGCGCCCAGGCCGCGCTCAGTGCGGCCGAGCACGAAAAGCAGCTGCTGTTCGACAACGCCATGGTGGGCATCGTGTTCCTGCGCGACGGGCGCCTGACCCGCTGCAACCACCATTTCGAGGAGATGCTGGGCTACCAGCCCGGCGAGCTGATCGGCAGCCCGTCGCGCCGCTGGCACGCCAGCGACGAGGCCTGGGACGAGGTGAGCCACCGCATCCACCCGCAACTGGCCCAGGGCCACTCGCACGAGGGCGAGGTCGAGCTGCGCCGCAAGGACGGCACGACGGTGGCCTGCGAGGTGCGCAGCAAGCTCATCGACCCGACCGACCCAGCCCAGGGCTCGATCTGGATCACCATGGACATCACCGAGCGCAAGGAGGCCCAGGCCGTGCTCGCCCGCGCCCACGAGAGCCTGGAGCAGCAGGTGCAGGACCGCACCCGCGAGCTGCGCAAGACGGTGGACGACCTGCACCGCGAAATCAGCGAACGCAAGGCCGACCAGGAGCGCATCTACTGGCTGGCCCACTACGACGCCCTCACCGGCCTGCCCAACCGTACCCTGCTGTCCGAACGCGCGCGGCAGGCCATCCGCGCGGCGCAGGCAGGCGGCACGCCGCTGGCGCTGATCTTCCTGGACCTGGACCACTTCAAGCACGTGAACGACTCGCTGGGCCACCGCGTGGGCGACGCGCTGCTGGTCGCCATCGCCCAGCGGCTGCGCGCCGTGGTGCGCGACAGGGACACGGTGTCCCGCCTGGGCGGCGACGAGTTCATCCTGCTGCTGCCCGGCGCCGACGCGCGCGGCGCCGCCCGCGTGGCGGCCAAGCTGCAGGAGGCGTCGCGCCAGCCCTGCCAGATCGACCACCACGAGCTGACCATGGCGCCGTCCATGGGCATCGCGCTGTTCCCGCAGGACGGGGCGGACTTCGACACGCTGACCCGCGCCGCCGACGTGGCCATGTACCGCGCCAAGCAGGACGGCCGCAACACCTTCAGGTTCTTCACGCCCGAGATGCAGGCCCAGTCCGCGCGCGCCCTGCAGTTGGAGAACGCCCTGCGCCGCGCGCTGGAGCGCAGCCAGTTCCAGCTGCACTACCAGCCGCAGATGAGCCTGACCACCGGCGTCGTGCGCAGCGTGGAAGCGCTGCTGCGCTGGCAGCACCCGCAGCTCGGCGGCGTGCCGCCGGCCGAGTTCATCCCCATCGCCGAGGACAGCGGCCAGATCCTGCAGATCGGCGAATGGGTGCTGCGCACGGCCCTGGCGCAGCTCAAGGCCTGGCGCGCCAGCGGATTTCCGCACCTGACGATGGCCGTCAACCTGTCGGCCATCCAGTTCCGCCAGCCCCAGTTGCCGGAACTCGTGAGCCGCATGCTGGCCGAGTTCGGCCTGCCGCCCGAGGCGCTGGAGCTGGAGCTGACCGAGGGCGTGGCCGTGGACGACCCGCACACGGCCGCGGCCACCATGGACCGCTTGCACGCGCGCGGGGTGCGCCTGTCCATGGACGACTTCGGCACCGGCTATTCATCGCTGAGCCAGCTCAAGCGCTTTCAGATCTTCAAGCTCAAGATCGACCAGTCGTTCGTGCGCGACCTGGGCGACGACAGCAATGACCGCGCCATCGTCAGCGCCATCATCCGCATGGCGCAGGCCCTGGGCATGCGCACCACGGCCGAGGGGGTGGAGACAGAAGACCAGCTCGCCTTCTTGCGCGCACAGGGCTGCGACGAGGCCCAGGGCTACCACTTCAGCATGCCGCGCTGCGCCACGGAGATCGAAGCCTTCATGCGCCAACAGGTGCATTGAAGTGAGATAACACCCCCCTGAGGCGCTTCGCGGCCTGCGCCTGGGGCGCGCCAGTTTCATGCGCCGTGGGGCCTGGGATTTTTCAAGCAAAAATAGCCGCCAGCGCTTATCCAGCAAGCGCGAGCAGCTATCTATTCAATAGCAAATCATCCACCGGCGCGGGCCGCGTCGGCCAGGCGCTGCGCGCAGGCGCTGGCCTGCTGGGCGTCGCGCGCCTCGACCATCACGCGCAGCAGCGGCTCGGTGCCGCTGGCGCGGATGAGCACGCGGCCCGATGCGCCCAACTCTTGCTCGACAGCGCGCGTGGCGTCGGCCAGCACACGGTTGGCCTTCCAGTCCTGGCCTGGGGCCAGGCGCACGTTCAGCAGTACCTGCGGGAACAGCGTGACGCCCGCCAGCAGCTGCGCCAGCGTCTGCCCGCTGCGCACGCAGGCTTGCAGCACCTGCAGCGCGCTGACCAGGCCGTCGCCCGTGGTGTGGCGGTCCAGCGCCAGCAGGTGGCCCGAGCCCTCGCCGCCCAGCACCCAGCCGTGGCGGGACAGCTCTTCCAGCACGTAGCGGTCGCCCACCTTGGCGCGCACGAACTTCACGCCGCGCTCCCGCAGCGCCACTTCGACGGCCATGTTGGTCATCAGCGTGCCGACCACGCCAGGCACGTGCTCGTCGCGGCCCAGGCGGTCGGCGGCCATCAGGTACAGCAGCTCGTCGCCGTTGTACAGGCGGCCCGTGGCGTCCACCATCTGCAGGCGGTCGGCGTCGCCGTCCAGGGCGATGCCAAAGTCCGCACGGTTGGCCTTCACGGCGCGCGCCAGCGCGTCGGGGTGCGTGGCACCCACGTCGCGGTTGATGTTGAGGCCGTCGGGCGCGCAGCCGATGGAGAGCACCTCGGCCCCCAGCTCGTGGAACACCTTGGGCGCCACCTGGTAGGCCGCGCCATGGGCGGCGTCCACCACGATCTTCAGGCCGCGCAGGGTGAGGTCTTGCGCGAAGGTGCTCTTGCAGAACTCGATGTAGCGGCCCGCCGCGTCGTCCAGCCGCCGCGCCTTGCCCAGGCTGGCGGAGTCGGCCCACACGGGCGGCTCGTCCAGCGCGGCTTCCACGGCCTGCTCCCAGGCGTCGGGCAGCTTGGTGCCCTGGGCGCTGAAGAACTTGATGCCGTTGTCGGGGTACGGGTTGTGGCTGGCGCTGATGACCACGCCCAGGCTGGCGCGCTGGGCGCGGGTCAGGTAGGCAACGCCCGGCGTGGGCAGCGGGCCCAGCAGCACCACATCGACACCGGCGGAGTTGAAGCCGGATTCGAGCGCGCTCTCCAGCATGTAGCCCGAGATGCGCGTGTCCTTGCCGATGAGCACCGTGGGGCGCTCCTCGGTGCGGCGCAGCACGCGGCCCACGGCGTGGGCCAGGCGCAGCACGAAGTCGGGCGTGATGGGCGGCTGGCCCACGGTGCCGCGGATGCCGTCGGTGCCGAAGTATTGGCGGGTCATGGGTGGGGTTCTCCTGGTTGTTGTGGTGGCGTGTTGTTCATGGCGCTCCAGACGGCCAGCGCCGCCACCGTCTCGCGCACGTCGTGTACGCGCACGATGCGCGCGCCGCGCTCCACGGCCAGCACGGCAGCGGCCACGCTGGGGGCCAGGCGGTCATCCACCGCCAGCCCCGTGACTGCGCCCAGCGACGACTTGCGCGACCAGCCCGCCAGCAACGGGTAGCCCGGCGCCAGCAGCTCGCGCTGCCGCGCCAGCAGCGCGAAGTTCTGCTGCACCGTCTTGCCGAAGCCGATGCCGGGGTCGATGGCAATACGATCCTTTTCGACCCCCAGCGCTTGCAGGGATTGGGCAGATAGCTCTAAAAATGATAGCACCTGTGGCACGGCATCGCCCTGCATGGGCGCGGCCTGCATGGTCTCTGGGTCGCCGTGCATGTGCATCAGGCACACGCCGCAGCGCGGGTGCGCGGCCACGGCCTGCGCGGCGCCGGGCTGGCGCAGCGCCCACACGTCGTTGACGATGTCGGCACCCAGGTCGAGCGCGGCGCGCATGACCTCGCTCTTGTAGGTGTCCACGGACACCGGCACGCCCAGGCCCACCGCGCCGCGCAGCACGGGCAGCACGCGGTCCAGTTCTTCGTCGAGCGGCACGGGCGGGCTGCCGGGGCGCGTGGATTCGCCGCCGATGTCCAGGATGTCGGCGCCGTCCTTCAGCAACTGCTCGCAGTGCCGCAGCGCGGCGGATGCGCTGGCGTGCCGCCCGCCGTCGGAAAACGAGTCGGGCGTAGCGTTGACGATGCCCATGACCTGCGGGCGCGCCAGGTCGAGGCGGTAGCGGGCGGTTTGCCAGAACATGCGGGGGTTATTGACGAAAAACGGGGCCGCAAGGCCCCGTTCATGTTGTGCCTGGGGCGCCCCTCAGGCCGCCGAAGGCGCGGTGTCGGTATTCACAGCGGGCGTGCCGCCGCTGGAACTGTCGCCGCCCGACGAGGGGGGCGTGCGCGGCGTCCAGTCCTTGGGCGGGCGCGGCTCCTTGCCCGCCATGATGTCGTCGAGCTGCTCGGCGTCGATGGTTTCCCATTCGAGCATGGCCTTGGCCATGGCGTGCATCTTGTCGCTGTTCTCCTCGATGAGGCGGCGCGCCAGGGCGTACTGCTCGTCGATGATGCGGCGGATTTCCGTCTCGATCTTCAGCAGCGTGGAGCTGGACACGTTGTTGGTGCGCGTGACGGAGCGGCCCAAAAAGACCTCGCCCTCGTCCTCGGCATAGACCATGGGGCCCAGCGCGTCGGTCATGCCGTACTTCATGACCATGTCGCGCGCGATGTGCGTGGCGCGCTCGAAGTCGTTGCTGGCGCCGGTGGTCATCTGGTTCATGAACACTTCCTCGGCAATGCGGCCCCCGAACAGCATGGCGATCTGGTTGAGCATGTACTCGCGGTCGTAGCTGTAGCGGTCCTGCTCGGGCAGGCTCATGGTCACGCCCAGGGCACGGCCACGCGGGATGATGGTCACCTTGTGGACCGGGTCGCACTTAGGTAAAAGCTTGCCGATGAGGGCGTGGCCTGCCTCGTGGTAGGCCGTGTTGCGGCGCTCCTCCTCGGGCATGACCATGCTCTTGCGCTCGGGGCCCATGATGATCTTGTCCTTGGCCTTCTCGAAGTCCTGCATTTCCACGGTGCGGGCGTTGCGGCGCGCGGCCATCAGGGCGGCCTCGTTGCACAGGTTGGCCAGGTCGGCGCCGCTCATGCCGGGCGTGCCGCGCGCGATGACGGCGGCGTTCACGTCCTGGCCGATGGGGATCTTGCGCATGTGGACGTTCAGGATCTGCTCGCGGCCGCGGATGTCGGGCAGCGTCACATAGACCTGGCGGTCGAAGCGGCCCGGGCGCAGCAGGGCGGCGTCCAGGATGTCGGGGCGGTTGGTGGCGGCGACCACGATCACGCCCAGGTTGGTCTCGAAGCCGTCCATCTCGACCAGCATCTGGTTGAGCGTCTGCTCGCGTTCGTCGTTGCCGCCGCCCAGGCCCGCGCCGCGCTGGCGGCCCACCGCATCGATTTCGTCGATGAAGATGATGCAGGGGGCGTTCTTCTTGGCGTTCTCGAACATGTCGCGCACGCGGGCCGCGCCCACGCCGACGAACATCTCGACGAAGTCGGAGCCGCTGATGCTGAAGAACGGCACCTTGGCCTCGCCCGCGATGGACTTGGCCAGCAGCGTCTTGCCGGTGCCGGGCGGGCCGACCAGCAGCAGGCCGCGCGGGATGCGACCGCCGAGCTTCTGGAACTTCTGCGGGTCTTTCAGGAAGTCCACGACCTCCTTGACTTCTTCCTTGGCCTCGTCGCAGCCCGCCACGTCCGCGAAGGTGACGGTGTTGTTGTTCTCGTCGAGCATGCGCGCCTTGCTCTTGCCGAAGCTGAAGGCCCCGCCCTTGCCGCCGCCCTGCATCTGGCGCATGAAATACACCCACACGCCGATCAGCAGCAGCATGGGGCCCCAGCTCACGAGCAAGGTCATGAGCAGCGAGCCTTCCTCGCGCGGCTTCACGTCGAACTTGACGTTGTTGTTGATCAGGTCGCCCACCAGGCCCCGGTCGAGATAGGTGGCCGTGGTGCGGATCTTGCGTTCATCGTTGGTGACGGCGACGATCTCGGTGCCGCCCTGTCCTTCCTGGATGGTGGCGCTCTTGATGCGGTTGCTGCGCACTTCTTCCAGGAACTCGGAGTAGCCGACGTAGCCTGCGCTCGCGCCCGTGCGGGTGTCGAACTGTTTGAACACCGTGAACAGCACCATGGCGATGACCAGCCACACGGCAATTTTTGAAAACCACTGATTGTTCAAGCGGGGCTCCTGTTGCGGGAGAGAGAAAACGGACACACTGCCGTCATGGCAGGCATGTGCGGCCCATTTTAGGCGTTTCAAGCCAAAGAGCCATTTGTATTCCCCCTGGCACCGCCTGCGTTATTTCGCTGCGTTATTTCAGGCCCATGCCCACCAGAAAGGTCTCCGCCGACTTGTCGCGCGACGCCTTGGGCTTGAAGGGCTTGACCACCTTGAAGGTCTGCCGGAACAGCGCCACCAGGTCGTCGTAGCCGCTGCCGTGGAACAGCTTGACCACCAGCGCGCCGTCGGGTTTGAGGTGCTGGCTGGCGAAATCGACCGCCAGTTCCACCAGGTGGGCGACGCGCGCGGCGTCTGCCGAGGCGATGCCCGAGAGATTGGGCGCCATGTCGGACACCACCACGTCCACCACGCGGCCCGCCAGGGCTGCTTCGAGCTGCGCGAGCACATCCGCCTCGCGGAAGTCGCCGTTGATATAGGTGACGCCCTCGATGGGCTCCATGGGCAGGATGTCCAGCGCGATGATGGCGCCGTTCAGCTGCCCCGCCGCCGCGCCGCTGGGCGAGAGGCGGCGGCGCAGGTACTGGCTCCAGGCGCCGGGCGTGCTGCCCAGGTCCACCACCGTGTAGCCGGGCTTGACGAGGCCCAGTTGCTCGTCGATCTCCTTGAGCTTGTAGGCCGCGCGCGCTCGGTAGCCCTCTTTCTGGGCGAGCTTGACGTAGGGGTCGTTGACGTGGTCGTTGAGCCACGCCTTGTTGACCTTCTTGCTTTTGGTGTTGACTTTCATCCTGCCTCGATAATACGGCCCATGCCCCAAATCCAACTGACTCCCGCCGAGCGCCGGGAACACCGCGCCCAAGCCCACCACCTCGATCCCGTGGTCCTGATCGGCGGCGACGGCCTGACCCCCGCCGTCAAGAAGGAGATCGACGCCGCGCTGAATGCCCACGGCCTCATCAAGGTGCGCGTGTTCGGCGACGACCGCGCCGCCCGCGAACTGATGTACCAGGAGCTGGCCGCCGAGCTGAACGCCGCGCCCATCCAGCACATCGGCAAGCTGCTGGTGCTGTGGCGGCCCCAGCCGCCCAAGGCGCGCGCGGTGGACGAAGACCGCATGCCCGGCCCGCGCGACGTGAAAGTGCTCAAATTTGGTCGCCCCGGCCAGCGGCCCGAGGTCAAGCAGCTGCGCGTGCTGGGCAACCAGCGCCTGACGCCCGGCGGGCAGATCAAGCGCGCCAAGAAGCCCAAGCAGAAGTCCGTCAAAAAGGGCCAGGCCGACTGATGGGCCAGCGCCACATCCTTTGCATGAAGTGGGGCACCAAGTACGGCCCCGAGTACGTGAACCGGCTCTATGCCATGGTGCGGCGGCACCTGTCGGGCGACTTCAGCTTCGTCTGCCTCACCGACGACGCCACGGGCATTCGCGCCGAAGTGCAGTGCCTGCCGATCCCGCCGCTGGACCTGCCCCCCGGCATCCCCGAACGCGGCTGGACCAAGCTGGCCACCTTCAGCGCCGACCTGCACGGCCTCAAGGGCACGGCCCTGTTCCTGGACGTGGACGTGGTCGTCACCGGCAGCCTGGATGATTTCTTCACCCAGCCGGGCGAATTCCTCATCATCCACGACTACAAGCGGCCCTGGCGCATCACCGGCAACTCGTCCGTTTACCGGTTCGAGATCGGCGCGCACCCCGACGTGCTGGAATACTTTCGGGGGCATTTCGACGCAATACGCCGCCAGTTCCGCAACGAGCAGGCGTACCTGTCGGACTTTCTGCACCGCCAGGGCAAGCTGGCCTACTGGCCCGGCAGTTGGTGCCCGAGCTTCAAGTACCACAGCATCCCGCGCTGGCCTGCCAACTACTGGAAGGCCCCGGTGGTGCCGCCCGGCGCGCGCATCGTGATCTTCCACGGGGAATGCAACCCGCCCGATGCGCTGGCGGGGCGCCGCAACCGGCGCTTTCGCCACATCGAGCCCGCCGCCTGGGTGGCCGAGCACTGGCGCGAATGAGGCAACACTGAATAAGGCCGTCAGCGCCGCGCCGTGCGCCACAGCACGGCCAGCGCACACAGCCACTGGGCAGCGTACAGGGCCGTGCCCACGCCGTGCCAAAGCCTGAGGTTCTGCCGCGCCACGATGCGCGGGGCCACGCCGTACTGCGCCAGCAAAGCCAGCAGCAGGCCAAGCACTATGAAAACCATAGCTGCTTGCGCCCATTCCTCTTGCTTTTCAGCATGTTTTCGCTTTGAAAGCACCAATAGACAGGCGCAAGCTGCTATAGAAATGTAAGTCTGCGCCGCAAACAGCTGGGCGGCCATCTGGCCCGCCATGGCAGGCGTGGGCAGGTGGGCGAACAGCAGCGGCACGGCCACGAAACCGATGGACGACAGGCTGCCCCACCACAAGGCCGCAGCCAGCACGGGCAGGCGCTGGTACATCACTGGTAGCGCACGGCCACGACCTCGTAGCGGCGGATGCCGCCGGGGGCCTGCACCTCGGCGGTGTCACCCTCCTCCTTGCCGATGAGCGCGCGGGCGATGGGGCTGCTGATGTTGATGAGGCCCTTCTTCAAGTCCGCCTCGTCCTCGCCCACGATCTGGTAGGTGACGGCGTCGCCGGAGTCCTCGTCCTCCAGTTCCACCGTCGCGCCGAAGACCACCTTGCCGCCGCCGTCCACCGCGCTCGGGTCGATGACCTGCGCGACGGAGAGCTTGCCCTCGATCTCCTGGATGCGGCCTTCGATGAAGCCCTGGCGGTCCTTGGCGGCGTCGTAGTCGGCGTTCTCGCTCAGGTCGCCCTGAGCGCGCGCCTCGGCGATGGCGGTGATGACGGCGGGGCGGTCCACGGTTTTGAGGCGGTGCAGCTCTTCCTTGAGCTTCTCAGCGCCGCGTTTGGTGATGGGGATGGTGGCCATGGTGTGTGGAGTCTCCTGAAAAAAGGGAAACCGCCGCGCGTTGCCGTGCGGCGGTTTCGTGTCATGGGCGGATTATGCCGCGAGCTGGGCGTGCAACTCCTGCACCGAGTACACGTCGAGCTGGTCGAGGTACTTCATGCCCTCCACGGCCGCCTCGGCGCCGAAGATGGTGGTGAAGGTGGTCACCCGCGCCAGCAGCGCGCTGGTGCGGATGGCGCGGCTGTCGGCGATGGCGTTGCGGCGCTCTTCCACGGTGTTGATGACCATGGCGATCTCGTCGTTCTTCATCATGTCCACGATGTGCGGACGGCCTTCGGTCACCTTGTTGACCACCTTGACGGGCACGCCCGCAGCCTCGATGGCGGCTGCCGTGCCCTTGGTGGCCACGAGTTCAAAGCCCATGCCCGCCAGTTCGCGGGCGATGGCCACGGCGCGGGGCTTGTCGCTGTTCTTCACCGTCAGGAACACCTTGCCCGAGCGCGGCAGCTTGGTGCCCGCGCCCAACTGGCTCTTGACGAACGCCTCGCCGAAGGTCTTGCCCACGCCCATCACCTCGCCGGTGGACTTCATCTCGGGGCCGAGGATGGTGTCCACGCCAGGGAACTTGACGAAGGGGAACACGGCTTCCTTCACGCTGAAGTACGGCGGGGTCACTTCCCGGGTGATGCCTTGCGATGCCAGCGTCTGGCCCGCCATGCAGCGCGCTGCCACCTTGGCCAGTTGAATGCCGGTGGCCTTGCTGACGAAGGGCACGGTGCGCGATGCGCGCGGGTTCACCTCCAGCACGTAGATCACGTCCTGGCCGTCTTTCTCCTGGATGGCGAACTGCACGTTCATCAGGCCCACCACGTTCAGCCCTTCGGCCATGGCGGCGGTCTGGCGCTTGAGTTCGTCGATGGTGGCTTGCTTCAGGTAGTACGGCGGCAGCGAGCACGCAGAGTCGCCCGAGTGGACGCCCGCCTGCTCGATGTGCTCCATCACGCCGCCGATGAAGACCTTGCCCTCGGGGTCGCGCAGGCAGTCCACGTCACACTCGATGGCGTCGTTCAGAAAGCGGTCGAGCAGCACGGGCGAGTCGTTGCTGACCTTGACGGCCTCGCGCATGTAGCGCTCCAGGTCGCGCTGCTCGTGGACGATTTCCATCGCGCGACCGCCCAGCACGTAGCTGGGGCGCACGACAAGCGGGTAGCCCAGGGAAGAGGCTTTTTCCAGCGCCTCGGCCTCGGTGCGGGCCGTGGCGTTGGGCGGTTGCTTCAAGCTCAGGCTATGCAGCAGCGCGGAGAAGCGCTCGCGGTCTTCGGCGGCGTCGATCATGTCGGGGCTGGTGCCGATGATGGGCACGCCCTCGGCTTCCAGGCCCAGCGCGAGCTTGAGCGGCGTCTGGCCGCCGTACTGCACGATGACGCCAGTGGGCTTTTCCTTGTCCACGATTTCGAGCACGTCTTCGAGCGTGAGCGGCTCGAAGTACAGGCGGTCGCTGGTGTCGTAGTCGGTGGACACCGTTTCGGGGTTGCAGTTGACCATGATGGTCTCGTACCCGTCCTCGCGCATCGCCAGCGCCGCGTGGACGCAGCAGTAGTCGAACTCGATGCCCTGGCCGATGCGGTTGGGGCCGCCGCCCAGCACCATGATTTTCTTCTTGCCCGTGGGCGCGGCCTCGCACTCCTCGTCGTAGGTCGAGTACATGTAGGCGGTGTTGGTGGCGAACTCGGCCGCGCAGGTGTCCACGCGCTTATAGACGGGGCGCACGTTCAGGGCGCGACGGGCTTCGCGCACGGCCTTCTCGGTGGTTTTGAGCAGCTTGGCCAGGCGCCGGTCGGAGAAGCCCTTTTTCTTGAGCGTGCGCAGCGTGCCCGCATCCAGCGCGGCCAAGGCGCCCTCGCCTTTCTCGTCGGCCAGCCTGTCCAGGTCGAGTTCGATCTTCACGATCTCCTCGATCTGCACCAGGAACCACTTGTCGATCTTGGTGAGGTCGTGTACCTCGTCCACCGACAGACCCATGGCGAAGGCGTCGCCCACGTACCAGATGCGCTCGGGGCCGGGCTCGCCCAGCTCCTTCTCCAGCACCTCGCGGTCCTGGGTCTTTTCGTTCATGCCATCGACACCCACTTCGAGGCCGCGCAGGGCTTTCTGGAAGGATTCCTGAAAGGTGCGGCCCATGGCCATGACCTCGCCCACGGATTTCATCTGCGTGGTCAGGCGCGAGTCGGCGGCGGGGAATTTCTCGAACGCGAAGCGCGGGATTTTGGTGACGACGTAGTCGATGGTCGGCTCGAAGCTCGCGGGCGTCGCACCGCCGGTGATCTCGTTCTTGAGTTCATCCAGCGTGTAGCCCACGGCCAGCTTGGCGGCGACCTTGGCAATCGGGAAGCCCGTGGCCTTGGACGCGAGCGCCGACGAGCGCGACACGCGCGGGTTCATCTCGATCACGATCATGCGACCGTCCTTGGGGTTCACCGAGAACTGCACGTTGGAGCCCCCCGTGTCCACGCCAATCTCGCGCAGCACGGCCAGGCTGGCGTTGCGCATGATCTGGTATTCCTTGTCGGTCAGCGTCTGCGCCGGGGCCACGGTGATCGAGTCGCCCGTGTGGACGCCCATGGGATCGAGGTTCTCGATGGAGCAGATGATGATGCAGTTGTCCGCCTTGTCGCGCACGACCTCCATCTCGTACTCCTTCCAGCCGAGCAGCGATTCCTCGATCAGCAGCTCGTTGGTGGGCGAGGCCTCCAGGCCGCGCTTGCAGATGACCTCGAACTCCTCCGGGTTGTAGGCGATGCCGCCGCCGGTGCCGCCGAGCGTGAAGCTCGGGCGGATGACGGTCGGGAAGCCGACGTTCTTCTGCACGCCCCAAGCCTCGTCCATCGAGTGCGCGATGCCGGAGCGCGCCGAGCCCAGGCCGATCTTGGTCATCGCGTCCTTGAACTTCAGGCGGTCCTCGGCCTTGTCGATGGCCTCGGGCGTGGCGCCGATCAGCTCGACCTTGTACTTGTCGAGCACGCCGTTGCGCCACAGGTCGAGCGCGCAGTTCAGCGCCGTCTGGCCGCCCATGGTGGGCAGGATGGCGTCGGGGCGCTCCTTGGCGATGATCTTCTCGACCGTGGGCCAGGTGATCGGCTCGATGTAGGTCACGTCGGCCGTGGCCGGGTCGGTCATGATCGTCGCCGGGTTGCTGTTGATCAGGATGACCTTGTAGCCCTCCTCCCGCAGCGCCTTGCAGGCCTGCACGCCTGAGTAGTCGAACTCGCAGGCCTGGCCGATGACGATGGGGCCGGCGCCGATGATGAGGATGCTCTGGATGTCTGTGCGCTTAGGCATTCACCGCCTCCGCCTTGTGTTGTTGCTCTGCCTTGTGTTTCTCGATGAGCGCGGCGAAGCGGTCGAACAGGTAGCCGATGTCGTGCGGGCCGGGCGAGGCCTCCGGGTGGCCCTGGAAGCAGAAGGCCGGCTTGTCCCTGAACTCCAGGCCCTGCAGCGTGCCGTCGAACAGGCTGACGTGCGTGGCGCGCAGCGTCGCCGGCAGCGATTCTGTCTGCACGGCGAAGCCGTGGTTCTGGCTGGTGATGCTGACGCGGCCGGTGTCCAGGTCCTTCACGGGATGGTTGGCGCCGTGGTGGCTGTTGTCCATCTTGAAGGTCTGCGCGCCCGCGGCCAGCGCCATGATCTGGTGGCCCAGGCAGATGCCGAACACCGGGATGCCCGTGGCCACCAGCGTGCGCGTGGCCTCGATGGCGTAGTCGCAGGGCTCCGGGTCGCCGGGGCCGTTGGAGAGGAACACGCCGTCCGGCTTGAGCCGGAGCACGTCGGCCGCCGGCGTCTGCGCCGGCACCACGGTGATGCGCGCGCCGCGCTGGGCCAGCATGCGCAGGATGTTCTTCTTGACGCCGAAGTCGTAGGCGACGACGTGGAAGCGCGGCGTGATCTGCACGCCGTAGCCGGCGCCGAGCTTCCATTCCGTCTGCGTCCACTCGTAGGCCTGGCGCGTGGACACCACCTTGGCCAGGTCCAGTCCGGCCATGCGGGGCGCCGCCTTGGCGGCGGCAATGGCTTCGTCGATGCGTGCCTGCGTCGGCTGCTCGCCCGCGGCCAGGCCGACGATGGCGCCGTTCTGCGCGCCGTGGGTGCGCAGGTGGCGGGTCAGCTTGCGGGTGTCGATGCCCGAGATGGCGACCGTGCCGTTGGCCGCCAGGTACGCGCTCAGCGTCGCCGTCTCGCGGAAGTTGGAGGCAATGAGCGGCAGGTCCTTGATGATCAGGCCGGCGGCCTGGACCTGGTCGGCCTCGACGTCCTCTTCGTTGACGCCGTAGTTGCCGATGTGCGGATACGTCAGCGTGACGATCTGCTGGCAGTAGCTCGGGTCAGTGAGGATTTCCTGGTAGCCGGTGATGGCGGTGTTGAACACCACCTCGCCGACCGTGGTGCCGCCGGCGCCGATGGAGGCGCCGAGGAAGACCGTGCCGTCGGCGAGGGCCAGGATGGCGCGGGGAAAGGTGCCCTGGAGGGACAAAAGCACTGGGTTCTCCGAAACGGGATGACGCCCAAAGCGAACCCAAGGTGCCCGGCGGTCGGGCGAAGGGGCTGCGGCTTTCGTCGAATGAAGTGGCTACTAACGCTGTGAGCGCGCTGTGGGCGGGGATGTATGCGGGAAAGCCTCTGATTATAGCCCGGCAGGCCGCTTCATCCCGCCGGCAAGGAGGGCTTGCGACGCGCTGGCGTGCAGGCAGATGGCCGCCGCCGCGGCCACGTTCAGCGACTCCTCTCCGCCCGGCTGGGCGATGCGGATGTGCGCCGCCGCCAGGGCCTGGAGTTCCTCCCCAACGCCCTGCCCTTCATGGCCCATCAGCCAGGCGCAGGGGTGCGGGAGCCGCGCCGCATGCAGCCACTCCCCCTGGTGCGAGCTGGTCGCCACGGCCGGCACGCCCAGCGCCGCCACGTCGGCCGGCGCAGCGCCCTCGATCAGCCGCAGGCCGAAGTGCGCGCCCATGCCGGCGCGCAGCACCTTCGGCGCCCACAGCGCCGCCGTGCCCTTCAGCGCCAGCACCTGGCCGAAGCCGAAGGCGGCGGCGCTGCGCAGGATGGAACCGACGTTGCCCGCATCCTGCACGCGGTCGAGCACCACGGTCGGCACGCCCGCCTGCAGCGGCAGGGCGAGCGGCAGGTCGATGACGAAGCCCATGGGCGCCGGCGACTCCAGGGTGCTCAACTGCGGCCAGAGCGCGTCGTCGACGAGCAGCATCCGGGGGATGGACTCCGCCCAATCCACCTGGGCCTGCGCCCAGAACGACGCCTGGAACAGGGCCGCCGACGGCTGGACGCCGCGCTGCAAGGCGGCCCGGCACAGATGGTCGCCCTCGACCCAGATCCGGCCGGCACGGCGATAAGCGCCGGGGTCGCGCAGCAGGCGCCGCAGTTCCTTCAGCAGCGGATTGGCTGCCGACTGGATGCGGACCGGACCCTCGGCCGTCATGCTGCCGCCTGCGCCGCAGCGGCCGCGCGCGCCAGCGCCTCGGCCACCGGCGAGAAGGAACGCCGGTGGTGCACGCAGGCGCCATGGTGCAGCAGCGCCGCCAGATGCTCGGGCGTGCCGTAGCCCTTGTGCCTGGCAAAGCCGTAGTGCGGAAACTCGTCGTGGAGTTGCCGGCACAGCCGGTCGCGGTGCACCTTCGCCAGGATGGACGCGGCGGAGATGGACTTGACCAGCGCATCGCCCTTGACCACCGCCTCGGCCAGCACGTCCAGCGCCGGCAGGCGGTTGCCGTCGACCAGCACCTTGGCGGGCCTGAGGCGCAGGCCCGCCACCGCGCGGCGCATTGCCAGCATCGTGGCCTGCAGGATGTTGTGGGTGTCGATCTCCTCGACGCTCGCCTGCGCGATGGAGCAGCACAGCGCCTTGGCGAGGATCTCGTCGTGCAGCCGCTCGCGCTTCAGGGGGGTGAGCGTCTTGGAGTCGGCCAGGCCCCGGATGGGGTGCTGGTCGTCGAGGATGACGGCCGCCGCCACCACCGGGCCGGCCAGCGGGCCGCGGCCGGCCTCGTCCACGCCGGCCAGCAGGCCGGGCGCGTCCCAGGGCAGCCTGGATTGTTCAGCCTTCGAGAACTTTTTGGATCGCATCGGCGCACAGGGTGGGCGTGTCGCGGTGCAGCCGCTCGTGCATGGCGGTGAATTGCCGCTCCAGCGCCCGGACTTCGTCGGGCGACTGGAGCCAAGCCAGCGTGGCCTCCGCCAAGGCCTCGGGCGTGGCGGCGTCCTGCAACAGCTCGGGCACCACGAACTCGCCGCACAGGATGTTCGGCAGGCCGACCCAGGGCTGCAACTGCTGGCGCTGCATCAGCCGCCACGACATGCGGTTCATGTTGTAGGCGATGACCATCGGCCGCTTGAACAGCGCCGCCTCCAGCGTGGCCGTGCCGCTGGCGATGAGCGTCACGTCGCAGGCCGCCAGCGCGGCGTGCGACTGCCCGTCGATCAGACGCACGCAGCCGGCCATCCCGCTGGCGGCCAGCAGCTGCTCGGCCTCCGCGCGCAGGCTCGGGAGGGTCGGCGCGATGAAGGTGATGGCCGGCTGCGCCCGCTGCATCAGCGCCGCCGCCGCAAAAAAGCGCGACGCCAGGTAGCGCAGCTCGGAACGCCGGCTGCCCGGCAGCAGCGCGACGACCACGCCCTCCTCCGGCAGGCCCAGCGCCCGGCGCGCGGCGGCCCGGTCCGGCTGCATCGGGATCACGTTGGCCAGCGGGTGGCCCACGTAGCTGGCCTGCACGTCCTGCCGCGCCAGCAGCGCGGGCTCGAAGGGGAAGATGCACAGCACGTGGTCGGCCGCGGCGCGGATCTTCTCGATGCGCTCCGGCCGCCAGGCCCAGATGGACGGGCAGACGAAATGCACCGTCTTCATCCCCCGGCCGCGCAGCGCGGCTTCGAGCTCGAGGTTGAAGTCGGGTGCATCCACGCCGATGAACAGCTCGGGCCATTCGCGCAGCAGGCGCGCCTTCAGCTGCCGCCGGATGCCCGCGATCTCGGCATAGTGGCGCAGCACCTCGATGTAGCCGCGCACGGCCAGCCGCTCTTGCGGCCACCAGCTCTCGAAGCCGCGCGCCAGCATCTGCGGCCCGCCGATGCCCGCGGCGGCCATGCCGGGCCAGCGCGCCTGCAGCCCGTCGAGCAGCAGGCCGGCGAGCAGATCGCCGGAGGCTTCGCCGGCGACCAGCGCAAACTGCCGCGCAGGAATGGCCTCCCCCGCCATGTCAGCGCGCGATGCCGCGCGTGCTGCCAGCGAGAAAGGCGCTCATGGTGCCCACATCGCCTGCGGCCTCGGGCATTTCAGCAGCGAGTGCGTCGATGGCGGAGCGCGCATCTTCCAGTGCTCGTCCCTGCCGGTACAGCAGGCGATGCATCTGCTTGACTGCGGCAAGCCGCTGCGCAGAAAAACCGCGCCGCTTCAGGCCCACGACGTTGAAACCGCGCACCGCCATCGGATTGCCGTCGACCAGCATGAAGGGCGGCACGTCCTGCGACACCGCGCTGGCGAAACCGACCATCGCATGTGCGCCGACCTTCACGAACTGGTGAATGCCCACCAGTCCGCCCACCGTCACCCAGTCGTGGAGTTCGACATGGCCAGCGAGCGTGGTGTTGTTCGACAGCGTGGTGTGATTGCCCACAAGGCAGTCGTGCGCGATGTGGCAGTACGCCATGATCCAGTTGTCATGGCCCACGCGCGTGATGCCACCAGCCCCCGGCACACCGAGGTTGAAGGAACAGAACTCGCGGATCAGGTTGCGGTCGCCGATCACCAGCTCAGTGTCTTCGCCGGCGTACTTCTTGTCCTGCGGGACGGCTCCGATCGAGTTGAACTGGAAGATGCGGTTGTCACGGCCGATGGTGGTGCGCCCCTCGATCACGCAATGCGCGCCGATCGTCGTGCCGGCGGAAATGCGGACCTGCGGGCCAACGACCGTGTAGGGTCCGACGGCAACCGATGCATCGAGCTCGGCCTTCGGGTCCACGAGGGCCGTCGCGTGGATCTGCGTCATGTGTCCGGGAACCTCAGGCGTCGATGCGGCGCATCGCGCACATCAGCTCGGCCTCGCAGGCCAGTTCTTCGCCCACCCTGGCGCGGCCGCGGAACTTGGAGATCCCCGCCTTCATGCGGTCAATCTCCACCTCCAGCGTGAGTTGGTCGCCGGGCTCCACCGGCCGCTTGAAGCGCGCGCCATCGATGGCGGCGAAGTAGTAGACGGTGTTTTCGTCAGGCACCATGTCCAGCGACCGGAAGGACAGCAGCGCCGCCGCCTGTGCCAGCGCCTCCAGCATCAGCACGCCCGGCATCACCGGCCGATGCGGAAAATGGCCATTGAAGAAAGGCTCGTTCATCGTGACGTTCTTCAAGGCCGTGATGCGCTTGCCCTTGTCCATGTCCAGCACGCGGTCCACCAGCAGGAAAGGGTAGCGGTGCGGCAGGAGCTTGAGGATCTGGTGGATGTCGAGCGTGGTCGTGGTCATGGTGCGGCGTCGTTCGCGCCCGCCGATTTCTCGAGGGCCTTGATTCGTTCTCTGAGAGAGTGCAGCTGCCGGAGCGTGGCCGCGTTCTTCTCCCACGCCGCATTGTCGTCGATAGGAAACACGCCGGTGTACAGGCCCGGCTTGAGGATGGAGCGCGTCACCAGGCTCTTGGCCGAGATGTGCACGCCGTCGGCCAGCGTCAGGTGGCCCAGGATGCCGGCGTTGCCGCCGATGGTGCAGTGTGCGCCGATGCGCGCGCTGCCGGCCACGCCCACGCAGCCCGCGATGGCGGTGTGCCGGCCGATGTGCACGTTGTGGCCGATCTGGATCAGGTTGTCGAGCTTGACGCCGTCCTCGATCACGGTGTCGTCCAGCGCACCGCGGTCGATGCAGGTGTTGGCGCCGATCTCCACGTCGTTGCCGATGCGCACCGCGCCCAGCTGCTCGATCTTGACCCAGGCGCCCTGGTGCGGCGCCAGGCCGAAGCCGTCGGCACCGATCACCACGCCGGGGTGCAGCAGGCAGCGCTCGCCGATCACGCAGTCCTCGCTCACCGTCACGCGCGACATGAGCACGGTGCCGGCGCCGATGCGCGCGCCGCGCTCGACCACGCACAGCGGGCCGATGCTGGCGCCCGGATCGATCTGCGCGCCTTCCTCGACGACCGCGCTCGGGTGGATGCCCGGCCGGGCAGGCCGGCCCAGACGGGCCTTCCACAGCTGCGTCAGCCGGGCGAAATAGAGGTACGGGTCGTCCGCGACGATGTAGGCGCCCCGTTGCGCCGCCGCCTCGCGCATGGCGGGCGCGACGATCACGCAGCCGGCCCGGGAAGCCGCCAGTTCCTTGCGGTACTTCGGGTGGCTGAGGAAGCTCAGCGCCTGCGGGCCGGCCTCGGCCAGAGGCGCCAGCCGCTCGATGAGGAGGCCGCCATCGCCGTTCAGTTCGCCGCCCAGAGCGGCGACGATGTCACCCAGCCGCAGCGCCACGCCGCACACGCATCACTTGCCGCCGTTGCCGGCCGACGCGTTCAGCGCCTTGATCACCTTCTCGGTGATGTCGTGCCTGGGGTCGACGTAGACCGCGTCCTGCAGGATCACGTCGTACTTCTCGGCCTCGGCCACCTGCTTGATGGCGCGCTGGGCGCTTTCGTAGACCTTCTGCAGTTCCTCGCTGCGGCGCAGGTTCAGGTCTTCCTGGAATTCGCGGCGCTTGCGCTGGAAGTCCCGGTCCTGGTCGATCAGCTGGCGCTGGCGCGTGGTGCGCTGCGACTCCGGCAGCGTGGGGGCATCGCGCTCGAGCTTGTCGGAGGCCGCCTTGAGCCCCGCCTCCTGGTCCTTGAGGTCCTTCTCACGCTTGAGGAATTCCTGCTCCAGGCGCGCCTGGGCCGCCTTGGCGGCCGGCGCCTCGCGCATCACGCGGTCGGGGTTGACGACGCCGAGGCGGAAGCTTTCGTCGGCATGGGCCGTGCCGGCCAGAGCGGCGCAGGCCACCAGCGCGGCGCCTGCCCATTGGGAGAATGTCTTCATCAGAATGAGGTCCCGATCTGGAATTGGATGTGCTGAATCCGGTCGCCCACGATCAGCGGCAGGTAGGGGTTGGTGGGATCCGAGACCTCGTCCACCTTGCGGATCGGGACGGCGTAGGCCAGGCTCAGCGGGCCCAGCGGCGAAATCCAGCTGATGCCCAGGCCGGTCGAGGCGCGCAGCGAGCGGGAGGCCTTGTAGCGGGCATCGCACAGCGCCGTGGTGTCGGTGCTGCGGCAGACCTTGTCGCCGTACACGGTGCCGGCGTCGAGGAAGGTGTACAGGCGCAGCGTGCGGTCATTGCCCGCGCCCGGGAAGGGCGTGGACAGCTCCATGTTGAACACCGCCTTCTTCGTGCCGCCCAGTGCCGCCCCCGTGACGGTGTCGGTCGGTCCGATCGAGTTCGTCTCGAAGCCGCGCACCGAGCCCAGGCCGCCGACGTAGAAGTTCTTGAAGATCGGATAGGTGCTGCTGCCGAAGGCCCTGGCGGCGCCGAGGTCGGCGTTGAAGGACAGGGTGTACTGCTTGTTCAGCGGAACGTAGTGCTGGTACTTGTAGCTGGCCTTGGTGTACTGGTAGTCGCCGCCCACGCCCACTTCCAGATTGGCGCTCTGGAGCTTGCCGCGCGTGGGCACCAGCGCGCTGTCGCGGTCGTCGCGCGACCAGCCCACCGTCAGCGGGATGCCCCACAACGCGTCATTCGAGCAGCTCATCAGCCGGTCGGTCCCTCGGGAGCAGTTGAAATAGCTCTGGTAGGCCCCGGGCACCAGATGGTAGTAGAGGTAATAGTAGTAGGCAGCCAGGGTCGTGTTGCCCGCCGCGGTGTAGTAGTCCCCCAGGCTCAGGAAGGTCGAATCCCCCGGCTTGAAGCTGTAACGCTCGGCGCCGATGCCGAAGAACACCTTGTCCGCCTCGCTGAACGGCACGCCGAAACGGATCGACACGCCCTGGCTGGTGAGCGTGTAGTCACCATCGGACGAATAGTACGGACTGACGGCGGTGTGGAACAGCGTGATCGTGCGCGAGATGCCGTCGCTGGTGAAATACGGGTCGGTGGCCGTCACCGAGATCGTGCGGTTGTACTTGCTGGTGTTGACGTTGAAGCCCAGGTAGTTGCCCGAGCCGAACACGTTCTCCTGCGTGATGCCGAAGCTCAGGGACACCTTGTCGGAACTGGAGTAGCCGGCGCCCAGCTGCAGGGTGCCGGTCGGCTTCTCGACCACCGAGACCGTGATGTCCACCTGGTCAGGCGTGCCCGGAACCTCGGTCGTATCCACATTGACCTCGGTGAAGTAGCCCAGGCGGTCCACCCGGTCGCGCGAGAGCTTGATGCGGTCGCCGTCGTACCACGCGGACTCGAACTGGCGGAACTCGCGACGGATGATCTCGTCGCGCGTCTTGGTGTTGCCGGCCACGTTCACCTTGCGCACATAGACCCGGCGCAGCGGCTCGGCCTGCAGCACCAGCGCGACGCGGTCGTTCTGGCGGTCGATCTCGGGTCGCGTCTGCACCCGCGCGAAGGCATAGCCGAAGCTGGCGAAGTAATCGCTGAAGGCCTTGGTGGTCGCCGTCACCTGGTCGCCGTTGTAGGGCTCGCCGGGCTTGATCTTCACCAGCGACTTGAACTCGTCCTCGCGGCCCAGGTAGTTGCCCTCCAGCCGGACGCCGGAGACGACGTACTTCGGCCCCTCGGTGACGTTGACGGTGAGCGACAGATCCTTCCGGTCGGCCGAGACCGCGACCTGCGTGGAGTCGACGCGGAAGTCCATGTAGCCGCGCGTGACGTAGTAGGAACGCAGCGTTTCCAGGTCGGCGTTGAGCTTGGTGCGCGAATACTGGTTGGACTTGGTGTACCAGGACATCCAGCCGCCGGTGTCCTGGTCGAACAGGCCCAGCAGCGTCGATTCGCCGAAAGCCTTGTTGCCGACGATGCGGATGTCCTTGATACGCGCCGGCTCGCCTTCGATCACGGTGAAGGTCAGGTTGACGCGGTTGCGCTCGATGGGCGTGACGGTCGTCGTGACCTCGGCGTTGTAGAGGCTGCGCGTGATGTACTGGCGCTTGAGCTCCTGCTCCGCCCGGTCGGCCAGCGCCTTGTCGTAGGGCCGTCCATCGGTCAGGCCGACCTCGCGCAGCGCCTTCTTCAGGTTGTCCTTGTCGAACTCCTTGGTGCCCACGAAGTCGACGTCGGCGATGGTGGGACGCTCCTCCACGATGACCACCACCACGTTACCGCTCACGTCGATGCGCACGTCCTTGAACAGGCCGAGGTCGAACAGCGACCGGATCGCGGCCGAGCCGCGGTCGTCCGTATAGGTCTCGCCCACCCGCAGCGGAATCGACGCGAAGATGGTGCCCGGCTCGACGCGCTGCAGACCTTCGACACGGATGTCGCGCACAGTGAAGGGCTCGACAGCCCAGGCCGCGGTCGTCGCCAGCGTGCTGGCAACCACTGCCGCCGCATGACGCAGGCAAAAGCGACTGAAGTGTTTGTTCATCTGAGAAGTGGACCGGCACGCGAGAGGGCCGGTAGAAGAGTTAACCAAAGAGCCGATTCACGTCGTTGAACAGCGCGATCGACATCATGACCAGCAACAGCGCGACGCCTCCGCGCTGCAGCCGATCCATCCAGGCGTCGGAGACGCCCTTGCCAGTCAGGGCCTCCCAAAGATAATACATCAGGTGCCCTCCATCGAGGACCGGCAGAGGCATCAGATTGAGCACGCCCAGGCTCACGCTGATGAGCGCGAGAAACACCAGGTACTGCGTCAGACCCAGCCTGGCGGACTTGCCGGCGTAGTCGGCGATGGTCAGCGGTCCGCTGATGTTGCGGATCGACGCCTGGCCGATCAGCATCTTGCCCATCATGCGCACCGTCAGCGCCGAGACCTCCCAGGTCTTCACCCCGCCGCGCCACAGACCTTCGAACACGCCCTGGCGCACCAGCACCATCTCCGGCGGCGTGCCGATGTAGGCGCCGATGCGGCCGATGCGGCGGCCGCCGTCTTCCTGCACGTCGGGCGTCACATCCAGCGTCAGCGCATGTCCGCCGCGCACGATGCGCCAGGTCTCGGCGCGGCCCCGATCCCCGTCGATCGAAGTCCGGATCCGTTCACGCAGTTGCTGGGCGTCCACGATCTCGGACGCACCGATCGCCAGCACGAGGTCGCCCCGTTGCAGACCGGAACGCTCGGCGGCGGCGTCCGGCAGGATCTCGCCGATCTCCGGCCGGGTCAAGGGCGCGATCAAGCCGATCCGGCGGAACATCTGGGGGTCCGCGTCCCCGGCGCCCATGCGGCTGAGCGGCAGCACCACCTCATGGGGAGGGCGACCGTCCTCGCTGGCGACTTCGAGCGTCAGGTCGCGGCCGTCGAGCGCCGCCCGCGTGATGCGCCAGCGCAGGTCCTCGAAGGACTCGACGGGGTCGAGATCACCGTCGGCCCCCGCGCGGGACACCGTTTCACCGCCCTGCAGGCCCGCCTCGGCGGCCAGGGACGAGGCCGCCGGCGGGGCCAGGACGGCCTTCGGCTCCTGTACGCCCGTCCAGTTGACGACGCTATAGAGCAGCACCGCCAGCAACAGATTGGCCAGGGGACCGGCCGCCACGATGGCGGCGCGCGAACGCAGCGGCTGGGTGTTGAAGGCGCGGTGGCGCTCCTCGGGCGCCACCGGGACCTCGCGTTCGTCCAGCATCCTGACGTAGCCGCCGAGCGGCACCATGCCGATGACGAATTCGGTGTCCTGGCCCGGCCGCTGGCGGCGCGGCTTCCAGCGCCACAGCGCGCGGCCGAAGCCGATCGAGAAGCGGATGACCTTGACGTTACAGGCCACCGCCACCCGGTAGTGGCCATACTCGTGCACCGCGATCAGCAGGCCGAGGGCGACAACGAAGGCAACGATGGTGAGCATGCAGTGATTCCGGGAGGTTGCTCAGACGGCCCGCCTCAGCGCGGCTGCCTGGGCCGCGATGCGCGCACCAGCGTCCAGGGCCAGCAGTTCCGCGAGCGACGAGGGCTTGGAGGGCGCTACCGCCTCCAGAGTTTCCAGGTTCACCGCATGGATGTGGTCAAAGCGCAGGCGCCGCGCCAGAAAAGCCTCCACAGCGACCTCGTTGGCGGCGTTGAGCACGGCGGTGGTGCCGGGGGCAGCGTGCAGCGCGTCCCAGGCCAGGCGCAGGCCGGGGAACAGGTCGCCGTCCGGCACTTCGAAGCTCAGCGTCGCCAGCTGCCGGAAATCCAGCCGCCCGGAGCCGCTTTCCACGCGCTCCGGCCAGGCGAGTCCGCAGGCGATCGGCACGCGCATGTCGGGCGTGCCCAGCTGGGCCAGCACCGACCCGTCGATGAACTGCACCATCGAGTGCACCACGCTCTGCGGGTGGATCACCACCTCGATCTGCTCCGGGCTGAGGCCGAAGAGGTAGCGCGCCTCGATCACTTCCAGCGCCTTGTTCATCATGGTGGCGGAGTCCACCGAAATCTTGCGGCCCATCACCCAGTTCGGGTGCGCGCAGGCCTGCTCCGGCGTCACGCCGTGCAAGGTGTGCGGGGCACGGCCCCGGAAAGGCCCGCCCGAAGCGGTGAGGATGACCTTCTCGATGCGCCGGGGCCAGGTCGCCGGCTCCTCCGGCAGGCACTGGAAGATGGCCGAATGCTCGCTGTCGATGGGCAGCAGCGTGGCGCCGCCTCGGCGGACCGCCTCCATGAACAGCTCGCCACCGACGACCAGCGCCTCCTTGTTGGCCAGCAGCAGCCGCTTGCCGGCACGCGCCGCCGCCAGGCAGGGTGCCAGGCCGGCCGCGCCGACGATCGCGGCCATCACGATGTCCACGTCGTCGTCGGAGGCGACGGACTCCAGCGCGTCATCCGAGCGCAGCACCTGCGTCGGCAGGCCGTTCGCGGCGAGCCGCTGCGCCAGCAGCGCCGCATGGTCCGGGCTGGCCATTGCGGCAAAACGCGGCCTAAAGCGGACACACTGCGCCAGCAGCTCATCCACGCGCGTGGATGCCGAGAGCGCGAACACCTCGAAGCGCCCGGGATGGCGCGCGATCACGTCGAGCGTGCTCGTGCCGACCGAGCCGGTCGAGCCGAGCACGGTGACGCGCTGAGGCGGGGAAGACGAAGACAGGGCAGACATCACAGCGAGAGCAGCAGCATCGCCAGCGGCAGCGTCGGCAGAAGCGCGTCCACCCGATCCAGCACGCCGCCATGGCCCGGCAGCAGTTGGCTGCTGTCCTTGACGCCGACGCTGCGCTTGACCAGCGACTCGATCAGGTCGCCCACCACGCTCATGACTGCCATGAACAGCACGCCCAGTACCAGCATCCAGACACCGCGCGCGGCCAGATGCGAATAAAGGCTTGGCGCGCTGGCGCCGACGGCCTCGTCCATGGCCGTCCAGGCGAAAGCCAATACCAGCACGCCGATCAGGCCGCCCCACACGCCCTCCCAGCTCTTGCCCGGGCTGATGGACGGGGCCAGTTTCACCTGGATGAAGCGCAGGCCGAAGGCGCGGCCGGCGAAATAGGCGGACACATCGGCCACCCACACCAGCACCAGGGCCGACAGCAGAAAATTGATGCCGATGCGCCGGGCCTGGACCGCCGCCAGCCAGGCCGCCCACAGGGCCAGCAGCCCGCCGGTCACGCGCACCGCCTTGGGAATGCGCGGCCAGCCCGCGGGCCCTGCCCGCAACAGCGCGGCGCCGGCCAGCACCCAGCCCGCGCCGGCGACCGCCCACAGCACCGGCAGCGGCCGTTCCAGCAGCCCGAACCACCACGACAGCCCGCACAGCGCCAGCGCTTCCACGCCGAGAAAGACCGACACCCTGGGGCCATAGCCGTTCAGGCGGCCCCACTCCCACCCGGCCGCCCCGATGAGCACCAGCATGACGCAGGTGAAAGGAAAGGGGGAGGAATAGAACAGGGCCGGCAGGAGAACGGCCAGCAGGACGAGCGCGGTGATGATGCGTTGCTTGAGCATGCGCTCAGGCCGACTGCCGCTGGTCGGGTTGCATGACATGCTCGGCAGACCCCTCCAGCTGCGCCGAAGTCTGGCCGAAGCGCCGCTCGCGCCGGGCGAAAGCGGCGATGGCCTCGTCGAGCGCCACCTCGTCGAAGTCCGGCCACAGGCGCTCGCTGAAGAACAGTTCGGAGTAGGCGCTCTGCCAGAGCAGGAAATTGGACAGGCGCTGCTCGCCGCCGGTGCGGATCAGCAGGTCCGGGTCCGGCACGTGCGCCAGCGCCATGGCGTTGTGCAGATTCGCCTCGGTCAGCGGCTCGCCGCGCGCCGCCAGGCTGGCCGCCGCCTGGGCGATGTCCCAGCGCCCGCCGTAGTTGAAGCAGACGTTGAGCACCAGGCGCTCGTTGAGGGCCGTTTCCTGCTCCGCCTTCGCCAGGCCGGCGGCGATGCGCTCCGACAGGGCGGAGCGGTCGCCGACGAAATGCAGCCGTACGCCATCGGCCGACAGCCGCGGCACCTCGCGCGCCAGCGCGAAGGCCAGCAGGTCCATCAGCCCGGACACCTCGTCGCGCGGCCGGTTCCAGTTTTCAGAGGAGAAGGCAAAGACGGTGAGCACGCGGACGCCCCGTGCGGCGCAGACTCGCACACAGCGCCGCAGCGCCTCCACGCCCTGCTTGTGCCCCGCCGCGCGCGGCAGGAAGCGACGTGTCGCCCAGCGGCCGTTGCCGTCCATCACGATCGCGATGTGGTGCGGGATGCCGGGGGCGTTCATGAAGCTGTGGCGGAAAGGACGCCGCGCGGAGGGCAGGCCGACAGAGTCCGCGCCCTCAGACCGCCATGATGTCCGCTTCCTTGGCGGCCACCAGCTTGTCGATCTCCGCGATGCAGCGGTCGGTCATCTTCTGGATCTCGGCCTCGGCGCGCTTCTGGTCGTCCTCCGAAGCCAGCTTGTCCTTGACCAGTTTCTTGACCGCCTCGTTGGCGTCGCGGCGCAGGTTGCGGGTGGCGACCTTGGCGTTCTCGCCCTCGTGCCGGGCCAGCTTGGTCATCTCCTTGCGGCGCTCCTCGCTCATCGGCGGCATCGGCACGCGGATCAGGTCGCCCATGCTGGCGGGATTCAGGCCCAGGTCGCTCTCGCGGATGGCCTTCTCGATCTTGGCGCCCATGCCCTTCTCCCAGGGCTGGACGCTGATGGTGCGGGCATCCAGGAGCGCCACGTTGGCCACCTGCGACAGCGGCACCTGCGAGCCGTAGTACTCGACGTGGATGCTGTCCAGCAGCGCCGGATTGGCGCGGCCGGTGCGGATCCTGGATAGGTTGCCCTGCAAGGCAGCGATGGATTGCTTCATCTTGCCTTCGGTCGAACTGCGGATGTCTGCAATGGTCATGTCATCGGGTCTCCAGGGCATGCACCAGCGTGCCCTCGTCCTCGCCCATCACGACGCGCTTGAGCGCGCCGTGCTTGAAGATCGAGAACACCTTGATCGGCAGGTTCTGGTCGCGGCACAGCGCGAAAGCCGTGGCGTCCATGATGCCGAGGTTCTTGGCGATCGCCTCGTCGAAGCTGAGCGTGACGTAGCGCTGCGCGGCGGGGTCTTTCTTCGGGTCGGCGGTGTACACGCCGTCCACCTTGGTGGCCTTGAGCACCAGTTCGGCGCCGATCTCCGCGCCACGCAGGGCGGCGGCCGTGTCGGTGGTGAAGAAGGGGTTGCCGGTGCCGGCGGCGAAGATGACGACCTTGCCCTCTTCGAGGTACTGCAGCGCCTTGGGCCGCACGTAGGGCTCGACCACCTGGTCGATGGCGATGGCCGACATCACGCGGGCCGTCAGGCCCTGCTTGTTCATGGCGTCGGCCAGCGCCAGCGAGTTCATCACCGTCGCCAGCATGCCCATGTAGTCAGCCGTGGCCCGATCCATGCCGACCGAGCCGCCGGCCACGCCGCGGAAGATGTTGCCGCCGCCGATGACGACGGCCACCTCCACCCCGAGGCGAACCACCTCGGCCACTTCCTGCACCATGCGCACGATGGTCGCCCGGTTGATGCCGAAGGCATCGTCTCCCATCAGCGCCTCGCCCGACAGCTTGAGCAGGATGCGCTTGTGGGCTGGGGGGGTATCGGGCATGGGTAGACGATCCTTGGGTGCGGCCGGGGGCGAGTGTAAGACGGCGGAGTGGGGAAAAATGGTGCGCGCCGGGATCAGGCGTTGCTGCCCTTGGCAGCCGCCACCTGGGCGGCCACCTCGGCTGCGAAATCGTCGGCCTTCTTCTCGATGCCCTCGCCCACCACGAACAGCGTGAAGGACTTCACCGCCGTGCCTTTCTCCCTGAGCATCTGCTCGACAGTCTGCTTGTCGTTCTTCACGAAGGCCTGGTCATGCAGCGAAACCTCCTTGAGGAACTTCTGCACGCCGCCTTCGATGCGCTTGGCGACGATGTCCGCCGGCTGCGGCTTCTTGCCGGCGGCCTCGGCCGCCTTGCGGTCTTCCTCGGCCTTGCCGGCGGCCACGGCACGCTCCTTCTCGATCAGTTCGGCCGGCACGTCGGCGGCCGTCAGCGCCACCGGCTTCATGGCGGCCACGTGCATCGCCACGTCCTTGGCGGCAGAAGCGTCGCCCTCGTACTCGACCACCACGCCAATGCGGGTGCCGTGCAGGTACGAGGCCAGCTGCGCGCCCGAGTCGAAGCGCTTGAAGCGGCGGAAGCTCATGTTCTCGCCGATCTTGCCGATCAGGCCCTTGCGCACGTCTTCCAGCGTGGGGCCGAAGCCGTCCTGGCTGTAGGCGAGCGCACCCAAGGCAGCCAGGTCGGCCGGGTTGTGCCTGGCCACCAGTTCGGCGGCGGCCTGCGCCATGGCGATGAAGGAGTCGTTCTTGCTGACGAAGTCGGTCTCGCTGTTGACCTCGACGATGGCGCCGGTCTGCCCGTCGATGTAGGCGGCGACCACGCCCTCGGCGGTGATGCGCGCGGCGGCCTTGCCGGCCTTGTTGCCCAGCTTGACGCGCAGCAGTTCCTCGGCCTTGTCCATGTTGCCCTCGGCCTCGGTCAGGGCCTTCTTGCACTCCATCATGGGGGCGTCGGTCTTGGCGCGCAGTTCGGCGACCATGCTTGCGGTGATTGCTGCCATTGGGTGTTCTCCAGGATGCTTGTCTTGCGTGATTCGGATGAAAAAAAGGGGCAGCGAGCCCCTTCACTTCAGGCTGGCGGCGCCGACGCTCAGGCCGAGGCGCCTTCCTCGACCTCGACGAACTCGTCGCCCTCGCTCTCGCCGACGGCCTTGACCACGTCGGACACGGCGTTGTTGCGGCCCTCGACGATGGCGTCGGCGATGCCGCGGGCGTACAGGGTGACGGCCTTGGAGGAGTCGTCATTGCCGGGGATCACGTAGTCGATGCCCTCGGGCGAGTGGTTGGAGTCGACCACGCCGATCAGCGGGATGCCCAGCTTCTTGGCCTCGGCCACGGCGATCTTGTGGAAGCCCACGTCGATCACGAAGATGGCGTCGGGCAGCGCGTTCATGTCCTGGATGCCGCCGATGTCCTTCTCCAGCTTCTCGATCTCGCGGGTGAAGGTCAGCTGCTCCTTCTTGGACAGGCCGTCCAGGCCAGCCTCCTGCTGGGCCTTCATGTCCTTCAGGCGCTTGATGGAGGTCTTGACCGTCTTGAAGTTGGTCAGCATGCCGCCCAGCCAGCGGGTCTCGACGAACGGCATGCCGGCGCGGCGGGCCTCCTCGGCCACGATCTCACGCGCCTGGCGCTTGGTGCCCACGAAGAGGATGGTGCCACGGTTGGACGCCAGCTGGCGGGCGTACTTCTGCGCCTCCTGGAACATCGGAAGCGACTTTTCCAGGTTGATGATGTGGATCTTGTTGCGGCTGCCGAAGATGTAGGGGGCCATCTTCGGGTTCCAGAAGCGGGTCTGGTGGCCGAAGTGGACCCCGGCTTCCAGCATTTCGCGCATGGTGGTCGACATTGTGAGTTGCTCCAAAGGTTGGGTCTTGAAGCCAGCCCGTTTTCGCGCGCCCACGAGCCATGCCGGCTGCGGCGCGGCGAACACCTTGAAAGGGCTGGTTCGCGGATGACGCCCCGCCACCATGCCACTCGAAGCAGCCCAAGGCGGAACTGGACAAGTATAGCATGGGAGGCCTGTTTTCCAGAGGCGCGCGCCCTGCCCGCCACGCTGCAACGACCGCGCCACATGCCTGTCTTCTCCGACCGGACTTCCACCCTCGCCACCCTCGCCACCCTCGCCACCCTGCGCGCCGGCGCCGCGGCGCCCGACCAGCCCCTCTTCCGCGTCAACACGCTGCTGCTGCGCAATCCCTCGGTGGTGAACACGCTGGACGGCTGCGCCATATCTCGATCCCCTGCCAGGCGCCGGGCGAACTGCCGGCCGGCCTGATGCTGCGGCAGGCCGCGTTGCGCGACGATACGCTAACTGGCTGCAGAAAGACGATCGCTGACCGCCCTATCCGGTGGCGGGCAACCCCCTCAGTCGCTCCTTTCGTTATAATTTCATTTGCAATTATTACGAAGGAAACAATGCCCCTGGAATCGCGCCTCCACCGTCTGCTCGCCGACCGTCCTGCATCGCTGCGGGACGCCATCGCCGCCTCGCGGATGCTGCTGCGCGCCGCCTCGCTGCTGGAGCGACGCATCGATGCCGCCCTGGCGCCGCACGGCCTGACGATGCGCGAGTACCTCGCGCTGATACTGATCGCCGATGACGCGGTCGAGCCGCTGCGGCCCTCGGACCTGGGCGTCTCGCTGGATGCCAGCCGCACCCGCATCACGCGGCTGCTGGATGGCCTGGAGGCCCGGGGCCTGGTGCGCCGGGTGCCCGACGCGGCCGACCGGCGCAGCCTGCACCTGACCCAGACCGAGGCCGGGGCGGCGCTGGTGGCGATGGCGGCGCCGCTGGCGCACAAGGCCTATCTGGCCGCCTGGGCGCCGCTGGGCGAAGACGGCACCCGCCAGGCCGGCGACGCGCTGCGCCGGCTGCACGACCATCTGGCGGAGGGTGCGCCATGAGCGCCGCCCGGCCGCCCGAAGGCGCTCCGGCGAGCCTGTTGCGCCATGTCGACCGCAAGCACCTGCTGATGCTGCTGCTGGGCCTGCTGGTCGGACTCGATTTCCTGGAGAACGGCATGTTCGTCTTCGCCGCCAGCCACGTCGCCGGCGGCGTGGACGCCGGCCCGCGCGAGTTCGCGCAGGTGCAAGCCGCCTACGCCATGGCCAGCATGCTGACGATTGCGGCGCAGCAGTGGCTGTCGCGCCATTTCGGCTACCGGCGCTACCTGGCCGGCGCGCTGGTGCTGTTCATGGCCGGCGCGCTGGCCGCCGCGCAGACCGGCAGCACGGCCGGGCTGACGCTGGCGCGCACGGTACAGGGCCTGGGCGGCGGCGCGCTATTCACCAGCAGCCGCATCCTGGTGCAGATGCTGTTCACGGCCGCCGACCGGCCGAGCGCGACCAAGTGCTTCATGATCGGCGCCTTCGGGGCCGGCGCCCTTTCGCCGATCCTGGCCGCGGCGATGGTCGAGGCGTGGGGCTGGCAGTGGGTCTTCCTGGCCGCGCTGCCGCTGGCCGGCATCGCCCTGGCCGGCGTGCTCATCCTGCTGCCGGACGGCGTCGGCCGCGGCGGCGAGCCGGTGCGCTGGGCGGCCGGGCCGCTGCTGTTCTTCGCCGCGGCCATCGGCTGCATGCAATGGGCGCTGTCGGAAGCGCGCTACGAGGTGTTCTCGCACCCGGCGCGCCTCACGCTCGCGGTGCTGGGGGGGGCCGTGCTGGCGGGCGCCTTCCTGAGGCACCAGTGGCGGCACCACGAGCCACTGCTGCGCCTGCGCGAGCTGCGCCACCCGGCCTACGTCACTGGCCTGGGGCTGTACTTCCTCTACTATTGCCTCACCAACTTCAGCGCCTACCTGTTCCCCATCTTCGCCGAACGCAGCCTGGGCCTGCCCCTGGCGACCACCGGCTGGCTCAACGGCTTCGCCGGCGTGGCGAGCGTGGGCATGGCCTGGCTGTACATCCGCTTCGGCCCGCGCATGGCGAAGAAGAAGCCGCTGATCGCCAGCGGCGCCGTGGGACTGGCCCTGGCCTCCTGGCTGTTCGCCGTGATGCCGCCCGAGGCGCCGGCCGCCGCGCTGTGGGCAGGCATGGCCGTCAAGGGCCTGTTCGGCGTGCTGATGATCCTGCCGGTGGCCGGCCTGACCTTCCGCAGCCTGGGCGATGCGCAGTTCGCGCACGGCTACCAGAGCAAGAACCTGATGCGCCAGCTGGCCGGCTCCTTCTCCACCGCGGTGGCGGCCATCGCGCTGCAGGACCGGCAGTTCGCCACCGCGAGCGACCTGTCGGCCCGCCTGAACGCCGCCAACCCTTCCGCCGTCCAGTGGCTGGACACGCTGCAGGCCGGCTTCGCCTCCCACGGCATGGCACCCGCACAGGCCCACGGCGCGGCACTGGCGGAACTCTCGCGCGTGGTCGACCAGCAGTCGCTGCTGATGGCCTGCGAGGACCTGTACCGCGGCCTGGGCCTGCTGGCGCTGGCGACGGCGGTGGTGGTGCTGGTGCAGCAGCGGCTGAAGTGACGCCGCGGCTCACGCAGCCGGCAGCGGCGGCACGGCCGACGCGCCGGATGCGCGGCAGCTTCCTCGCCATCCGCATCGCCGGGCACCACGGCGCCCAGCGCCACCACGCAGTAGATCGTCGAATCCATGAACGCGCCTCCATCGCTCCGCATTGCGGGAAGAGGTCATAAAAAGATAATTCTGATTCCCTGTTACTTCATTACCTCTTCCTCATGCTCAGCGCGACGGCTCCAGACGAATTGCAGGCGCGCCTGGCGCGGCGGCTGAAGATGCGCCACCTCACCCTGCTGCGCCTGATCGCGCAGCACGGCTCGCTGACGCGCGTGGCGGAACACATGGCGACCAGCCAGCCGGCGGTGACGCATGCGCTGGCCGAACTGGAGGCCCTCTTCGGCGGCCCGCTGTTCACGCGCTCCGCGCGCGGCATGACGCCCACCGTCTTGGGCGAGGTGGCGCTCGAACGCGCCCAGTCCATGCTCCAGGACCTGGGCCACTGGGTGCGCGACATGGAAGCGGCCCGCGCGGGGCGCGCGGCGCACCTGCACATCGGCGTCATCCCCTTCATTCCGGGCCGGCTGCTCGCCGCGGCCATCGCCCGCACCCAGCCGCAGGCCCGCGGCATCACGGTGACGATCCACGAGAACACCAGCGACCACCTGCTGGCGCGCCTGCGCGCGCACGAGCTGGACTGCGTGGTCGGCCGCACGTCCGCCATCCTGTCGATGGCCGGGCTGGTGCACGACGTCCTCTACGAACAGGAGCCGCGCCTGGTCGCCCACCGGCGGCTGGCCGTGCGGCTGGGGCGCAAGCCCTTGTCCTGGCCGGAGCTCGCGCAGCTGGACTGGGTGCTCGGCCAGCGCAGCACGCCGATGCGCGAGCAGATCACCGACCTCTTCCTGCGCGCGGGCGTCGCGCCGCCCGCGCCGATGGTGGAGAGCCTGTCGGCCAAGGTGATCGGCGAGCTGATCGCGGCCAACGAACGCGCCGTGTCCATCGTGCCCGCGGACATCGCCGAGGAACTGGCGCGCCTGGCGGGCGTGGGCGTCGTGGCGCACCGCTTCGGCTGGACGCTGCCGCCGGTCGCACTGTTCCGCCGCGCCGAGGCCTCCCCGCGCGAGGTGGACACGCTGTTCGCACAGGCGCTGCGCGAGGTCGGCCGAGGCCTTGGCTGACCGGCGACACGCGCCAGGGCTGCGCTGCACTATCCTCGACGGCTACGGCGCACCTGCCCGAATCCTCTTCTTCATGAAAATCGCCATCGTGGGCGCCGGGATCATCGGCGTCACCACCGCCTGGGAGCTGGCCCGCGACGGCCACGAGGTCCACGTCTTCGAGCGCCGCAGCGCGGCGGCCGAGGAAGCCAGCTTCGCCAATGCCGGCGTCGTCGCGCCCGGCTACGTCACGCCCTGGGCGGCGCCGGGCATGCGCATGAAGGTGCTGCGCTCGCTGCTGTCCCCGCACGGCGCCATCAAGCTGCGCTGGCCGCTCGGCGCGCGCGACCGGGACTTCATGCGCGCCTGGCAGCGCGCCTGCCGGCTGGAAACCTACCTGGCCAACCGTGCGCGGATGCAGCGCCTGGCCTTCTACAGCCGCCAGCGGCTGCACGGCATCGTCGAGAACCGCGAATTCGTCTACGAACGCAGCGACGGCTGCCTGGTGCTGCTGCGCGGCAAGCGCGAGAAGAAGCTGGTACAGCCGGGCCTGGAGGTGCTGCGCCAGGCCGGCGCGGTGTTCCGCGAGGTCGACGCCGACGAGGCGCGGCGCATCGAGCCCGCCCTGTCGCCCGACACCGACCTGGCCGGCGCCATCCACCTGCCCGAGGACGAGGTGGGCAACTGCCGCCAGTTCGCCATGCTGCTCAAGCGCGAGGCCGAGGCGCTGGGCACGCAGTTCTTCTTCAACTGCGACATCGCCCCGTTCTCGCGCGCGGCGCCCCGCTCGCTCTCGCTGGCCGCCGGCTCGCCGGCGCTGGACTACGACGCGGTGGTCGTCTGCGCCGGCGTCGCCAGCGCCACGCTGCTGGCGCCGCTGGGTGTGCAGTTGCCGCTGGCGCCGGTGTACGGCTACTCGCTCAGCGCGTCCATCCGCGAGCCGCTCAACGCACCACGCAGCGCCGTGATGGACGAGCGCTTCAAGGTCGCCATCGCGCGCATGGGCCTGCGCGTGCGCGTGGCCGGCAGCGCGGAGCTGGGCGGGCGGCCCGGCGAACTGCATCCGGCCGCCATTCAGACCCTGTACAAGGTGCTGCACGACTGGTTCCCGGGCGCGGCGCAGCTCGGCTCGGGCGTGCAGCAGTGGAAGGGCGCGCGTCCCATGCTGCCCGACGGCCCGCCCGTCATCGGTCCCAGCGGCGTGCCCGGCGTGTGGCTGAACCTGGGCCACGGTTCCAGCGGCTGGGCGCTGTCGTGCGGCAGCGCGCGCGTGCTGGCCGACATGGTGGCCGGGCGCGAGGCGGAAATCGACCTCGAGGGACTGGGGCCGGAACGGCTGCGCGGCGGCGTCTGATCGCTGCCGCGCGGCGGCAGAATCGACCCATGCGCCTGATCCGCCCGCTCACCCTGGCCGCCCCGCTGCCCCTCTTCGGCGTCGAGGCCTCGCGCCGCATCGAAAGCCTGGCCGCCGCGCCGCTGCCGCCGCACGCGCTGATGCAGCGCGCCGGCCTGGCGGTGGCGCGACTGGCAATGGCCATCGCGCCGCGCGCCCGCAGCATCTGGATCGCCTGCGGGCCGGGCAACAACGGCGGCGACGGTTTCGAGGCGGCGCTGCATCTGGCGGCGCGCGGCTTCGCGCCCGTCGTCACCTTCGCCGGCGACGAGGCGCGGCTGCCGCAGGATGCCGCCGCCTCGCTGCGCCGGCTGCGCGCGGCAGGCGTGGCACTGGCGGGGGAGCCGCCCGCACAGTCCGACCTCACCATCGACGCCCTGCTCGGCCTGGGCGCGCGGCGCGCGCCAGAAGGCACGATGGCCGACTGGCTGCGCCACATGCGCTGCGGGCCGGCGCCGCTGCTGAGCGTGGACCTGCCTTCCGGTCTGGATGCCGACAGCGGCGGGCTGCCCGCGGACGCGGGCACCTCACACGCCAGCGCCGCACCCCGCTTCTGCCTGAGCCTGCTCACGCTCAAGCCCGGCCTGTTCACCGCCCAGGGCCGCGACGCGGCGGGCGAAGTCTGGTTCGACGGCCTGGGATGCCCGCCCCCCGCCGAAGTGCCGCCGGACGCGCTGCTGGCGGCCGTGCCGGCGCCCCGGCTTCGCCCGCACGCATCGCACAAGGGCAGTTATGGCGACGTGGCGGTGATCGGCGGCGCCGAGGGCATGGCCGGCGCCGCCGTGCTGGCCGCCACCGCGGCGCTGCACGCCGGCGCCGGGCGGGTGTTCGTCGGACTGCTGGCGCCCTCTGCCACCAGCGCGGACTGGGACACGGCGCAGCCCGAACTGATGTTCCGCGCGCCGGACACGCTGGCGCTGAACCAGCAGGCCGTCGTCTGCGGCTGCGGCGGTGGGGAGGCCGTGCGCGCCGTGCTGCCGCGCCTGATCGACGAAGCCCGCGCCCTGGTGCTGGATGCCGATGCGCTCAACGCGCTCGCCCTCGACGCGGCGCTGCGCGAGGCCGTGGCACGCCGCGCCGGCCGCGGCCAGCCGACGGTGCTGACGCCGCATCCGCTGGAGGCGGCGCGACTGGCCGGCTGCGGCACCGCCGAGATCCAGGCCGACCGCCTGCGCCATGCCCACGAACTGGCGCAGGCGCTGGCCTGCACGGTGCTGCTCAAGGGTTCCGGGTCGGTGATCGCCTCGCCGGGTGAAACGCCGCGCATCAACCCGACCGGCAATGCACTGCTGGCCACGGCGGGCACAGGCGACGTGCTGGCGGGGATGGTGGGCGCCGCGCTCGCCGCCGGCTTGGCGCCGCTGGATGCCGCGTGCCAGGGCGCCTGGCGACATGGCGAACTGGCCGACCGATGGGAGGCAGGCACACCGCTCACCGCGGCGGCTCTGGCCCGCAGAGCAGGACGCGCGGGCTCCTGAGCGCCGCCGTCCTCAACCCGGCTTGCGCGGCCGCCAGCGCGTCTCGGCACCGGCCAGCACTTGCACCCGGCCGATCAGCCGGCTCAGCAGCGCCCCGTAGGCATCGAGCTCCTCCAGCGCCCGGGCGTCTCCCAGAGCCATGGCGAACAGGCCGTGTTCGTTCTTGGGTTGCATCTCGTTGCTCCACCAAGCCTGGCGGTGCATGAGCCGCCGCAGCAGATGATGCGCCACCGGCAGCGCATCGTCGTCGGGCAGCACGGGAAAACGCGCCCATTCGGGCTCGTCGTGCGCCAAGCCCCAGAAGAACGGCTCGTAAGGCGCAGCCGCCTCCTCGTCCGGAACGTAGCCGAAACCGGCTTCGCGCAGCGCCTGCTCCACCGTCCGCCGCTCCCGTATCCAGTCGACCGGGCCGGGCGCCGCCTGCCCGGGCTCCGACGCCACCCGCCACCATGCATCCAGGTCGGGCCGCCAGTCACCGGCCATCCTGAGAGGATAGGCTTGGCTCGCCTGCTCCCAAGACATGGCACCGCCCTCCTGTCCGGCCAGCGAGGTTTCCACGCCAAGGCACCACCATTCGCGCCGGTCGGGGAAATGGCAGACGATGGCCTGGGCCTCCCAGTCTCCGATGCCCTCGGCGCCCAACTCGAGCGCCGTGCCGTCGAGCGAGAGTTGCAGCGCGCCGCGCTGCCGCAGCCAGCACAGCCACTCGAAGCCGTCGCCCGCCAGGAGTTCGCGGCTGCCCGCATCGCGGAACAGGGCCACGGATTGCGAGAGCAGACCGTGGCGATACCAGTCATCCAGCGCCGCATGACCTTTCAAGAAGGCGTTGCCGTAGCACACCCAGGCCAGTTGCCGCCAGCGCGGCGGCGTGTCGGCGCGACGGTCGTGCCGGGCATCGGCGTGCCCCGCTGGCGCCGGCGCCGCGCGGGGATGGTCAGCCACCGGAGGTGCCAGCCTGGCCGGCGGCTGCGATGGCGCCTGTCCCGCCGCCGCACGGGACTCGGCCCACCGCCTGCCGGCCAGGGCCAGCCGGATCACGGCAAAGACGGCCACCAGGGCGGCGCCCAGCCCGCCCTGCCCGCGCCAGATCAGCATCCATCCGGCCGCCAGCGCCGCCCAGCCCAGCGCCTGCGCGATCCATCGCGCCATGCCCGGCCTCAACCGCGCCCGACGAAGGGCATCTTGGTGGCCATGATCGTGTGGAACAGGACGTTCGCTTCCAGCGGCAGGTTTGCCATGTAGAGCACCGACTGGCCGACGATCTTCACGTCGATCAGCGGCTCGATCGCCAGTTCGCCGTTGGCCTGCGGCACGCCCTTGGCCATGCGCGCCGCGAGTTCGGTCATCGCATTGCCCACGTCGACCTGCCCGACGGCGATGTCGTACTTGCGGCCATCGAGCGACGCGGTCTTGGTCAGCCCCTGCACCGCGTGCTTGGTCGCCGTATAGGCGATGGAGTTCGGCCTCGGCGCGTGCGCCGAGATCGAGCCGTTGTTGATGATCCGCCCGCCGCGCGGCGACTGGTCGCGCATCACGCGGAAGGCCTGCTGGAGGCAATAGAACATGCCGTTGAGGTTGATGTCGACCACGCCCTTCCACTGCTCGGGCGTCCAGTCCTCGAAGGGGCCGGGCGGGTTGCCGACGCCAGCGTTGTTGAACAGCAGGTCGACGCGGCCGAAGCGCTCGACCACTGCAGCGAACAGGGCCGCCACCGAATCGGGCCGCGCCACGTCGGTGGGCACGGCGAAGGCGCGCGCGCCGGCACCGGATTCGCGGGCCACCGATTCGAGCGGTTCCTGCCGGCGGCCGGCCAGCGCCACGCTCCAGCCGTCGGCCAGCAGCGCCAGCGCCGCGGCGCGGCCGATGCCCGTGCCGGCGCCCGTGACGATGGCGATGCGGGAGGTCTTGTCATTCATGGTGCTTCTCCTTGGGCCCGGCCCGGCGGCGCTCAGCCGCGCGGCCCCTGGCTGCGCTTGTTCTTCATCTTGCCTGCCGCCTTCTTGACCGCCGACTTCAGGGCCTGGATGGGCGACGTGGACTCGCGCGCCTTGCCGCCGCGCGACTGCTGACGCTTCTTGTCCGACGCCTTGACCGGCACGCCGGCGGACGGCGCGACGCCCTTGTCCTTCATGGCGCGCGTGGCCAGTTCCTCGCCCTCGCGCACCAGGCGGAAGTCGATCTTGCGCCCGTCCAGGTCCACCCGGCTGACCTGCACCCGCACCCGGCTGCCGATGGCGTAGCGGATGCCGGTGCGCTCGCCGCGCAGTTCCTGCCGTGCCTCGTCGAAGCGGAAGTACTCGCCGCCCAGCTCGGTGATGTGCACCAGCCCCTCGACGTACATCGCGTCCAGCGTGACGAAAATGCCGAAGGTGGTGACGGCTGTGACCACGCCGCCGTACTCCTCGCCCAGGTGCTCGCGCATGTACTTGCACTTGAGCCAGGCCTCGACGTCGCGGCTGGCCTCGTCGGCGCGGCGCTCGTTGGCGCTGCAGTGCAGGCCCGCGGCCTCCCAGGCCTGGGTCTCCTTGCTCGGCGGCGCTGCCGGCTTGGCCTGCCGCGCCACCGGCGCCTTCACACGCGAGGCCAGCCGCTTGGCCAGCTTGGCATGCGCCTCGCCCGGCGTGGGCAGCACCGGCAGCTGGTACTTCGTCTTGCCCAGGATCGCCTTGATCACGCGGTGCACCAGCAGATCCGGGTAGCGGCGGATCGGGCTGGTGAAGTGCGTGTAGGCCTCGTAGGCCAGACCGAAGTGGCCGCTGTTGATCGGCGTGTAGATCGCCTGCTGCATCGAGCGCAGCAGCATGGTGTGGATCTGCTGCGCGTCGGGCCGGTCCTTGGTCGCCTGCGCGATGGCCTGGAACTCCGAGGGGTGCGGCTCGTCGCCGATCGACATGCCCACCGCCATCGCCTTGAGATAGTTGCGCAGGATCTCCTTCTTTTCCGGCGTCGGGCCTTCGTGCACGCGGTACAGGCCCGGGTGCTTGCCCTGTGCGATGAAGTCGGCGCTGCACACGTTGGCCGCGAGCATGGCCTCCTCGATCAGGCGGTGCGCGTCGTTGCGGATGCGCGGCACGATCTTCTCGATGCGGCCGGCGTCGTCGCAAACGATCTGCGTCTCGGTGGTCTCGAAGTCCACCGCGCCGCGCTTCTCGCGCTGAGCCAGCAGCGCGCGGTACACGTCGTGCAGGTTGAGCAGGTCCTGGATGCGCTCCTGGCGCTTCACCGCTTCAGGCCCGCGCGTGTTCGCCAGGATCGCCGCCACCTCGGTGTAGGTGAAGCGGGCATGGCTGAACATCACGGCCGGGTAGAACTGGTAGGCCTCGATCTCGCCGGCGCCCGTCACCACCATGTCGCACACCATGCACAGGCGCTCGACCTCGGGGTTGAGCGAGCACAGGCCGTTGGAGAGCTTCTCCGGCAGCATCGGGATCACCCGGCGCGGGAAGTACACGCTGGTGGCGCGGTCGTAGGCGTCGATGTCGATCGGCGAGCCGGTCTTCACGTAGGCGCTGACGTCGGCGATCGCCACCAGCAGGCGCCAGCCGTTCTTCGCCGACCGGCCGCGGCCGATCTTCATCGGCTCGCAGTACACGGCGTCGTCGAAGTCGCGCGCGTCCTCGCCGTCGATGGTGACCAGCGGCACGTCCGTCAGGTCCACGCGGTCCTTCTTGTCCTTCGGAAGCACCTTGTCCGGCAGCGCCTTGGCCTCAGTCAGGCAGGCCTCGGAGAACTCGTGCGGCACGCCGTACTTGCGCACCGCGATCTCGATCTCCATGCCGGGGTCGTCGATCTCGCCCAGCACCTCCGTCACGCGGCCCACCGGCTGGCCGAACAGGGCCGGCGGCTCGGTGAGCTGCACCACCACCACCTGGCCGGTCTTCGCCGGGCCGGTGGCGCCCTTGGGGATCAGGACGTCCTGCCCGTAGCGCTTGTCCTCCGGCGCCACCAGCCAGATGCCGCCCTCGTGCAGCAACCGGCCGATGATCGGCTGCCCGGGCCGCTCGATGATCTCCAGCACACGCCCCTCGGGCCGGCCGCGGCGGTCGGTGCGCACGATGCGCGCCTTGACACGGTCCTTGTGCAGCACCGCGCGCATCTCGTTGGGGGGCAGATAGATGTCGGCTTCGCCGTCGTCGCGCTGCACGAAGCCGTGCCCGTCTCGATGACCCAACACCGTTCCTTCAATTTCTTCCAGCAGGCTGCCGGAGTGGCCTGAATTTTTGATATGATCTCCTTCTGTTCTGAAACGCAGACGTTCTTGCTTTCTAAGCGAGAACATCAGCCCAGGTGGCGGAATTGGTAGACGCACTAGTTTCAGGTACTAGCGAGTAACATCGTGGAGGTTCGAGTCCTCTCCTGGGCACCATCAACAACGCAGAGATTCCGAAACTAAAGGAATTTCCCAATGAAGAAGCCGCTTCCGAGCGGCTTTTTTCATGGGCTTTCGGAAAGTCTGCGCCCCATGCGGCCCCAGAATCTCCCCACGGTTGGCCCCACGGGCGCATGGCGGAGAAATGTCGAGCATCAAGAAGCATGGGAAAGGCTGGCGGGCACAGGTCAAGGTCGGCGGCAAGCGCGAAAGCGCAGTCAAGCCGACGCGCCAAGAGGCTGCATTATGGGCCGCAGACCGGGAGCGGGAACTGCGTCGCCAGGCCGAGGGCACGCTGGGCGAGGTCAAGACCCTGCGCGACGCGATGCGCCGCTACGCTCTGGAGGTGTCTCCAGAGCACAAGGGCGAGCGGTGGGAGACGATCCGCCTGGCGATGTTGGAAGATGATGCCGCCCTGCCCGTCACCCTGCCCCTGAACAAGATCACCCCACAGCACCTGACGACGTGGAAGGTGGCGCGGCTCAAGAAGGTCGGCCCAGGGTCCGTGCTGCGGGAAATGAGCCTCCTGGGCTCCGTGCTGAGCTACGCCCGCCGCGATTGGGGGTGGATGCAGACTGCGCCCATGTCGGACGTGCGCCGGCCCAGCCAGCCAAGGCACCGGGACCGGCTCATCACCTGGGGCGAGACGCGCCGCATGCTCCGGCAACTTGGATGGCGGCCGAGCGGCCGGCCGGAGACATTGAAGCAAGTCACCGCCGCGACATTCCTGCTGGCCCTGCGTACCGGCATGCGGGCGGGAGAGCTGACGGGGCTGGAATGGGGCCGCGTGCGCCAGGCTTGGGTTGAGTTGCACGACACCAAGAACGGAAGTTCTCGCGATGTGCCGATGCCGCCGAAAGCGATGCGGCTGATCGAGCGCATGCGCGGTCTCGACGAAGATCGACCTCTTCCCATCGCCGTGCAAACACTGGATGCCACATTCCGGCGCGCGCGGGACGAGGCGGGGCTATCTGGGTTCAGGTTCCACGATTCACGTCACACCGCCGCAACCCGGATCGGGCGCACGGTAGGGCAGCCGGGACGGGTGTCATTCCCCGAGTTTTGCCTGATCATGGGGTGGCGCGACCCGAAGCATGCGTTGATCTATGTCAACACGAGTGCGGCTGATCTGGCGACGCGTCTGACATAGCCTTTGTCCCCAGCTTTTCGCGGTAGAACTTGGTGATCTCAATCTGAGACAGATTGGTCATGCCGGAGTTCCTCGCTGCCATCCATGGCCCGCCAGAGACATGCGACAGGGTGGAAAGCTGCCCAGCCGAGAGGCCACCGTACCGTTCCCACACCTTGTCGATGAGTTCCCAGAATTGCTTGTCGCCTGGGTTGGGCACCTTGGCCACAGTCTTCCCGGTCTGCAAATCGGGTTCCGTG
>JASGDG010000152.1:0-8571 GCA_047607325.1 Xenophilus sp. | reverse complement strand
TTGAAGACCAGCGCGCCGCGCCCGCCTTCGCCCAGGTCGCTGATGAGCAGGCCGCCCGGCTGCTCGGCCCGCGCCGGCGTGCGCGTGCCGCGCGTGCTGGCCGAGCAGCCGGGCGGCCTGCTCATCAGCGACCTGGGCGAAGGCGGGCGCGGCGCGCTGGTCTTCAACGAGCGGCTGGACCAGGCCGCCGCCAGCGGCCCGGCGGCGCTGGGAAGCGCCTGGCGCGAGGGCCTGGACGCCATCGCCGCCGTGCATGCGCGCGGCTGCTACCTGAGCCAGGCCTTCGCGCGCAACCTGATGCGCTGCCCGGACGCGGTGATCGGCTTCATCGACTTCGAGGACGACCCGGGCGAGGTGCTGTCGCTGGCCGAATGCCAGGCGCGCGACTGGCTGAGCTACCTGCATTCGACGGCGCTGCTGGTGCACGCCCTGGCGCCACATGCGGCGGCCGATCACTGGCACGCGGTGCTGGCCGGTGCCGACGCGGCCGTGCGGGAACGCATCGTGCTGGCGGCGCGCCGCATGCGCTGGCTGCGGCACCTGCCCAAGGGGCGGCGCTGGGGGCGCGACACGCAGCGGGTGCGCGCGGTGGCGCGGCTGCTGGCGCAGTGGCATGCCGGTGGGGAGCGCCGGCCATCCGCCTGAATGTGCCGGGCGCCCGGCCCACCTTCAAGGTAGGCCCATCATGCCCGCCGCAGCGCCCGGCTGCGCGCCTCCAGCCCGCGCAGCAGCACATCGATCCAGGCCTCGAAGCCGCTTTGCAGCGGCTGTGCGCGCCCATCGGTCCAGCGCAGGAGGAAGGCGCGGTTGCGCAAGGCCCCCAGCCGGCCGGCCAGGCGCGGATGGCGCTGCGCATCCACCGCATCGATCCGTGCGCGGCAGGCCTCGGCCCAGGCCTCCCCCGCATCGGCCGGCGCCGTGGACAGTTCGAGCGTCGCGAAGCCGCACAGCGCGGCCACGACGACGTTGAAGGCATCGACCAGCGCCTCGCCCTCGAAGCGCGCCTGCTCCAGCGCGATGACGACGTGTTCCAGCAGCGGTGCGTCGAAGGCGGCGTTGTAGGCCAGCTCGCTCGCCACTGCCGGCGCCAGGTGCGGGTGCGCGCGCAGCGCGGCGCGAAACGCGGTCAACAGCGCCCGCAGCCGGCCCTGCCAGGGCAGCGCCGCGCCTGCCGGAACGGCCGCCGCCACGCCTTCGAGCGCCAGCGCGACGGCACCGGACACCAGCGCATCGCGGCTGGGCACGTGCCAGTAGATGGCGGCGGGCGCCACGCCCAGCGTGGCCGCCAGCGCCCGGATGCTGAAGGCCGGCAGGCCCTGCGCATCGATCAGCGCCAGCGCGGCCTGCAGGATGCGCTCGCGGCCCAGCGCCACGTCGGCGGCCGCGCGAGCCTCGTCCTTGCGCGGCCGGCCCGGGCCGGGCCGCGGTGCCGGTCGCGCACGGACGGCGCGACGGGGTGGGGACATGCGCCGATTCTAGGCAATATGGATCATCGGACCCCATTTATTGAACATCGATCAATATTTTGCCATGATGGCATCCCGCTCCATCCCTCCCATCCTTCCGAGGCCCTCGCCATGCCCTTGCCCGCTTCTCCCTCCACCGGCCAGTTCGAAGGCGGCTGCGCCTTTGTCGACGGCGCCTACGCGCCGCTGTCCGAAGCGAAGATCTCGCTCTTCGACTGGGGCTTCACCCGCTCCGATGCCACCTACGACGTGGCCAGCACCTGGCAGGGGGCCTTCTTCCGGCTCGACACGCACATGGACCGCTTCTTCGCCAGCCTGGAGAAGATGCGCCTTGCCATCCCGTACTCGCGTGCCGAACTGCGCGAAGTCCTGCACGGCTGCGTGCGCGCCGCGGGCCTGAAGGACGCCTACGTGGCGATGGTCTGCACGCGCGGCATCCCTCCCAAGGGCGTTCGCGACCCGCGCCTGGCGCAGAACCGCTTCTACGCCTACGCCCTCCCCTACGTGTGGATCGCCCCGCCCGACAAGCAGCGCGAGGGCATCGACCTGCACATCAGCGAGCGCGTGCGCATCGCGCCCGAGTCGGTGGACCCGACGGTGAAGAACTACCACTGGATCGACCTGGTCCAGTCGCTGTTCGACGCCTACGACCGAGGCCGCGACACGAGCTGCGTGGTCGACGCGCACGGCAATCTGGCCGAAGGGCCGGGCTTCAATGTCTTCATCGTCAGGGACGGCGAGGCGCGCACCGCCGACCGGGGCGTGCTGGAGGGCGTGTCGCGCCGCACGGCGATCGAGCTGTGCGGCCGGCTGGGCATCCCGCTGCGGGTGGCGCCGCTGCCGGTGGCCGAGGTGCGCGCGGCCGACGAGGTGTTCCTCACCTCCACCGGCGGCGGCGTGCTGCCCATCGCCCGGCTCGACGGCGTGCCGCTGCCGCGCTTTCCCGGCCCCGTCACGCAGCGCCTGCACGACGCCTACTGGGCGCTGCGGCAGGAGCCGGCGTACCGCGACGCAGTGGACTACGGCTGAGCGCCGGCCACCGGCCAGCGCCGCGCCACCGTGGCGCCCACGCGGGCCAGCCGGCGCGCCAGGGCGAGCACGGCCTTGTCCTTGCTCAGCAGCCAGGCGCCGTGGGCGGCGGCGAGGTCGACGAAGCACTGGTCGTCCGGGTCCTTGCAAGTGAAGGGGGCCTTGGCCGCCGCCTCGGCGATGCGCGCATGGCGGTCGAAGCGCGCCAGCACCGCCTCGGCGCTGAGCGCGTGCTGCGCCAGCCGCGGCGCGATCTGCGGGTAGGCCAGCACCCGGGCCAGCTCGCCGCGCATCTCGGCGGTGGCGATCCAGCGCAGCGCGCCGGCCTCCAGCGCGGCGCGCAGGCCGGCCGCCGCCTCGTCGGCGAAGACGAAGAGGTCCAGCACGATGTGGGTGTCGAGGACGACGGCGGGCGCGTGCGTCACGGCTTCTCGCGCGCCGAGCCGGCCACCATGTCGAAGCGCAGCAGGCGGCACTCGATGGGGCCGTTCCACATCGGCACGCGGCGCGACGCCTTCAGCCGCATGTGCTGCGGCAGCTTCAGGTCGGGCGTGAGCACCCAGGCCGTCCAGCCGGCGTAGTGCTTCTTCCAATGGGCGGCGAGGCGGACGAAGAACTCGCCGCCGTCGCCGTCCTCGGTCTGCGCCGTCTCGCGCCCGCCGCGGCCGGCGCCGGCGAAGCCGCCGGGCGCGATGCGCTCGCCGTAGGGCGGATTGAGCAGCATCAGGCCGGGCCGGTCGGTGGGCGGCATGCGCTGCAGCGCGTCGCCGCCGCGCAGCTGCACGCGGCCGGCCACGCCGGCGCGCTCGGCGTTGCGCTGCGCGAAGTCGACCATGCGGTGCGAGACGTCGCTGCCGAAGAGGGCGATGTCGGCCGCCGCGGCTGGCGCCGCGCTGGCCTCACCCTTCAGCCCGGCCCACAGTTCGGCGCGGTGCGGCAGCAGGCGCTCGAAGCCGAAGCGGCGCTGGCCGCCGGCGGGCAGGCCGGCGGCGATCTGCGCCGCCTCGATGGGCAGAGTGCCGCTGCCGCAGCAGGGGTCGTACAGCGGCAGGCCGGCGACGGCGCCGGTCTCCGGGTCCCACCAGCCGCTGGCGGCGAGCATGGCGGCGGCCAGCGTCTCCTTGAGCGGCGCGTCGCCCTTGTCCGCGCGCCAGCCGCGCTTGAACAGGGCCTCGCCGCTGGTGTCGATCGACAGGCTCACCCGGTCGGCCGCGAGGTGGGCGAACACGCGCACGTCGGGGCTGCGCGTCTCGATGCCGGGCCGCACGCCGCCGGCCCGCGCGCGGAAGCGGTCGGCGATGGCGTCCTTGATGCGCAGGGTGGCGAAGTTCAGGCTCCTGAGCGGGCTGCCGGTGGCGGTGGTCTCGACCTTGAAGCTCTGGCGCGGGGTGAACCAGGCTTCCCAGGCGACCGCGCCGGCGGCCTCGTACAGGTCGTCTTCGCTGCGGTAGGGGGCCTGCGCCAGTTCGATGAGCACGCGCTGGGCCAGGCGGCTCCTCAGGTTCAGCGCCAGCACCTCGCGCCAGGCGGCGCGCACGCGCACGCCGGCGCGCAGCACCTGCAGGTCGGCGCCGGCGCGGCCGGTGATGGCGTGCACCTCCTGTGCGAGGAAGTCCTCCACGCCGGCGGCGCAGGGGAGGAAGAGGAAAAGGTCGTTCACGAAAAAAAGCGCTCGGTGCGCACGCATCGGTAAGGGCAGCGCCGCATTGTCGCCGCGCACCGCAGGCCGGGCGCCGTCTCTACAGCGCCTTGCGCAGATTCGCCGGCGCGATGCGCAGCGCCTCGCGGTACTTGGCCACCGTGCGGCGGGCGCACTCGATGCCCTGCTCCTTGAGCAGGTCGGAAATCTGGCTGTCCGACAGCGGCTTCTTCGCGCTCTCGGCGCCGACGAACTGCTTGATGAGCGCGCGCACCGCGGTGCTGGAGGCGTTGCCGCCGGTCTCGGTGCCCAGGGCCGAGCCGAAGAAATACTTGAGTTCCACGGTGCCGAAGGGCGTGGCCATGTACTTGGCGGTGGTCACGCGGCTGATGGTGGATTCGTGCAGGCCCAGCTCGTCGGCGATCTCGCGCAGCACCAGCGGACGCATCGCCAGCTCGCCGTGCACGAAGAAGTTCTTCTGCCGCTCCACGATGGCGTTGGACACGCGCAGGATGGTGTCGAAGCGTTGCTGGATGTTCTTGATGAACCAGCGCGCCTCCTGCAGCCGCTGCGACAGCGCCTGCCCGCCCTCGCCCTTGTGCGCCTTCAGCGCGCCGGCATAGATGTCGTGCACGCGCAGGCGCGGCATCACGTCGGGATTGAGCTGCACGCGCAGCTTCATGCCGGCGCCGCGGCCGCTGCGGGTGACGATCACGTCGGGCACGATCACGTGGCGCTCGACGTCCACGAAGCGGCGGCCCGGCTTGGGCTCCAGCCTGGCGATGAGCTGCATGGCCTGGCGCACCTCGTCCTCGCTGCCGCGCGTGAGGGCGGTCAGGCGGCGGAAGTCGCGCTTGGCCAGCAGTTCCATCGGCTGCCTGCAGATGGCCAGGGCGATCTTGCGCACCTCCATCGCCGCTTCGTCGCCCTCGTCGTCGGCGGCGCCGGCGCGCAGCTGGATGGTCAGGCATTCGCCCAGGTCGCGCGCGCCCACGCCCACGGGCTCCAGGCTCTGCAGCAGGCCCAGCGCCACCTGGAAGTGATGCACCAGTTCGTCGAACTGGTCGTTGTCGTCGCCGGCCAGCGCCGAGGCCAGGGCGGGCAGCGAGTCCTCCAGGTAGCCGTCGTCGTTGAGCGACTCGATCAGGAAACGCAGCGCGGCCGAATCCTCCGGCGACAGGCGCAGCGACAGCGCCTGGCGGTGCAGGTGGTCCTGCAGCGATTCGTGGCTGCGCGCCAGCTCGGTGGCATCGGCGCGCTCGTCGTCATCGGCGGCGTTGCCGCGCGGCGGCGCCTCGCCGCCCCATTCGCTGTCATCGGGTGCCAGGTCGACGCTGCCGTCGCCCTCCCAGTCGGGCTCGGCGTCGACGGCGTCGGACACGGGCGCATCGGTGTCGCCGGCCGAGACCGCGGCGGAGGCGTCCGGGCCCGAGGCGGCCACCGCCATGTCGCCGTCCTCGCGCGGCGGCGCGTCGGCAGCGTCCAGACCGAACTCCTCGCGCGGCGCCTCCTCGGCCAGCCGCTCCAGGAAGGGGTTGTCGTCGAGCATCTGCTCGACTTCCTGGGCCAGCTCCAGGGTCGACAGCTGCAGCAGCCGGATCGATTGCTGCAGCTGCGGCGTGAGCGCCAGATGCTGCGAGACGCGCAGCGACAGGCCCTGCTTCATGCCGGGCTCTCCCGCCGCCGGGCCGCCCCGAGGCGGGAGCGCCCCCTCGGGGGGCAGCGAGGACACGAAGTGCCGGGCGTGGGGGCCACGTTCATCACATGCGGAAGTGCTCGCCCAGATACACGCGGCGCACCTCGGGGTTGTCGACGATCTCCGAGGGCGTGCCCTGCGCCAGCACGTGCCCGTCGCTGATGATGTAGGCGTGGTCGCAGATGCCCAGCGTCTCGCGCACGTTGTGGTCGGTGATGAGCACGCCGATGCCGCGCTCCTTGAGGAAGCTGATGATGCGCTGGATCTCGATCACCGCGATCGGGTCGATGCCGGCGAAGGGCTCGTCCAGCAGGATGAAGCGCGGCTGCGTGGCCAGGGCGCGGGCGATCTCCACCCGGCGCCGCTCGCCGCCGGAGAGGGCCAGCGCGGGCGAGTCGCGCAGGTGGTCGACGCGCAGGTCGGTCAGCAGTTCGGTCAGGCGCTCTTCGATGCGCGCCCTGGGCAGCGGCGCGAGCCGGCCGCGCCCGTCCGGCTCGCGCTGCAGTTCCAGCACGGCGCGCACGTTCTCCTCGACGTTGAGCTTGCGGAAGATCGAGGCCTCCTGCGGCAGGTACGACAGGCCCATGCGCGCCCGCCGGTGGATGGGCATGTGGGCGATCCGCTCGCCGTCGATGGTGATCTCGCCCGCGTCGGCGCGCACCAGCCCGACGATCATGTAGAAGGAGGTGGTCTTGCCGGCACCGTTGGGCCCCAGCAGGCCCACCACCTCGCCCTTGCGCACGTCCAGCGAGACGTCGCGCACCACGCGGCGGCTGCCGTAGGTCTTCTGCAGGCCGCGCGCCTCCAGGCGGCTGCCGGTCTCGGCCGCGGGGTTGGCGGCCTCGATCACGGGCGCGCCCCCTGGCCGTCCAGGGTGGTGCTGGGGCGCAGGCCCTTGCCCGCCGGCGTCTGGGCGGCGGGCTTGGCGGACGCGCTTTTGCCGGGCTCGCTGGCCGAGCGCGGCGTCAGGATCGCGCGCACCCGGCTGCCAGGCTGGCCGGCGGCGACGCTGGCGTCCGGCGGCAGCGGCGCGCCGTTGACGGTGAAGGTGTCGTTGCTCTGGTCGTAGACGATCAGCGGGCCGCTGGTCTCGTCGTTGACCCGGGCGCCCATCAGCCGGCGCATCACGGCGCGGCGGATGAACTTGACGTTGTCGGCGCGGCTGTCGTACTCGATGACCTCGGACTCGCCCTCGATCCACTCGTCGGTGCCGGCGTCGCGCTTCTGCTTGTAGTAGGCGCGCTGGCCGGGCTCGGCGGTGACCACGCCGTACTGGTAGCCGTCCGGGTCCTGCCGCACGTCGATGCGGGTGCCGCGGATGATGATGGTGCCCTTGGTGACGACCACCCGGCCGGTGAACACGCTGGTCTGCTTGAGGTCGTCGTAGCGCATGTTGTCGGCCTCGATGTGCATCGGCTTGGTGCGGTCCGCCTTTTCGGCGTGGGCCCCGCCGGCCAGGGCCAGGGCCGCGCCCAGCAACAGGAGGCGGGCCAGGCGGCGGAAGGAGGCGATGGAGGAAGGCATCAAGGGAAAACTCGCAGAGGCACGAAACTTGCTGTCATTGTATGCCGCGCGCTTGGGGCCCACGGACGGCCCAAGCGCAAAAGCCCGCGGGCGCGGGCTTTTGGCGGAGCGGGGCGCCGGCCGTTCAGGCCTTGCTGCCTGCCTGGCCGATCAGCGCCCCGGCGACCTGCAGGGCGCGGCTGAGCGAGCCGGCCAGTTCGCCGTCCACGTACCAGCGGCCGGCCACGCCCAGCGCGGGCACGCCCGCCACCTTGTACGCGTCGGTCATCTGCGTGGCACGCCTGGCCTTGCCGGCGACGGTGAAGGACTTGTAGGTGTCCGCGAATTTCCCGGCGTCCAGGCCGGGCTGCTTCCCGGCCCAGGCGAGGATGGCCTCGTCGCCGAACAGGCGCTGGCGCTCCTGGTGGATGGCCTGGAAGATCTTCAGCTGGAACTCGTCGACCTTGCCCAGCGCCTCCAGGGTGTAGAAGAATTTCTGCTTGGCCTCGAAATCGTTGCCCACGAAGGGCACCGGGATGCGGCGGAAGGCCGCGCCGGCCGGCAGGGTCTTGACCCAGGCTTCCAGCTGGGGCTCGAAGGCCGCGCAATGCGGGCAGTTGTACGAGAAGAACTCGACCACCTCGACCTTGCCGGCGGGCGCGTCGACCGGCACCGGTTTGCCCAGCGCCACGTAGTCCTTGCCGGCGGCGAAGGCGCCCTGGGCATGGACGGCGCCGGCCAGTGGCATCAGGGCCGCGGCGGCGGCAACGGTCGAAAAGTCACGTCGGTTCATGTTCTTCAAGGCAGTTTCTCCTGTGCCGCTGACAGAGCGGCGCGTGGCCGGGGAGTTCCCGGGCGAAAGGGTCAGCGCTGCACGCGCACCAGCGCGGCGTCGAAGCCGCCGCTGGCGAGCCGGTCTTTCATGCGGTCGGCGTCGTCCTTCTTGTTGAAGGGGCCGGCGCGCACCCGGAAGACGGTGCGGCCGGCCTGCTCGCGCTCGGTGATCTTGGCTTCCACGCCCATCAGCGAGAGCTTGGCGCGCTGGGCCTCGGCCTCGTCCGGGCCACGGAAGGCGCCGGCCTGCACGAAGTAGACGAAGGGGTCCGGCCCGGCCGCCTCGGGTGCCGAGACCACCGGTGTCCCGGCGCTGCCGCCGCCGGCACGCGAGCGGGCGAAGTCGCCCAGCGGATCGCTGGACGCCGCCGCAGCGGGTGCCGCCGGCCGGGCGGGGGCCACCA
>JASGDG010000151.1:0-12166 GCA_047607325.1 Xenophilus sp. | reverse complement strand
TGCGGCGCGAGGGCGGCGGCGCGGTCGATGCCGTCGAGCTGGAGGCCGGGGGCCGCGCCGCCACCGTCCGTGCGCGGGCCGGCGTGGTGCTGGCCTGCGGCGGCTTCGAGGCCAACGGCGAGATGCAGCGCCAGTACTTCGAGGCCGCCGGCACGCTGCCGGCCAGCTTCCTGGGCAACACCGGCGACGGCATCACGATGGCGCAGGAGCTGGGCGCCGACCTGTGGCACATGTGGCATTTCCACGGCCCCTACGGCTTCCGCCACCCGGACCCGGCCTTCCGCTATGGCCTGTACGCCAAGAACTTCCCCATGTGGACGCCGGGCCACCACCCGCAGCCGCTGCCGCGCATGCCCTGGATCATCGTGGACCAGGCCGGCCGGCGCTTCGCCAACGAGTACGAGCCCTATCCGGGCGACACCGGGGTGCGCCACTTCGCGCACTTCGACGCCGTGCGCGCCGCGCACACGCGGCTGCCGGCCTTCATGCTGCTCGATGCCGAGGGCTTCGGCCTGTACCCGCTGGGGCGCGCCATCGCCAACGACCCGGCGCTGGATTTCGAGTGGAGCCGCGACAACGCGCACGAACTGGCGCTGGGCATCTTCCGCCGGGCCGATTCGCTGGGCGCCCTGGCCGGCGCCATCGGCATCGACGCCGCGCCGCTGGCCGCCCAGGTGGCGCGCTGGAACGCCGCCTGCGACGCCGGCGAGGATGCCGAGTTCGGCCGTCGTCCCGAAACCATGCTGCCGCTGCGCACGCCGCCCTTCTACGCGGCTGAACTGTGGCCGCTGGTCATCAACACGCAGGGCGGCCCGGTCCACGACGCCGAACAGCGCGTGTTGGACGTGCGCGGCAGGCCCATCGAGGGGCTGTACGCGGCTGGCGAACTGGGCAGCGTGTTCGGGCACGTCTACGTGGCCGGGGGCAACCTGGCCGAGTGCCTGGTGGGCGGGCGCCATGCGGCCGAGCACCTGGCGGTCCGCGCGCACGCCGCGCGCTGTCGCGCCTGAGCGCCGCACCGCCGGCCGGCCGCGCGCTTTCCCGACGTTTTCCGTTTTTCTTCAACCCCATGGAGTTCTTCTCATGCAACACACGTTCCCTGGCGCCCGGCGCGCGCTGGCCCTGGCGCTCGCCCTCGGCTTCGCGGCCGGCGCCCACGCCTTCGGCGGCAAGCCGGCCGTGGACCGCGACACGCTGGTCGTCGCGCTGTCCTCCGGCCCCGGCAACCTGGACCCGCAGGTGGCGCCCAGCGTCGATTCGGCCAAGTACGCGTGGAACGTGTTCGACACGCTCTACGGCTTCGACCTCCAGGGCAACCTGGAGCCGCGCCTGGCGACCCACTACGAGGTCGGCGACGGCGGACTGACGCACACCTTCAAGCTGCGCCCGGGCGTCAAGTTCCACAACGGCGCCACGCTCACCTCGCAGGACGTGAAGTACTCGCTGGAGCGCATCATCAAGCCCGAGACCAAGAGCACGCGGCGGCCGTACTTCGCCAACACCGTGGCCGGCATCGACACGCCGGACGCGCAGACCGTGGTCATCCGCCTGTCGCAGAAGGACGGCGCCTTCCTCAACAAGGTGGCCGGCTATCTCTACATCGTGCCCAAGGCCTACACCGAGGCGCTGCCCACGCCCGAGGCTTTCGCGCAGGCGCCCGTGGGCACCGGACCGTTCCGCTTCGTCTCGCACAAGATCGGGCAGTCCATCGAGCTGGCGCGCTTCGACGACTTCTGGGGCGCCAAGCCCGGCGTGGCCAAGGTCGTGCTGCGCTTCATCCCCGAGGCCAGCAGCCGCGTGAACGCGGTGCTGGCCGGCGAGGTCGACGTCTCGACCGACATCGCGCCCTCCGACGCCGAGCAACTGCAGCAGCGCAAGGGCGTGAGCGTGGTCTCGGTGCCGGGCGGCAGCCCGCTGCACGTGCGCATCTATTCCAACGTGCCGGGCACGCCGCTGGCCAGGCGCGAGGTGCGGCTGGCGCTGAACTACGCGCTGGACCGCGACGCCATCATCAAGAGCGTGTTCCGCGGCCAGGCCGCGCCGCTGGCTTCCACCATTCCGTCGAGCTACCCCTACGGCAGCAACCCGGATCTCAAGCCCTACGCCTACGACCCCGCGAAGGCGAAGAAGCTGCTGGCCGACGCCGGCTACCCCAAGGGCTTCGAGACCAGCGTCTATTGCGCCGCCGCCTTCCCGCGTGCGCTGTGCGAGGCGGTAGCCGCCTACTGGGGCCAGGTCGGCGTGAAGACCCAGGTCAAGACGCTCGACTACGTGGCCTTCAACCGCATCAACAACGTGCACCAGAGCGGGCCGCTGGCCTTCTCGGAGTTCGGCAATGCCATCTACGACCCGATCCACGTGATCGGCGGCTCGGTGTCGAAGAACGGCACCTGGTCCGACTACGACAACCCCGAAGTGCAGAAACTCATCGACCAGGTCGAGGGCGAGCCCGAGCGCGGCCGGCGCGACGCGCTGTTCAGGAAGATCCTGCAGCTCACGCACGAGGACGGCCAGGCCGTGCTGCTGGCCGAGCTGAAGCTGAACTACGCGAAGGACCCGGCGCTGCAGTGGAGCCCGCAGGTGGCGGGCTGGAGCCTGAATTTCCGCAACGTGGCGTGGAAGTGAGGGGTTCTCATGCCGCTTTCCCGGCGCGACGCGCGGCGAGCCGCGGCGGCGCATGGAAGGGACGACCATGACCCGGCGCATCCGGCTCAACGGCTTCGCGCTCCACAGCCCGGTGCACCACGCGCCGGGTTCGTGGACGCATCCGCGCGACCAGGGCCTGCGGGTCAAGCGGCTGGACTACTGGGTCGAGCTGGCCCGGCTGCTGGAGCAGGGCCTGTTCGACAGCCTCTTCATCGCCGACAGCCTGGCGCTGCACGACGTCTACCAGGGCAGCGCGGCCGCCGCGCTGCGCACCGCGGCCCAGGTGCCCAAGTACGACCCGGTCGGCCTCATCGGCGCGATGGCCTACGCGACGCGGCACCTCGGCTTCGCGCTCACGGCCAACGTGTCCTACGAGCCGCCCTTCGTCCTGGCCCGGCGCTTCTCCACGCTCGACCACCTGACCGACGGGCGCATCGGCTGGAACGTGGTCACCGGCTACGCCAACTCGGCGGCGCGGGCGGTGGGCCGGTCCGCCGTCGACGCCCGGGACCTGCGCTACGACGCGGCCGACGACTTCCTGGAGGGCGCGTACAAGCTCTGGGAGGGCTCATGGGAGGACGACGCCGTGCTGGCCGACAAGGCGCGGCGCATCTTCGCCGACCCGCAGAAGGTGCATCCGGTGCGGCACCAGGGGCCGTACTTCTCCTTCGAAGGCATCCATCTCGTGGATCCCTCGCCGCAGCGCACGCCGCTGCTGTTCCAGGCCGGCGCTTCACCCAGGGGGCGCCGCTTCGCCGGGCGGCATGCCGAGGCGGTGTTCCTCTCCAGTCCCTCGAAGGAGGGCATCGCGCAGGCGATCCGCGGCATCCGGGGCGAGGCGGTCGCCAGCGGCCGCGCTGCCTCCGACGTCATCTTCTATGCCAAGGCCACGGTGATCGTCGGCGAGACGGCGGCACAGGCGCGCGAGAAGCACGAGGAGTACCGCGCGCATGCCGATTTCGAGGCGGCGCTGGTGATGCAGTCGGGCTGGACGGGCATCGACTACGCGCGGCACGCGCTGGATGCGCCCTTTCCGGGCACGACCGTGGACAGCGGCATCAGCACGCACGTGCAGGCCTTTTCCGGTGAGGGCGGCACGGGCCGACCCTGGATCCTGCGCGAGGTGATCGACTTCAACCTCATCGGCTCCCAGGGGCCGGTGTTCGTGGGCTCGCCCGCGCAGGTGGTGGACCAGATGGTGGACTGGACGGCGTCCACCGGGCTGGACGGCTTCAACCTGGTCTACACCGTCACGCCCGAGAGCTACGCCGACGTGGTGCGGCTGGTCGTGCCGGAACTGCAGGCGCGCGGGCTGTACCCGGAGCGCTATGCCGAAGGCACGCTGCGCGAGAAGCTCTTCGGCGCGGGGGCGCGGCTGCCGGCCTCCCATCCGGCGGCGCGCCACCGGCGCTGAGGAGCGCGGGCCTTCTGCCGGGGGGCGCCAGACCCAGATTGTCAGTCCAGCTTCCAGCGCACCTGGCGGAAGTTGTAGAACTTGCCGCCGCGCTGCGGCTCCCATTCGAGTGCGCTGTCCTTGCCGACGTTGAAGAACTGCTCGGACAGCAGCACGTCGAATGCATCTTCGTTGAGGATGTGCGCGATCTTCTGGAACAGCGCGTCGCGCTTGGCGCGTTCGGCCTCGCCTTCGAGCTGCTTGAGAAGTTCCTCGACCTGCGGGTTGAAGTAGTCGGACCAGGTGCCGTCCTTGCTGGCGCCGCCGGCCACCGGGTGCACGGGGTCGTAGATGGCATTGGCGAACTGCGAGAAGTTCGCCGGGCCGCTCTGGTGGTTGTTGTCCAGCCGGGAGAAGGCTGCACCGTCGATGATCTTGAGCTTGGCCCGGATGCCGACCTGGCTCCAGTAGGCCACCACGGCTTCGCACAGGGAGCGCTCGTAGATGGCGTAGCAGAACACGTCGAGGTCGATGCCCTTGGGGTAGCCGGCGTCGGCCAGCAGCTTCTTCGCCTTCGCCGGGTCATAGCCGTAGGGGTTGCCCTTGCCCTTGAGCGAGCCGTAGGGGTAGGCCGAGGAGATGAAGGACGTCAGCGGCGCGCCGGAGCCGTGCAGCACGTTCTTGATCAGCGCGTCGGTGTCGAGCGCGTGGTTCAGCGCCAGCCGCACCTCGCGCTTGGCCAGCGGCGTGCCGGGCACGTTGGAGTACAGGCGCACGTGCAGCGGGCTGCCGGTCTGGCCGCTCTTGACTTCCAGCCCGGGCGTCTTGCGCAGGCGCGCCAGCTCGGCGGCGGGCAGGTCGTCGGCGATGTCCACCTCGCCGGCCAGCAACGCGTTGACGCGGCTGCTGGGCTCGGGCACGACGCGGAAGACCAGGCGCTCGATCTCCGGGCGCGGGCCGTAGTAGCCGTCGAAACGCTCGAAGTCCAGCCGCTGGCCCACCGTGCGCGAGGTCAGCCGGTATGGGCCCGTGCCCACCGGCTTGAGCGCGAAGGCCTCGGGCGAGGGCAGCGCCTCGGTGTAGGCCTTGGGCAGCACGTACAGGTAGCCGGCCACCTTGTTGATGAAGGCGCCGTCCCTGCGGCTGAGGCGGAACACCGCGGTCTGCTCGTCGGGCGTGTCCACGCCTTCGACCAGACCGGCGAAGTAGGGCCGGCGCGTGCTCTTGGTCTCGGGCTTGAGGATGCGCTCGATGGAGAACTTCACGTCCTTGGCGCCGAAGCTGGAGCCGTCATGGAACTTGACGCCGCCGCGCAGCTTGAAGGTGTAGCGCAGCCCGTCAGCGCTGATCTGGTAGCCGGTGGCCAGGCGAGGCTCCAGGTTGCCGTCGATGTCGAAGCCGTACAGCGTGTCGAACAGCTGCCAGCCCGAACGGGCCGAGTCCGGCGTGACCGACACCTGCGGGTCGAGGTTGCCGATGTCGCCGGCGATGGCGACCACCACGGTCTTGCGGTCGGCCGCGGGCTTGCCGCCGAGGGCCCAGGCCGCGGGCGGGGCTGCCAGCAGGCCGGCGAGGAGGGGAACGATGAAAACGATTCTTCGATTCATTGATGGACGGCAGGGAAGGACGGCATCGCCGCAGTCTGTGCATTGAATAGAGGAGTCACAAACGTTTTTTCCATCTATTCATATCGGTTTTGGGTCGTTGATGCACATCAACCCACTCTTTATATTGAAACGTTATGAACGTGTTCTCTTGGAGATGGACCATGAAGAAGTGGCGCGTGGGTGCCGCGGCCGTGGCTGCCGCGGTGTCCCTGGCCCTGGGGGCGTGCAGGCCGGGCGAGCCGGCGTCGCCGGCCGGTGGCGGTGGCGGCGATGCCGCCCCGGTCGCCGGAGGCACCCTGAAGTTCGGCCTGTCGGTCGAGCCGCCGTGCCTCGATCCGGCGTACACCGGCACGATCATGAACTACACGGTCTCGCGCAACGTCATCGATTCGCTTCTCTACCTCGAACCCGACGGCAAGCTCACCCCGTGGCTCGCGCAGTCCTACGAGGTCTCCGGCGACGGCCTGACCTACACCTTCAAGCTGCGCGAGGGCGTGAAGTTCAGCAACGGCGTCGCGTTCGACGCCGCGGCGGCCAAGGCGAACTTCGACTTCGTCCTCGACCCGGCCAACGCGACCAATGCGCGCGGCATCCTGGGCAGCATCCAGTCCGTCGAGGCACCCGATGCCACCACGCTGATTCTCAAACTCAAGCAGATCGACACCGGCCTGCTCGCGTCGCTGGCCAGCGTGCGCGCCGGCTTCATCGAGCCAGGCAAGCTCGCGCTCAAGGACAAGCTCTGCCAGGACGCGAAGAACATCATCGGCACCGGTCCGTTCGTCTTCGAGGCGTACCGCCCGGGGCAGGACATCACCCTGGTCAAGAATCCGGACTACAACTGGCCGAAGTCCGGGGAGAAGCACACCGGTCCGGCGTACCTCGACAGGATCGTCTACTCCTTCCTGCCCGACATTTCCTCGCGCACCAACGCGCTGCAGTCGAACCAGGTCCACGCGATCGACTCCGTCCAGTCCTACGACGTGCCGCTCTTCGCCGACAGCAAGGACTTCCAGCACATCGTCGGCTACGACACCAGCACCGCCTTCGGCTTCAACCTGAATGCCGGCAAGGCCCCGCTCGACGACATCAACGTTCGCAAGGCGCTGCGTGACGGCTTCGACGTCGACGCCATCGTGAACTCGCTCTACAAGGGCACGCGCACCCGCGCCTGGAGCTGGGTCGGCGCCGACAGTCCCGACTACGACGACGCCCTGAAGGGCGCCTGGGGCCACAGGATCGACGAGGCCAACAAGCTCCTCGACGAGTCCGGCTGGACCACGCGCGACGGCGAGGGCTATCGCACCAAGGACGGCAAGCGTCTGAGCGTCAGCGTCGAGTACATCGCCGAGGCGGTGCGCGACCAGCGCGATATCCTCATCCAGTCGGTCGCCGCCGCGCTGAAGAAGAACATCGGCCTCGAACTCGAACTGCACACCCCCGCCTCCGGTCCGTTCTACGACAAGATCGGCAGGGGCGACTACGGCATCTATCCCAACCTCTGGACCCGCGGCGCCTACGGCCAGAACATCACGGCCTACATCGTGGACTGGCTCTATCACTACACCGCCAAGGAGCTGCCAGCCGAAGTGGCCGACATCGCGAAGCTCGGCGCAGCGGCCACGGCCACCGTCGATCCGGAGGCGCGCAGGAAGATCCTGTCGGAAGCGCAGCGCAAGCTGGTCGTCGACTACGCGCTTTACGTGCCGCTGACCTCGGGCGCGTTCCAGCTCGCCGCCAGCTCGAAGGTCCACGGCATCGGCTTCGAGCCCGAGTCGCTGACGGTCGGCAGCCTGTACAACGTGTGGCTCGCCCCGTGACGGACAGGGCGGCCGTGCACGCCACCCGGCGCGGCGCCGTCATCCGGCGCCTCGCCGGGGCCGCGGTCGTGCTGTGGGCGGCGGTGACCGTCACCTTCATCGCCCTGCAGCTCATTCCAGGCGACATCGCCGCCATCATGGCCGGCCAGAACAGCTACGCAGGACTCGAGGACGCGATCCGCAAGGAGTGGAACCTCGACCAGCCGTGGCATGTGCAGTACGTCCACTATGTCGCCCGGCTTTTCACCGGCGACTTCGGCCGCTCCTACGTCAAGCGCGAGGACGTGAGCGCCATCCTCGGCCAGGCCATCGGCCCCACGATCCAGCTGGCCCTGGCCGCCGGCTTCGTGGCGGTCGCGGCGGCGGTCGCGGCCGCCCTGCTGACCGCGGGGCGCCATGGGGCGCTGCGCTCGTTCTTCATCGGCTTCGAACTGCTCGTCAACTCGATCCCGGTCTTCTGGTCGGGGCTGGTGCTCCTGGTCGCCTTCTCGGTGAAGATCCGCATCTTCCCCATCTCCGGCGCCGACGGATTCCCCGCGCTGGTGCTGCCGGCCATCGTCCTGGCCCTGCCCACCTTCGGGCTGCTGAGCCAGGTCCTGCGCGAGGCGATGGAACGCGCCCTGGAGCAGCCCTTCGCACTCACCGCGCTGTCGCGCGGCATCGGCCCGCTGCGCCTGCGCACCCACCACGCCCTGCGCCATGGCCTGGTCCCGACGGTCACGCTCGCCGGCTGGCTGATCGGGCAGCTTCTCGGCGGCGCGGTCATCACCGAGACGGTCTTCAGCCGTCCCGGGCTCGGAACGACCACCCTCCAGGCCGTGCTGGGCAAGGACATCCCGGTGGTCTTCGCCGTCGTCCTCATCGTCGCCCTGGTGTATGTCGTCACCTCCGCGCTGGTGGACATCTCGTATTCGATCATCGACCCCCGAACGAAGGGAAGCCCATGAGCCTGGAGCGCGTCGAGCCGCTCGTCAACGCCGGCGCATCCGTGCCGCCCCGCGCCCGGCAGAGGCGCCGGGCCCCGCCAGCGGCCGTCATCATCGCCCTGGCCTATGTCCTCGTGCTCCTCGCCGCGGTCTTCACGCCCGGCCTGCTGGGGGCCGGCGACGCGACCGCCGCCTCTCCCGAACGGGCGCTCGAGGCGCCGTCGGCCGCGCACTGGTTCGGCACGGACCCGCTCGGGCGCGACGTCTACAGCCGGGTCGTGGCCGGCACCCGGTGGTCCCTCGGCATCGCCCTGTCCGCCATGGTCATCGGCGTGGCCGGCGGTACGGCGCTCGGCCTCGTCGCCGGCCTGGCCCACGGCCTGTTCGACGAGATCCTGAGCCGGGTCTTCGATCTGCTCTCCGCGTTCCCGGGGATTCTGCTGGCGCTGCTCATCGCCGTGCTGTGGGGCCCCGGGCCGGTCGGCATCGCGGTCGCCATCGGCGTATCGAGCCTCCCGAAGTTCGGGCGCATCATCCGCGGCCGCACGCTCCAGGTGGCGGGTTCGGACTACGTCACCCACGCGGTGCTCTTCGGCCATGGCCCGGTCCGCAACGTCCTGCGCCACGTGCTGCCGAACGTGATCGGGTCCGTCGGGCTGGTGGCGGCGATGGACGTGGGTTCCGCCATCCTCGCCGTCTCGGGGCTGAGCTTTCTCCAGATGGGCCCGCAGCCGCCCACGCCGGAGTGGGGCGTGATGGTCGCCGAAGGGCGCAACGTCCTGCGCATCGCCGCCTGGCCCAGCCTCTTCCCGGGCGGCGCCATCGTGCTGGCCGTGGTCGCGTTCGTGGTCCTCGGCCGGCACGTGCAGGCGCGCTTCGAAGGGCGCCTGCCATGAGCGGCAGCGTGGGCGATGACGTGCGCGTCAAGGTCGAGAACCTGCGGATCGGCCTGCCGGGCGCCAACCCGATCGTCTCCGGAGGCGTCTCCTTCGAGCTGCGGTCCGGGCGCTGCCTCGCCCTGGTCGGCGAATCCGGCTCGGGCAAGAGCCTCACCGCGCGCAGCCTGGTCGGCCTGGCCGGCGAAGGGCTCGCCGTACAGGCGGACACGCTGGAGATCGGCGGCGGGAACGCGCTGGCCTTCTCCCGCCAGGACTGGCAGCGGGTCCGCGGCAGGGAGATCGGGCTCGTCCTGCAGGACGCGCTGACCAGCCTCGACCCCCTGCGCACCTTGCGCAGCGAGGTCGCCGAAACCCTGGAGGCCCACGGGATCGGCACCCGGGCCGGGCGGGCCGCCAAGGCCGTCGAGCTGCTCAAGGCCGTGGGCGTGCGCGACGCCGAGCATCGGGCCGATGCCTACTCCCACCAGCTTTCCGGCGGGCAGCGCCAGCGCGCCCTGATCGCCTCGGCCATCGCCGCCGACGCGAAGGTGATCATCGCCGACGAGCCGACCACGGCCCTCGACGTCACGGTGCAGAAGCGCGTTCTCGGCGTGCTCCGGCAGCGCCGCGACGACGGCGCCGCATTGCTGCTGATCAGCCACGACCTGGCGGTGGTTTCGGAAATCGCGGACGAGGTCCTGATCCTCAGGAACGGCGTCGTCGTGGAGCGCGGCCCGATCGGCGCCGTGCTCGGGCATCCGGCGCACCCCTACACGCGACAGCTCCTGGCGGCCATCCCGTCCAGCGCCTCGCGCGGCTGCTACCTGGCCCGGTTCACCGCCTCCGAAGGGGCCGAGCATGGCCTGCAGCGCATTGCCGCGCCGGCCCACGCGCCCAGCACGGACGACACGGTCCTCGACGTGCGCGGCCTGACCAAGATCTACGGGACGGCGAAGGCGATCCGCCACGGCGCCGGCGTCGCGGCGGTCTCGGACGTCAGCTTCCAGGTGCGCCGGGGCGAGACGCTCGGCATCGTCGGCGAGTCGGGCTCGGGGAAGTCGACGATCCTCAGGATCGTCCTCGGCCTGCTGGCGCCGACCCGCGGCGAGGTGCTGCTCAATGGCCGGCCGTGGAGTTCGCTCAGGGAAGCCGACCGCCGTCCCCACCGCACGCAGGCCCAGCTCATCTCCCAGGACCCGCTCGGCTCCTTCGACCCGCGCTATCCGGTCGGCCGGCTGATCGAGGAGTCGCTGCTGAACTCGGTCCCGGACGCGGTGCGCCGGCGGCGTCGTGTGCTGGAGGTGCTCGACCAGGTGCACCTGTCCCGCAGCGTGCTGGAGCGCCACCCGCGCAGCCTGTCGGGCGGCCAGCGCCAGCGGGTCGCCATCGCCCGCGCCCTCGCACCCACGCCATCCATCATCGTCTGCGACGAGCCGGTCTCGGCGCTCGACGTCTCCGTGCAGGCCCAGGTGCTCGACCTCCTGGCCGAACTGCGCGCCGGGCACGGCACGACGATCCTCTTCGTTTCGCACGACCTCGGCGTGATTCACCATGTGGCCGACCGGGTCGTCGTGCTCAAGGACGGACGGATCGTGGAAGAGGGCGGGGTCGAGGCCGTCTTCCGGTCGCCGCGGAACGCCTATACCCAGGAACTGATCGGCGCGATTCCAAGGATCGCCGCGTGACGGCGCCGCACGCCTGAAAACGATTCCCCGGCGGCCCGGACCGGGCATGGCGTTCCACAATTTTCCTTCTATTCATATCGGTTTTGAGTCGTTGGGGTGCGTCAGTCCCGCGCCTACATTTGAAACGTTATCAATCGATGGGAAGCGAACCGGGAAGATTCTCCGGCGCACGGCCCTGCGTCCCCCACGCATGCTCAACTACGTCCTGCGGCGTCTCGTGCAGTCGCTGTTCACCGTCTTCCTCGTCATCGCCGTGATCTTCACGGTGGTGCGTGCGATCGGCGATCCCACGCACCTCATGCTGCCGCCGGAGGCGACCGAGGCGGACCGGCAGCTGCTGCGCGAGCAGATGGGGCTGGACCGCCCGCTGCCGATGCAGTTCCTCTCGTTCATGGGCGCGCTGGCGCACGGCGACTTCGGCAATTCGTATCGCTTCTCGCAGCCTGCGCTGCAGGTGGTCTTCGGCGCCGTGGGGCCGACACTGCAGCTGACGCTGGCGGCGCTGGCCCTGGCCCTGGCCATCGGCCTGCCGCTGGGCGTGGCCTCGGCCGTGTGGCCGGGCGGGGTGGTGGACCAGCTCGGCAAGATCTTCGCGGTCTTCGGGCAGGCGGCGCCGCCGTTCTTCTTCAGCCTGATCTTCGTGAAGGTCTTCTCGCTGCACTTCGGCTGGTTTCCCACCGGCGGCTATGGCGGGCTGTCGCACCTGGCGCTGCCGATGCTGGCGCTGGGCTGGTACGCGGCGGCCGGCATCGCGCGCCTGACGCGCTCGAGCATGACCGGCGTGCTGCACTCGGAGTACATCAAGTTCGCGCGCATCAAGGGCGTGCCGGAGCACGTGATCGTGCTGCGCCACGCGCTGCGCAACGCGCTGCTTCCGGTCGTCACCTTCGTGTCGCTGCAGTTCGGCGTGCTCATGGGCGGCGCGGTGTCGGTGGAGGTGGTGTATGCCTGGCCCGGCGTGGGGCAGCTGATCCTGGACTCGATCAACAACCTGGACTACACCGTGGTCCAGGCGGCGGTCACGCTGGCGGCCGTGATCTTCGCGCTGGTGAACCTGGCGGTGGACCTCCTGTACGCGGCGATCGATCCGCGCATCCACTATGCGTGAGCCGGTGCAGCACGCCGACCCGCCGCCGAGGCCGGTGGCGCTGGTGCGCACGCCGGCCGAGCCGGTGCAGGGCGCGCGCACGCTGGCGCGCAGCACGCGGCGCCTG
>JASGDG010000150.1:0-5879 GCA_047607325.1 Xenophilus sp. | reverse complement strand
GGTAATTGTCTTGAAGTCATCCGCCTTTTTCAATTAGAATGGCCACTGTTTTCAGTGGAAGGAGCTATCCAATGGCCATTACGCTTGCCGAAATCAATTCCCAGATCCAGGAGCATGACCAGAAGATTGCGCAATTGCGCAAGCAAGCCGAGGAACTGCGCGGCCAGGAACGTGCCGGCGTGATCGAGGAGATTCGGCGCAAGATTGCGGAGTACGGCATTACCGCTTCCGATTTGAAGCTCACCGGTGGCCGTGCCGGCGGCGGCAAGCGCAGCGTGTCGGCGTCCGCCAAGCCGGCGGCTACGGCGAAATACCGCAGCCCCACCGGCGAGACCTGGTCCGGCGGGCGTGGCCGCAAGCCCCGCTGGGTGGTCGAGGCGCTCGCAGCCGGCCAATCGCTCTCCGATTTCGAGATCAAGTAGATTTCGTCGCCGCAAGAAACAAGGCCCGCTTGACGCGGGCCTTGTTCGTCCGGGTGCGGTATCCGGATCAGTTGACCAGAACGAGCTTTCCCATGACGCCGCGCGAGCCCATGTGGGCGTAGGCGGCCTTGAGTTCCGACATGGGCATGGCGCGGTCGATCACGGGCTTGATCTTTCCCTCGATATACCACTTCGCCAATTCGCCCATCATGTGCGCATTGGCCTCGGGCTCTCGGCGCGCGAAGTCGCCCCAGAATACGCCGACCAGCGAGGCGCCCTTGAGCAGGGTGAGATTCAGCGGGAGGGCAGGAATGGGGCCGGAGGCGAAGCCCACCACCAGATAACGGCCCCGCCAGGCAATGGAGCGAAATGCCGGCTCGGCGAAATCACCGCCCACCGGATCGTAGATCACATCGGGCCCCTTGCCGCCGGTGGCTTTCTTGATGGCCTCGCGGAACTCTGTCGGCACGGCGTGCGCGCTGTAGTTGATGGTGGCGTCGGCGCCCAGCGAGCGGCACAGGGCGCATTTCTCATCGGTGGATGCCGCGGCGACGACACGCGCGCCGGCCGCCTTGGCGATCTGGATGGCTGCGGTGCCGACGCCGCCCGCCGCACCGAGCACCAGCACGGTTTCGCCCGGCTTCAACTGCCCGCGATCCATCAGCGCGTGCCAGGAGGTGGCGTAGATCATGATGAAGGCCGCCGCATCCACGTAGGTGAAGGCGTCGGGCAGCGGCATGCACAGTGCAGCGGGTGCCGGCGTGTGCGTGGCGAAACCGCCGGTGCCTGAGAGGCAGGCGACGCGCTGCCCGGGCTTCAGATGCTTCACGTCCTCGCCCACCGCCGCCACGACCCCGGCGTATTCCGAGCCGGGCACGAAGGGCAGCTCGGGCTTCATCTGGTACTTGTTCTGTACGATCAGCAGATCGGGAAAGTTCAGGCTCGCTGCCTTGATCTCCACCAGCACCTGGCCTGGGCCGGGCTGGGGTGTGGGCAGTTCCTTCCAGGTCAGCGCTTCGACGCCAACGGGGTTTTCGCAAAGCCATGCATGCATGCGGTTCGTCTCCTGCGGATGGCCGGGCATGATACGGGCCGCGCGAAGCGGGTTCTTGTCGCTGGTGCGACCCGCGCCGGCTGACATGGCCCGCTCCTAGAATCGCGAGCCTGACGACATGAAGATCCTCATTTCCAACGACGACGGCTACCAAGCCCCCGGCATCATTGCCCTGCACAAAGCGCTGGCCGAGGTGGCCGAGGTCGAGGTCATCGCGCCCGAGCACAACAACAGTGCCAAGTCCAACGCGCTGACGCTGGCGGCACCGCTGTACGTGCACGCGGCGCACAACGGCTTCCGCTACGTGACGGGCACCCCGGCGGACTGCGTGCACATCGCGCTCAAGGGCCTGCTGGACTACCGGCCGGACCTGGTGGTTTCCGGCATCAACAACGGCGCCAACATGGGCGACGACACCATCTATTCGGGGACGGTGGGCGCGGCGATGGAAGCCTATCTGTTCGGTGTCCCGGCCCTCGCCATCTCGCAGATCCAGAAGGGCTGGGCGCACATCGACGCGGCGGCGCAGGTCGCGCAGCAACTGGTGCGGCGCATCGAGCGCGAGGGCCTGCTGAGCGGGCCGGCGTGGCTGTTGAATGTGAACGTGCCCAACCTGCCGGCCGACCAGATCAAGCCGCTGAAAGTGTGCAGGCTCGGGCGGCGCCACGCGGCCGAGAAGGTGATCACGCAGGACAGCCCGCGCGGCGAAACCATGTACTGGATCGCGGGCGCCGGCGCGGCCAAGGACAGCAGCGAGGGCACGGATTTCCACGCCACGGCGGCAGGGCACGTGTCGCTCACGCCCCTGCAGATCGACCTGACCGACCATGCGCGACTGGGCCACTGGCGCGATGCCGTGAGCCGGCTGGATGCCGCCGGCTGAAGGCCGATGACGCGGCCCCGGCCCACCTTCCCCGTCACGCTGAAACCGGCTTCACCGGCCCCGGCGCGCCCGGCTGCGCCCCGGCGGCCGCCGGCGGTCGTCAGCGCCACACCGGCCATGGCCTCCGAGGCGGTGCGCGCGCGAATGGTGCAGCGGCTGGCGGCCCAGGGCATCACGGATGCCCGTGTGCTGCACGCCATGGGGACGGTCGAGCGCCATCGCTTCGTCGACAGCGCGCTGGTCAATCAGGCCTACGAGGACACCAGTCTGCCCATCGGCCTGGGCCAGACCATCTCCAAGCCCAATGTCGTGGCGCGGATGATCGAACTGCTGCTCGGTGCCCCGGCCCTGTCGGCTCAGCCACAGGGCCGGCTGGGCCGGGTGCTGGAGATCGGCACCGGCTGTGGCTACCAGGCCGCGGTGCTGAGCCACGTGGCCAGCGAGGTCTACAGCATCGAACGGCTGCGTGGGCTGCATGAGCGAGCGCGGGCGAACCTGCGGCCCTTCCGGCTGGCGACGGTGCATCTGCTGCTGGGCGACGGACGCCTGGGCTATGCCAAGGGCGCGCCCTACGCCGCGATCGTCGCGGCGGCGGGAGGCGAGGACGTGCCTGCCGAATGGATCGCCCAACTGGCCGTGGGTGGCCGCATCGTTGCTCCTACCATTTCTCCAAATGGAGGACAACTACTTGTCATCATTGACAAAAATGTACGCGGTATCGAGAGGAGGATGCTTGAGGCCGTGCACTTCGTCCCCCTAAAATCCGGAATTGCTTGAAGGAACGCACATGCAGGGTTTGGGTGGCCGGCGCTGGCTGGCATGGTTTTCTCTCGGAGCGGTGGCGCTCATGCTTGCCGGTTGCGGCAGCACGTCGCACGGTCCGGCACCGGTGGAAGACCGCGGGCCGGGGGGCAGCACACCCTCGGTCAGTGCATTGCCCACCACAGACGCCAACGGCAAGCCCCTGCCGGGCATCGAGAATCTGGGCAAGCCGGGCTACTATGCCGTGCGTCCGGGTGACACGATCCGGCGCATTGCCAACGAAACCGGGCAGAGCTGGCGTGATCTCGCGCACTGGAACAACCTCGACAACCCGGACCTGATCGAGGTGGGTCAAGTGCTTCGCGTGGTGCCGCCGACGGGCGCCTCGGCCGCGCCCGCCACCCCCCCGGCTGCGGGCACCGCCTCGCCGCTTCCTCCTGTCACGGTGACGGCGTCCAAGCCGGTCACGCCGTCGTCCGGGACGCCGTCCGCAGCTTCCTCGGGCGAGGAGGACGTGGGCTGGATCTGGCCTGCGCAGGGCAGCCTGATCGCCGGCTTCGACGAGGCGAAGAACAAGGGCCTGGACATCGGCGGCAAGGCCGGCGACCCGGTGCTGGCCGCTGCCGACGGACGCGTCGTCTATGCCGGTGCCGGCCTGCGCGGTTACGGCAACCTGATCATCCTGAAGCACAACAACACCTACCTGACGGCCTACGCCCACAACCAGACGCTGCTGGTCAAGGAAGACCAGAACGTGCAGAAGGGCCAGAAGATTGCCGAGATGGGCAGCAGCGACGCTGACCGGGTAAAACTGCACTTCGAGATCCGCCGGCAGGGCAAGCCGGTCGATCCGTCGCGCTACCTGCCGTCGCGGCAGTGAAGCCCGCCGATGAGGCAGATGCCTGGCTGACGGTCGAATCGCTCGACCTGGACGCCCAGGGCGTGGCCCACCGGGCCGATGGCAAGGTGGTCTTCGTGGACGGCGCGCTCCCTTTCGAAGAGGTCCGCGCGAGCATCCACCGCCGCAAGAACAACTGGGAGCAGGGCACGCTCGCCGAACTGCGGCGCGAATCCTCGCAGCGCGTGCGCCCGCGCTGCCCGCACTTCGGCCTGCACGCGGGCGCCTGCGGCGGATGCAAGGTGCAGCACCTGGATCCGGCCGCACAGGTGGCCGTCAAGCAGCGTGCGCTGGAAGACGCTCTGTGGCACCTGGGCAAGGTGAAGGCGCAGACCGTGCTGCGCCCGCTGGAAGGGCCGGCCTGGCACTACCGCTACCGCGCCCGCCTGTCGGTACGCTACGTGCAGCGCAAGGGCGCCACGCTGATCGGCTTTCACGAGCGCAAGAGCCGCTACGTGGCGGACATGGGCGTGTGCCCCGTGCTGCCGCAGCCCGTCAGCGCCATGCTGCTGCCGCTGCGCCGGCTCATGGATTCGCTGGAGGCGCGGGAAAGCTGCCCGCAGATCGAACTGGCCTGCGGCGACGCGCCCGGACAGCCTTTGCTGGGCGTGATCGCCCTGGTGCTGCGGCACCTGGCGCCTTTGTCCGAGGGCGACAGGCAGCGGTTGCGCGCCTTCGCCGCGGCGCACGAGGGCGTGCAGTGGTGGCTGCAGCCCAAGGGGCCGGACACGGTTCACCTGCTCGATGCCGAGGTGGCCGTGTCGCTGGGCTACGAACTGCCCGAATTCGGCATCCGCATGCCCTTCCGGCCGACCGACTTCACGCAGGTCAATCCGCACATCAACCGCGTGCTGGTGTCGCGTGCGCTGCGGCTGCTGGACGTGCAGCCGCACGAGCGCGTGATCGACTGGTTCTGTGGGCTGGGCAACTTCACGCTGCCCCTGGCCACGCGCGCGGCGCAGGTGCTGGGCATCGAGGGGAGCGAGGCGCTGGTCGCGCGCGCCCGCGAGAACTTCGCGTTGAACGGGCCGGCGGACCGTCCGCTGGCGGCGACGAGTTTCGTCGCCCGCAATCTGTTCGAGATGACGCCGGAGATGCTGGTAGCCGACGGCTTCGCGGACCGCTGGCTGGTGGACCCGCCGCGCGAAGGCGCCTTTGCGCTGGCCAAGGCGCTGGCGGACCTGCATCAGCAGGGCATCCCCGAAGGCGCCGGCTGGCGTCCCCCCGGGCGCATCGTCTACGTGAGCTGCAACCCTGCCACTCTGGCACGCGATGCCGGCCTGCTGGTGCATCAGGCCGGCTACCGTTGCACGCAGGCCGGCGTGGTCAACATGTTCCCGCACACGGCGCACGTCGAATCCATCGCCGTGTTCGACCGCGTCGACTGACAGGAGCCGCGCAAAAGGACAAGGGGCCAGCGGCCCCCTTGTTGTTCCGGCGCAGCCCGTCTGCTTATTCCCGCTCGCCGCCAAAGATGCCCAGCAGCGCCAGCAGGCTCTGGAACACGTTGTACAGGTCCAGGTACAGCGCCAGCGTGGCCGAGATGTAGTTGGTCTCGCCGCCGTCGATGATCTGCTTCAGGTCATAGAGCATGTAGGCCGAGAAGAGGCCGATGGCCGCCACCGAGATGGCCAGCATGCCGGCCGTCGAGCCCACGAACACGTTGATGACCGAACCGACGAGCAGCACCAGCACGCCCACGAACAGGAACTTGCCCAGGCCCGAGAGGTCGCGCTTGATGAATGTGGCCAGCGAGGCCATGACGAAGAACACGCCGGCCGTGCCGCCGAAGGCCGTCATCACCAGTTCGGAGCCGTTCCTGAAGCCCAGCACCATGGCCACGAGGCGCGACAGCATCAG
>JASGDG010000149.1:0-8299 GCA_047607325.1 Xenophilus sp. | reverse complement strand
TCGACCGCGTCAGCCTGGCCACGGTGATGCCGCGGCCCACGCTGGCGGTGGTCTCCGGCCTGTACGAACTGTTTCCCGACAACGGGATGGTGCGCCGCTCGCTCGCCGGCGTCGGCGACGCGGTGGAAGACGGCGGCTGGCTCGTCTACACCGGCCAGCCCTGGCACCCGCAGCTGGAAATGATCGCCCGCGCCCTCACCAGCCACCGCCAGGGCCAGGCCTGGGTGATGCGCCGGCGCACGCAGGCCGAGATGGACCAGCTCGTCGAGGAGGCGGGCTTTCGCAAGATCACGCAGCGGGTGGACGAGTGGGGCATCTTCACCGTCTCGCTGGCGCAGCGCGTGGAGCGATGACGCGCCGCCCCGCGCCCCGCCCCTGGAAGCGCGCCGCCGCCTGGCTGGCACTGCTGGGGCCGCTGTTCTACCTGAGCTACGGCCTGGCGAACTGGTGGGCCGGCACGCGGGCGCAGGTGCCCTCGGTCGTCTTCGCGTGGGAGCGCGGCATGCCCTTCTGGGCCTGGACCATCTTCCCTTACTGGACCATCAACGCCTTCTACGCGCTCTCGCTCTTCCTGGGCCGCACCAAGCACCTGGTGGACCGGCATGCGGCGCGGCTGCTGACGGCGCAGCTCATCGCCGTGAGCTGCTTCGTGCTCTGGCCGCTGGCGTTCAGCTTCGGCCAGCCGGCGGTGAGCGGCGCGCCGGCCTTCCTGTTCGAGGCGCTGCGCGACTTCGACAAGCCCTTCAACCAGGCGCCCTCGCTGCACATCGCGCTGGCCGTCATCCTGTGGGACTGGTACCGGCGGCTGATCACGCCCCGCTGGGCGCGCGCCGTGCTGCACCTGTGGACGCTGGCCATCTGCGGCTCGGTGCTGACCACCTGGCAGCACCATTTCATCGACATCCCGACCGGCGCGCTGCTGGGCCTCGTGTGCGTGTGGCTGTGGCCGCTGGAACGCCGCGTGGCGCTGCCGCGCGCCTGGCGGCTGGCCCGCGACGCGCAGCGCTGGAAGCTGGCCGGCGCCTATGCGCTCGGCGCGGGCGCCTGCCTGGCGCTGGGGCTGCACGTCGGCGGCACCGCTTTGTGGCTGGGCTGGCCCGCCGCCTCGCTGATGCTGGTGGCGCTCAACTACGCCGGCTTCGGCGCCCGCGGATTCGCCATGGACGGCCGCGGCCGCATGCACGGGTCCGCGCGCTGGCTGTTCGCGCCCTACCGGCTCGGCGCGGCAGTCAACGCCTGGGCCTGGACGCGGCGGCTGCCGCCCAGCGTGGAGGTGGTGCCGGGCGTGCGGCTGGGCCGGCTGCCCTCGCAGGCCGAATGGCAGGCGGCCGGCCGGCCGCGCCTGCTGAGCCTGTGCGCCGAACTGCAGTTGCCCGACGTGCCGCACGCCCGCTGCGTGCCGATGCTGGACCTGGTGACGCCCCCGCCGACGCAACTGCGCCGCGCGGTCGCGGTGCTGGAAGGCCGCAGGCGCGCCAGCCAGGGCCGCGAAGCGGTCTGGGTCTGCTGCGCGCTGGGCTTCTCGCGCAGCGCCGCCACGCTGGTCGGCTGGCTGCAGCGGCATGGCGCGGCGGCCGACCTGGCCGGCGCCGAGGCCACCGTGCGCCATGCCCGCCCGCAGATCGTGCTGCGCGCCGCATGGCACGATACGCTGGCGGCGGCCGGGAGCAACCACCGCCACGAAGGCCCGGCATGACCCTCGACACGCAGGACCGCGCCGACTGCGCCGTGCTCGCCGCGCTGCTGGCCGGCCAGGGCGCGCTGGCCCGCTGGAGCCTGTGGCTCTCGGCGCTGTCGCTCGCTACCTTGTGCCTTGGCCCGGCCACGGGCAGCAGCGCCCTCCTCCTCGCCGCCGCGGCGCTGCTCGGCCTGCCGGAGCGCTACCTGGTCTTCCGGCTGCGGCTGGATCAGCGGCTGTTCGACGCCTTGGCCACGGGCCGCATCCCCGACCTGCAGACGCTGGACCGCTCGCTCGCGCAGACGGGCCTTCGCGCCGCATCTGCCAATGAACCGCGGCCGCTGGACAACCGCCTGCACGGCACCCGCCGCCTGCTGCGCCGCCATGCCGGCATCGTCGCCCTGCAAAGCCTTCTTCTCATTGCCGCCGTCGCGGCCCGCCTCGCCTCATGACCGACGCCTTCACCACCGACGCGCCACCGCCGCGCGCGCTGCTGCGCCAGGCCGGCGCCTTCGTCGCCGCCCGCCTGATCCTCTTCGCCGCCAGGCTGCTGACCGGCGTGCGCGCTGTCTGGAGCGGCAGCACGCCGGTGGCCGAGCAGACGCTGTACTTCGCCAACCATTCGAGCCACGGCGACTTCGTGCTGCTGTGGGCCACGCTGCCGCCCGACCTGCGCGCCCTGACCCGGCCGGTGGCGGGACAGGACTATTGGCTGGCCTCGAAGGCCCGGCGCTTCATCGGCGAGGACGTGTTCAACGCGCTGATGATCCGCCGCGACGGCAGCGGCGACGGCCCCAACCCGGTCGACCAGATGGTGCAGGCGCTGCAGTCGGGCGACTCGCTGATCATGTTCCCCGAGGGCACGCGCAACACCGGCGAGGAGGTGATGCTGCCGCTCAAGAGCGGTCTGTTCCACCTCGCCCGGGCCTGCCCGCAGGTGCGGCTGGTGCCGGTGTGGATCGAGAACCTCAAGCGCGTGCTGCCCAAGGGGCAGCTCGTCCCGGTGCCGCTGGCCTGCTCGGTGCGCTACGGTGCGCCGGTGGCGCTGGCCGAGGGCGAGGACAAGGCCGCCTTCCTGGCGCGGGCCCAGCAGGCGATGCTGGACCTGCGAGCCGACCACGACAAGCAGGAGGCGAGCGCGCCATGAGCCCATCGACCCAGACAACCCTGCAGCTCTTCGGCGGCGTGGCCGGCGTGCTGATCCTCGCCTCGGCCATCGGCGCGCTGCTCAAGTGGCGCGTGGCGCACGGCGCGCCGCATCCGGTGATCGACAACCTGAACGCCCGCGTCAACGCCTGGTGGGTGATGGTGGCGGCCATCGGCATCGCCTTCGCCTTCGGCAAGGGCGGCGTGATCGTCCTCTTCTACCTGGTCTCGTTCTACGCGCTGCGCGAGTTCATGAGCCTGACCTACACCCGGCGCGGCGACCACCTGGCGATGGCGGCGGCCTTCTACATCGCGCTGCCGGTGCAGTACTTCCTGGTGTGGATCGAGTGGTACGGCATGTTCGCCATCTTCATCCCGGTGGAGGTGTTCCTGATCCTGCCCATCCTCTCGGCCGTGGGCGGCGACACCAAGCGCTTCCTGGAGCGCGCGGCGAAGGTGCAGTGGGGCCTGATGGTCTGCGTGTTCTGCATCAGCCACGTGCCGGCGCTGCTGACGCTGAACATCCCCGGCTTCGAGGACCGCAACCTGCTGCTCATCGCCTTCCTGGTGATCGTGGTGCAGGGCAGCGACGTGCTGCAGTACGTGTGGGGCAAGCTCTTCGGCCGGCGCAAGGTGGCGCCCGAACTGTCGCCGTCGAAGACCTGGGAGGGCCTGATCGGCGGCGTCGCCAGCGCCACGCTGCTGGGCGCCGCGCTGTGGTGGGCCACGCCCTTCACGCCCTGGCAGGCGGCGCTGATGGCCTTCATGATCTGCGTGATGGGCTTCTTCGGCGGGCTGGTCATGTCCGCCATCAAGCGCGACCGCGGCGTGAAGGACTGGGGCACCATGATCGAGGGCCACGGCGGCATGCTCGACCGGCTCGATTCGGTGATCTTCGCGGCGCCGATCTACTTCCACGCGCTGCGCTACTGGTGGGTCCCTTGAAGGCGCCTACTTTGCCAAGGCCTTGAGCGCGAGCCTGATGCCCTCGCTCACGCCCACCTCCTTGGGCAGCGCCTTGAGGGCGGCGGCAGCCTCCCTGTCGCTGTAGCCCAGCGCCAGCAGCGCCTGCAGGATGTCGGCCTGCACGTCGCCGGCCGGCTGGGCCAGTCCGGCGGGCTGGCCCAGCGCGTCGCCCAGCTTGCCCTTGAGTTCCAGCAGCAGGCGTTCGGCGATCTTCTTGCCGATGCCGGGGATCTTGACCAGCCGCCCGGGCTCCTGCACCGATACGGCGTGCGCCAGCTCGTTCACGCTCATGCCCGACAGCACGCCCAGCGCCGTGCGCGGCCCCACCCCCGAGATCTTGATCAGCAGCCGGAACGCCGCCCGCTCCGCCGGGGTGCCGAAGCCGTAGAGGATCTGCGCGTCCTCGCGCACCACGAAGTGGGTGAGCAGGGACACCGTCTCGCCCGCGTGCGGCAGGTTGTAGAAGGTGCTCATCGGCACGTCGACCTCGTAGCCCACGCCATGGCAGTCGATCACCACCTGGGGCGGGTTGCGTTCGGCGAGGGTGCCGGTCAGTTTGCCTATCATCGACAGTCCATGCCGCGCTGCGGCTCCATTCCAAAGACCGCGTGATTCTCCGCCACAGCTTCACCCCCCCCAGCAACACCCGCCTGGCCCACCTGTGCGGCCCCATGGACGCGCACCTGCGCCAGATCGAGGACGCGCTCGGAGTCAAGGTCTCGCATCGCGGCGAGGCCTTCAAGGTCGAGGGCCTCAAGGCGAATGCGGCGCGCGCGATGGAAACCCTGCAGGCGCTGTACGAGATCGCGCAGCGGCCCGTCGACGCCACGCTGGTGCAGCTCACGCTGGCCGGCGACGGCGCGACGGCGGAGGACGGGGACGGCGCCAGGGTGCTGAGCACGCGGCGCAGCAACCTGCGCGCGCGCACGCCCAACCAGAGCGTCTACCTCGACAACATCGCCGGCCACGACATCACCTTCGGCATCGGCCCCGCCGGCACCGGCAAGACCTACCTGGCCGTGGCCTGCGCGGTGGATGCGCTGGAGCGCAGCAGCGTGCAGCGCATCGTGCTCACGCGCCCCGCGGTGGAGGCCGGCGAGCGCCTGGGCTTCCTGCCCGGCGACCTGACGCAGAAGGTGGACCCGTACCTGCGCCCGCTGTACGACGCCCTCTACGACCTGATGGGCTTCGAGAAGGTGGCCAAGGCCTTCGAGCGCAACGCGCTGGAGATCGCGCCGCTGGCCTTCATGCGCGGACGCACGCTCAACAACGCCTTCGTCATCCTCGACGAGGCGCAGAACACCACGCCCGAGCAGATGAAGATGTTCCTCACGCGCATCGGCTTCGGCAGCAAGTGCGTGGTGACGGGCGACGTGAGCCAGATCGACCTGCCCAAGCAGCAGACCAGCGGGCTGATCGACGCCGAGCGGGTGCTCAAGCGCGTGGCGGGCCTGGCCTTCACGCATTTCAACAGCGGCGACGTGGTGCGCCACCCGCTGGTGGCGCGCATCGTCGACGCCTACGACAAGAGCGGCAAGCGGGCCTGAACGATGGCGCTGCCGGCACTGTCGCTGTCCCTTCAGTTCGCGCGCTTCGACGAGGCGGGCCGGCATCGCGCCGCCCTGCCGCGGCACCGCGTGACGCGCTGCATCCGCCACGCGCTGACGCTGCCGGCCGAAATCGCGGTGCGCGTCGTCGACGCGGAAGAGGGCCGGCGCCTGAACCGCGAATTCCGCGGCAGGGACTACGCGACCAACGTGCTGACCTTCGACTATGCGCAGGCCCCGCAGGTGATGGCCGACCTGGTGCTGTGCGCGCCGGTGGTCGCGCGCGAGGCGAAGGCGCAGCGCAGGACGCTGGCCGACCACTACGCCCACCTGCTGGTGCACGGCACGCTGCACGCCCAGGGCTGGGACCACGAGACCGGCGAGGCCGACGCCGAGGCGATGGAGGCGCGCGAGATCGAGATCCTGGCCGGCCTGGGCGTGCGCAACCCCTATCGCTAGAAGGCAGCGCACCGCCGCGTGCGCAGGCGAAGCGCGCCTACACGCAGACGGCGCCTGACGAGGGCGGACCGGCGGCGGCACACTTCTAGCATGCCGGCAAGGCAGCACGGCAGAAAGGCAGACCCCATGCTCATCCGCATCGGCTACGACATCGAACTGGGCCTGGCCGGGCCGACGGCCGTGGTGTACCTGCTGCGCGTGCACCCGGACCGCGAGCGCGACCTGGCGGCGCCGGAGCACCCGGTGGCGGACCCGCCGCTGTGGACCGACGCCTACCTCGACGCCTTCGGCAACCGCTGCGCCCGCGTGCGCGTGCCGGCCGGCGTGCAGCGCCTGCGGCTGCACAACGAGGCGCTGATCCACGACCCCGGCTGGGCCGACCCGGCCGAGCACGGCGCCTGGCAGCACCCGGTGGAGGAACTGCCGGCCGGGACGCTGGGCTTTCTGCTGCCCAGCCGCTACTGCGAGGTGGACAGCGAACTGCTCGCCTTCGCCTGGAACACCTTCGGCCACACCCGGCCGGGCTGGGCGCGGGTGCAGGCGGTGTGCGACTTCGTGCACCACCACCTGCGCTTCGACTACCAGTGCGCCTCGCCGGCGCGCACCGCGCTGGGGGCCTTCCGCGAGCAGGCGGGCGTGTGCCGCGACTTCACGCACCTGGCGCTGACGCTGTGCCGCTGCCTGAACATCCCGGCGCGCTACGTGACCGGCTACCTGGGCGACATCGGCGTGCCGCCCGTGCCCTACCCGATGGACTTCAGCGCCTGGTTCGAGGTCTTCCTGGGCGGGCGCTGGCACACCTTCGACGCGCGCCACAACCGGCCGCGCATCGGCCGGGTGGTGATCGCGCGCGGCCGCGACGCGGCGGACGTGCCGATCACCATGGTCTTCGGCAACCACACGCTGCAGCGCTTCGAGGTGGTGACGGAGGAAGTGCGCGAGTGAACGGCGCGGCGGCGCGGCTGGCGCGCGGCCGCCATCCGGCGGTTCACGGCGTGAAGCCCAGCATCCTCATCGGCCCGGCCAGCCCGCGCCGGGCGCGTGCCATGCCGTCCCACGGCGCGTTGCCGGTCGCCATGCGCGACCGCACGTCGGCCAGCGTCCAGTGGGCGCTGCCGCGCAGGCCGGGCAGTTCCTCCCAGGCCACCGGCACCGACACGCCCAGCCCGGGGCGGGCGCGCAGCGACCAGGCGCTCACGGTGGTGGCGCCGAAGCCGTTTCGCAGGTAGTCGACGAACACCTTGCCGACGCGGTTCTCCGGCCCGCTCCTGGCGACGAAGCGCCCGGGGAGGGTCTGCGCCAGGTGCGCCACCACCGCGCGCGAGAAGGCCCTGACGGTGTCCCATCCGTGCTCGCGACGCAGCGGCACGACCACGTGCAGGCCCTTGCCGCCGCTGGTCTTGAGGAAGCCCGCCAGGCCCAGCTCCTGCAGCAGCGCGCGCACCAGCAGCGCCGCCTCCTGCACCTGCGGCCAGGCCACGCCCTCGCCGGGGTCCAGGTCGAAGGTCATGCGGTCGGGCCGGCCGATGGCGCCGGAGGTGGCGTTCCAGGTGTGCAACTCCAGCACGTTCATCTGCGCCGCGGCCAGCAGGGCCCGGGCGGCGTCGATCTGCAGCAGCGGCGCGTGGCCCGGGTCCAGCGCCGGGTCGAGCCGCTTCACGCCGGGCAGCGCCATCGGCGGCGCATGCTTCTGGAAGAACAGCGCGCCGCCCACGCCGTCCGGCGCGCGCACCAGCGCGACCGGGCGGCCTTTCAAATGCGGCAGCATCAGCGGCGCAGCCTCGGCGTAGTAGGCCGCCACCTCGCCCTTGGTGGCGCCGCTGGCGCGGTCGACCACCCGGCCGGCATGCGTGATCTGCGGGTCGGCGGACCGGGGCGTGCGGGCAGGCATGGCGGCGTTCTCCTTCGGTGGAGCGGCGGCGCGCTCGCGCACGACCCGGCGCGGCGGCTTGTCGGTGCGCAGGCCGTGGAACACCGCCTGGCGCACGCGGCCATCGCGCGTCCACTCGCCGAAAGACACCTCGGCCACCAGCCGCGGGCGCACCCACTGCACGCGCGGCGATCGCAGGCCGGCGGGTCGCGGCTCGAAGGGGCAGTCGTCGGTGTGCAGCTTGCGCAGCACGGCGTGGACGCCGGCCAGCAGGCGCGCGTCGAAGCCGGTGCCGACCTTGCCCGCGTGGCGCAGGTGCCCGGCCTCGTCGTACACGCCCAGCAGCAGCGCGCCGAAGCCGGTGCGGCTGCCCTGCGGCGCGGTGTAGCCGCCGATCACGAACTCCTGCCGCAGGGGGTGCTTGAGCTTGATCCAGTCCGGGCTGCGCCGGCCGACGTAGGGCGCGTCGCGCCGCTTGCCGACGATGCCCTCGAAGCCCAGGCGCGCGGCGCAGGCCAGCAGCTCGGCCGGCGGCGCGTCGAAGTCCTCCGAGAAGCGCAGCATGCCCGGTGGCCGCGCGCCCAGCGCCTGGCGCAGGGCGGCGCGGCGCTCGGTCGCGGGCGCCTCGCGCAG
>JASGDG010000148.1:0-3537 GCA_047607325.1 Xenophilus sp. | reverse complement strand
GCATGGGCTTGGGCATGGGCATGGGCATGGGCATGGGCATGGGCATGGGCATGGGCATGGGCATGGGCATGGGCATGGGCATGGGCATGGAGGCGATGCCGGGTTCGCCCTGGCAGTTCCACCAGCTGGCGCGCGCCGAGTCGCGGCGCTGGGGGCCGGTGATCCAGGCCGCCGGCATCCAGCTGGACTGAGCGACGTGCAAGGGCCACGGGGCTGCACTAAGCTCGCGCCATGACTTTCCCCTCTTCCTCACCCTCCTTCACGCCCAAGAGCTATTCCCCCACCCCCGCGCGCCGCGTGGCCTTCCTGGGCCTGGGCGTGATGGGCTACCCCATGGCCGCCCACCTGGCCCAGGCGGGCCACACCGTCACCGTCTACAACCGCTCGCCGGCCAGGGCGGCGGCTTGGCTGGCCGAGCTGGGTGGCGCGCCGCACGCCGGCGCGCCCACGCCGCGCGAGGCTGCCGCCGGCGCCGACATCGTGCTCTGCTGCGTGGGCAACGATGACGACCTGCGCAGCGTGGTACTGGGCGCGGAGGGCGCCTTCGCCGGCATGCAGCCCGGCGCCGTGTTCGTGGACCACACCACCGCCTCCGCCGACGTGGCGCGCGAGCTGTCGCAGGCCGCGCGGGCGAAGGGCCTGCACTTCATCGACGCGCCCGTCTCCGGCGGCCAGGCCGGCGCGCAGAACGGCGTGCTCACCGTGATGTGCGGCGGCGACGCGGCCGTGTTCGCGCAGGTCGAGCCGGTCATCGGCGCCTTCGCCCGCGCCGTCACCCTGCTGGGCGCCAGCGGCGCCGGCCAGCTGGCGAAGATGGTCAACCAGATCTGCATCGCCGGGCTGGTGCAGGGCCTGTCGGAAGCCATCGCCTTCGGCCAGCGCGCCGGGCTGGACATGGCGAAGGTGCTCGACGTGATCGGCAAGGGCGCCGCGCAGAGCTGGCAGATGGACAACCGCGGCAAGACCATGATCGAAGGCAAGTTCGACTTCGGCTTCGCGGTGGACTGGATGCGCAAGGACCTCGGCCTGGTGCTCGACGAGGCCAAGCGCAACGGCGCGCGCCTGCCGGTGACGGCGCTGGTGGACCAGTTCTACGCCGACGTGCAGCAGGCCGGCGGCAACCGCTTCGACACCTCCAGCCTCATCACGCGGCTGAAGTGAGGGTGTCAGGCGTTGAGCGGGGCGTTCCCCACGCCGGACGCTCGGCGCCGAACGCCCGAACGCGGTCTCACCGGACGGGCGTCGTCACCACGCCCGGCTGGGCGGCCGTCGCCGGCACCTCCGCCGGCGCGGCCTGCGGCGGCACACCGGTGCCGTCCGGCGCCGGTGCGCCGCCCTCGTCGATGAACTCGAACACCCGCACCACCTTCTCCACGCCCGAGATGCCGCGCGCGATGTCGGTGGCGCGGTCACCCTCGCGGCGCGTGACCAGGCCCATCAGGTAGACCGCCCCGCCGTCCGTCACGACCTTGATCGAGTTGGCCGGCACGTCGCTGGCGTCCAGCAGCGAAGCCTTGACCTTGCTGGTGATGTAGGTGTCGCTGGAGCGGCGCCGGATGTCCAGCGCCGGGCCGACCACCACCTCGTTGACCACGTGGCGCACGTTGGGCGTGGTGCGCACCGCCTCGCCGGCGCGGGCCTTGTCCGGCTCCGAGCCGACCGTGCCGATCACCAGCGCCGTGCGGTTGAAGCTGATCACGGTGACGTTCATGTGGTCGTTGGCGATCTCGCGGATGCGCGCGGCGGCACGCAGCTCGATGGCCTCGTCGTCCAGCTGCACGCCGGAGCTGCGGCGGTCGGTGGCCATCAGGCCCACGCCGGCGGCGGCGCCCACCACCAGCGGCACGCAGGCCGAGAGCGAAAGCGCGCCGGCCAGCGCGCAGGCGGCCAGCGCCGCGGCGGCCAGGCGCGCAGGCGCCGCCGGGAGGGTGCGAAGGGTCGTGATCGTCATGGCGGAACTTCCTGTTCTCCGAGTAGTTGGGCGTCCACCGCGTCGCACAGGCAGTGCAGCGCGGTGAGGTGGACTTCGTGGATGCGCAGCGGCCGCTCGTGCGGCACGCAGACCTGCACGTCCGTCTCGCGCAGCGCCCGGCCGACCGCGCCGCCGGCCCCGCTGCCGACGCCGCCGGTCAGGGCGATGACGGTCATCTCGCGCTCGTGCGCTGCGGCCACGGCCGCCAGCACGGCCGCCGACTCGCCGCCGGGCGTGAGGGCCAGCAGCACGTCGCCCGCCTCGCCCAGCACGCGCACCTGCCGCGCGAAGCCCTGCGGGTCGGCGGCGGCGCGGGTGTCGGCCAGCGGGTCGCTCAGGGGGCCGTCGATGGCCAGGGCGGCCAGCGAGGGCCGCTCGCGCTCGAAGCGGCCGACGAACTGCGCGGCGAACTGGGCGGCCAGCAGGCCGGAGACGCCGGCCCCGCAGGCCAGCACCTTGCCGCCGCTGGTCACGCAGGCCAGCAGCGCCTGCACGGCCTGCACCAGGGGCTTGCTCAGCCCCGGGCCGCCCTGGTACTTGAGGTCGGCGCTGTCGATGAAATGCTGCTGGATGCGAAGCTCAAGCATGTTGGCCGGCGATGATAGCGGCGCGCCCTGCAACCAAACGTGCGGGACAGCGCCGCGCATGCGTGGAATGGAGCGCGATGCCGCGTGCGAGGTTCCCGATCGGACGGCCGCGAAGCAGTCCATGCGGGAACACGCGCGGAACCGGCTTTGCCGGGCCGCCGAGTGCGCCCCCGTGCAGGCTGGGGGTGGTCTCACTCCGCATCGAAGGCGGCGCGCAGCCAGGTGATGCCGGTGGGCTCCACCAGCACCGCGTCGAAGCGGCAGGGCGGCGGCGCCGGCAGGCGCAGCAGGTAGTGCTGCGCCGCGAAGACGATGCGCCGGCGCTTGGCGGCGCCGATGCTGGCCGCTGCGCCGCCGTGGGCCGCGCTGCCGCGGCGCCGCACCTCGACGAAGACCAGCGTGCCGCCGGGCTCGCGCATCACCAGGTCGATCTCGCCGCCGCCGCGGCCGGGGGTTCGATAATTGCGGGCCAGCAGCGTGAGGCCGGCGGCGCGCAGGTGCGCCAGCGCCGCCTCCTCCGCGGCATCGCCCAGCGACTTGGTCGTTGCCCGGACGGCCCCGGCGACGCGTGACAGAAAACCCATCGTGACCTCCCTGACTTCCAGCGCCTCCTTCGGCGCCGCCCTGCAGGCCGCCCGCGAGGCGGCCGGCGGGCAGCATTATCCGGAGGGCACGCTCTACACCGTCGCCACGCCGATCGGCAACCTGGCCGACGTCACGCTGCGCGCGCTGCACGTGCTGCAGATGGCCGACGCGGTGGCCTGCGAGGACACGCGCCACACCCAGCAGCTGCTGCGCGCCTACGGCATCGAGCGGCCCGGCGCGCAGCTGCTGGCGGTGCACCAGCACAACGAGGCGGAGGCGGCGCAGGCCGTGGTCGGGCGGCTGGCCGCGGGCCAGCGCATCGCCTTCGTCAGCGACGCCGGCACGCCGGGCGTGAGCGACCCCGGCGCGCGGCTGGCCGCGGCCGTGCGTGCG
>JASGDG010000147.1:0-10423 GCA_047607325.1 Xenophilus sp. | reverse complement strand
GCCGCCGGCCCCGCCTCCCGTCGTGCCGGTGGAGGCCGAGCCGCGCGCCCCCGCCACCCAGCTGATGCCGCCCCTGCCGGGGCCGGTCGGCGCCATGCTGGCCTACGCCGACCGCGTGCGCGGCCTGTCGGGCAGCGAGCTGCCGGCCGAAATCACCCGCCTGGGCGAGCCGGCCGATCCCGCCGCCCAGATGCAGCTCGCCCTGGCCCTGGCGCAGACGCGCAGCCCGCCCGACCTGGCCCGCGCGGCCGGCCTGATGCAGCGGGTGGCCGGGAACACCTCGCCCGACGGCCAGGCGCTGGCGCCGCTGGCGCGGCTGCTGGCCGCACGCTACCTGGAGCAGCGCCGCGTGGAGGACGACCGCGACCGCCAGGCGCAGCAGCTCAAGGAGGCGCAGCGCCGCATCGACCAGCTCAACGACCGCATCGAAGCGCTGCGGGCCATCGAACGCAGCTTCGCCCGGCCGCACGCGCCGGCGAGCCCGCCCGGCACAGGAGAGCGGCCTTGAACGGACAGGACGCGCGGGCCCAGGGCGCCCGCCTGCTGGTCGTCGACGACGACCCGGACATGCTGCGCCTGCTGTCACTGCGGCTGACCGGCGCGGGCTACCAGGTCACGGCCGTCACCTCGGCCGAATCGGCGCTCACGCAGCTGGAGATCGAGCATCCCCGCCTGGTGCTCAGCGACGTGCGCCTGCCCGGGCGCGACGGGCTGCAGCTGTTCGACGAGATCCGCAAGCGCCACCCGACGCTGCCGGTGATCCTGCTCACCGCGCACGGCACCATCCCCGACGCGGTGGAAGCCACCTCGCGCGGCGTCTTCACCTACCTGACCAAGCCCTACGAGCCGCGCGAGCTGCTCGACAAGATCGGCCAGGCGCTGGCCCTGGGCGCGCCGGCGGCCACGCCCGCGGCGGCCGGCGACGAGAGCTGGCGCAGCGAGATCGTCAGCCGCTCCAGCCGCATGGCCGAGGTGCTGGCCGAGGCGCGCATGGTCGCCCAGTCCGACGCCAGCGTGCTGCTGCGCGGCGACTCCGGCACCGGCAAGGAGGTGCTGGCGCGCGCCATCCACAAGGCCAGCGACCGGGCCAGGAAGCCCTTCGTCGCCGTCAACTGCGGCGCCATCCCCGAGGCGCTGCTGGAGTCGGAGCTGTTCGGCCACGTCAAGGGCGCCTTCACCGACGCGCACGCCAACCACAAGGGCCTGTTCCAGCAGGCCGACGGCGGCACGCTGATGCTCGACGAGATCGGCGACATGCCGCCGGCCCTGCAGGTCAAGCTGCTGCGCGTGCTGCAGGAGCGCGCCGTGCGCCCGGTGGGCGCCACCCAGGCCATCACGGTGGACGTGCGCATCATCTCCGCCACCCACCGCGACCTGGACGCCGCCATGGCCTCCGGCCAGTTCCGCGAGGACCTGTACTACCGGCTGAACGTCGTCACCCTCACCCTGCCGGCGCTGGCCGACCGGCGCGAGGACATCCCGCTGCTGGCCAACCACTTCCTGCACAAGCTGGCCGGCAAGTACGGCAAGCGCCTGTCGGGCCTCGCGCCCGAGGCGCTGAAGGCGCTGACCACCGCGCCCTGGCCGGGCAACGTGCGCCAGCTGTTCAACGTGGTGGAGCAGGTGTGCGCCCTGTCCAGCTCGCCGCTGATCCCGCTGGCGCTGGTCCAGCGCGCGCTGCGCGTGCCGACGGTGGAGGTGCAGACCTACGCCGAGGCCAAGCAGCGCTTCGAGCGCGAGTACCTGGTCGGCCTGCTCAAGCTGACCGACGGCAACGTGGCCGACGCCGCCCGGCTGGCGGACCGCAACCGCACGGAGTTCTACCGTCTGCTGCAGAAGCACGAACTCACGCCGGGCCACTTCAAGGCCGAGGGCGGAACGCCCCCCGGCGAGGCTGTCGCCGAGTAGCGACATGCTTAAGTGGTTGATTTGATTCAGTTTCTCCATCAGCCACCCACCACTTGTCGGGCTGTGGCGACAAAATCGGAGGTTTTGAGGAGGCCGCCGCGGCGAAGCGGCCTCCGGACCCCGCGGAAAACGACCCAAGTCGTTGATATGAAATAAGGTTTTCACGCTGGCACAGGCTTTGCCCTATCGCCGGCATGAACCCCCTGATCGGCCCCTCTTCCGCGCTGCGCCTGCAACGCGACGGTCTGCGTCAAAAACCCCATTCCACCGTGCGCCCGCGCGCCGCCGGCCAGGCCCCGGCCGGCGCCCTGAACGCCGCCGGCGCCGCCGTGGACTGCGTCTTCAAGCGCATGCCCGCCATCGGCGACACCGCCGCCCCCACCCCGCACACCACCGCCTCCCGCTGGTAAGGAAAGACCGTCCCATGAAGCCGAACGACTTTTCCCACCTGAAGGTGCTGACCCCGGCCGACTTCGAGGCCGCGCCGATCCCCTCCACCCGCAGCCCGCTGCGCGAGGAGCGTCATCCCAATTCCGTCACCGCGCCGCCCATCAACCGCGGCTCGATGACGCCCCGCCCCTGGCGCGGCTTCTGGAACAGCGTCGGCACCGCCCTGCTGCTCAAACTGGGCGCCGGCGGCGAGGCCGCGCCCGAAGAGGCCGCCCAGTTCCCGCAGCAGGCCTGGGAGCGCGCCGCCCGGCAGCGCCGCGCCGTCTTCATCCTGCTGGCGGTGCTCAGCACGGTGGTCGCCTCCACCCTGTTCGCCCAGGTGCAGCCGGACTACGACAACAAGCTCCTCGAATGGGGCCAGATCGCGCTGTACGGCCTGCTGTCGGGCTGGGTCGTAACCGGCTTCGTCACGGCGCTGATGGGCTTCTACGTCTCCGTGTTCGGCGACAAGCACGCCCTCTCGGCCAGGCAGGTGGCGCACCACCCGATGAACCCAGGGGCGCGCACCGCCATCATCATGCCGATCTGCAACGAGGACGTCGCCACGGTCTTCGCCGGCCTGCGCGCGACCTGCGAGTCGGTGGCGAACACCGGCCATGCGCGGCAGTTCGACGTGTTCGTGCTCTCGGACAGCTACGACCCCGAGACCGCCAAGGCCGAGCGCGCCGCCTGGGAAGACCTGCGCGCCGCGCTGGCCGAGAACGAGCACCAGCCGCAGGTCGAGGTCTACTACCGCCTGCGCACCCGCCGCACGCACCGCAAGGCCGGCAACGTGGCCGACTTCTGCCGCCGCTGGGGCAAGGACTACCGCTACATGATCGTGCTGGACGCCGACTCGGTGATGAGCGGCGACTGCCTGGCCAACATGGTCAAGCTGATGGAGGCCAACCCCTCCGCCGGCATCATCCAGACCGCCACCCAGGCCATCGGCCACGTGACGCTGCACGCCCGCGCGCAGCAGTTCGCCAGCCGCGTGACGGGGCGCCTGTTCACCCTGGGCATGCAGTTCTGGCAGCTCGGCGAGTCGCACTACTGGGGCCACAACGCCATCATCCGCGTCGAGCCCTTCATGAAGCACTGCGCGCTGGCCCCGATCAAGGGCACCGGCGGCATGTCGGGCGGCATCATGAGCCACGACTTCGTCGAGGCCGCGCTGATGCGCCGCGCCGGCTACCACGTGTGGCTGTGCGCCGACCTGGTGGGCAGCTACGAGCAGCAGCCGCCGGACCTGCTGGCCGAACTGCAGCGCGACCGCCGCTGGTGCCAGGGCAACCTGCAGAACGCCCGCCTGATGGCCGAGCCCGGCATCCATTCCGTGCACCGCGCGATGTTCGTGACCGGCACCATGGCCTACGTCTCGGCTCCCCTGTGGCTGGCCTTCATGACCCTGGGCACCGCCCTGTGGCTGTCGGGCTCCAGCCTGGTGGACTACTGGATGGTGATGCCGATGGAGCTGGCCGGCCTGTGGCTGTGGACGCTGTGCCTGCTGTTCCTGCCCCGCGTGCTGGGCCTGGTGGCGGTGCTGATGCGCGGCGAGCAGAAGCAGTTCGGCGGCCTGTCCGCCCTGCTCAAGAGCTCGGTGCTGGAAGCCGGCATGGCGATCGTGCAGGCGCCGGTGCGCATGCTGGCCCACTCGCTGTTCGTCGTGGTCGCCCTGACCGGCATCAAGCTGGACTGGAAGTCGCCCCCGCGGGAAGCCGCCGCCGTGCCGTGGCGCGAGGCGGCCGCCCGTCTGCTGCCGATGAGCGGGATCGTGGCGGTGCTGGCCGCCGCCGTGGCCCTGGTCGATGCCAGCGCGCTGCTGTGGCTGATGCCGGTGGGCCTGCCGCTGCTGCTGGCCATCCCGATGGCGGTGATCACCAGCCAGATCGGCCTGGGCAGCGCCATGCGCGAGCGCAGCTACCTGCTGATCCCGGAAGAGTCGCGCTCGCCCGCCGTGCTGCGCCGCGCCTGGATGCACGCCGACCGGCTCTCGCAGCCCAAACCGCTGCGCATCGCCGCCTGATCTCGACACGGCTGTCACCCCCCTGGAAAGGCCCGCCTCGGCGGCAATGCCAGTCAGTTAACAGCTGACTGGCATTTTTTCGTTGGGAACTTGTGCGCTCTGTTTTTGACCTCGCGCGGGTAGGCCTTCGTGCCCTGGTACGCGAACCCTCTACCGGCGCAAGGCGCATATCGGATCGCATTCAAGGAAGAAGGCATGCGAGAGAGCCCGTGGCGGTTGCGCTACGAGCAGATCTTCATCGACGACCAGACAGGCGCGCTTCTGGCGCAGACCGGCTACGACAGTGGAACCCGGGGCGACAAGGTCCTGATCTGGCAGTACCCCCTGCACAGCGGCCGGATACTGGGGCCCTGGGGACGAGCGCTGGTGTTCGCCCTTGGCATCGCTGCCCATCGGCCAGCGCGTTGGCGATGGCCATTCCGTCACGCGGCGGCGCGGCATCTTCATGCCTCCCACGGACCCATCAGGCGCACCCCACCTCAACGTTTCAGGACACATCTGGCATCCCGCGGGACGCGACCAGCCCCATGGCAAACGAGAACATCACCGGCCTGGTGCATCAGTACCTGCCCAAGGGCACTGACTTGACTACCCTGAGCGAAAGCCCTTTCGTTTTCGCCACACCGATGTGTGTGAATCTCGCACCCTCTGCATTCCGGCTTACATTCCGGTTCGTCTTGCGATCCAGTGCTTCCATGCGCTCTTCGGCCCAAGAGGGCAGTAGGAAAGTATCGGAAGAAAAGCATTGATCATCTGAAGAATGGAGATCGTGGAATATGGGTTTGAAGTATCTGGCGATCATCGGCTGCATAGGAATGGTCGCGACCGGATGGTGGGCTCTGGATATCAAGGTCCTTTTCCTTCTTTCCACACTGATCACCATCCCCGCTTCCGTTTCCGTTTTCCTCCAGGCTGCAAGGAGGAGTGGAGCAACGGACGGGCAACGGCAAAGCCGATCTTCACCTGCCTTGAGGGGCGGCGTGGTGGCTGTTGTGCTGGTTGCCTTGGCACTGGCCTATCTTTTCGTCGCGCCGCAGTTCACCATCGGCATCGGGGAACGAGCCCAAGGCGGCTATGACGGCACAGGCAGCTTGACGGACGGGCAAGTCAGCGATGCCGTGCTTGAGGCTCAGAAAGCCGCAGAGGATGCTGAAGCCGCCATGAGAGAGGCGGTTCGTAAATGACGGGCTGATGACGCAGAGGCATCCCTCCACGAGCGCCGGAAAAACCGGAAAGCAATAAAGCGGCCGATTTGCGCTGAGCCGCCAACCGGCACAGCAGCGTGATCGGCCAACGCCCCTTCATCAAGAAAATCCAGGCGTACCTTGCAGCACGTCCTGCGCAACGTACGCCGTGCGCACGAGGGGTCAAAAGCGCGGCAGGCCGCCGGGCCCGCCCGGCCCACCCATGCCGGGGAAGCCCTTCATGCCGCCCAGGCGCTTCATCATCTTCATCAGGCCGCCGCCCTTCATCTTCTTCATCATCCCCTGCATCTGCTCGAATTCGTTCAGCAGGCGGTTGACCTCCTGCACCTGCACGCCGGCGCCGGCGGCGATGCGCTTCTTGCGGGTGGCCTTGATGATTTCGGGCTTGCGTCGCTCGGACGGGGTCATGCTGTGGATGATCCCCTCCTTGCGGCGGATGTCGCGCTCGGCGCGCGTCAGGTCGGCGCCGGTGGCCTTGCCGGCCAGCTGCGCGGGCAGCTTGTCCATCAGGCCCGCGAGGCCGCCCATCTGCTTCATCTGCTGCAGCTGGGCCAGGAAGTCCTCCAGGTCGAAGTGGCCGCTCTTGACCTTGCTGGCCAGCTTCTTGGCCGCCTCCACGTCGACGCCGGCCGAGACCTGCTCGACCAGCGCCACGATGTCGCCCATGCCCAGGATGCGGCCGGCATGGCGCTCGGCGTCGAAGGCCTCCAGGCCGTCGATCTTCTCGGAGACGCCGGCGAACTTGATCGGCACGCCGGTGATCTGCCGCACCGACAGCGCCGCGCCGCCGCGCGAGTCGCCGTCCATCTTGGTCAGCACGATGCCGGTGAGCGGCAGCGTGTCCTTGAAGGCCTTGGCGGTGTTGACCGCGTCCTGGCCCTGCATGGCGTCGACGACGAACAGCGTCTCCACCGGCCCGAGCGCGCCGTGCAGCGACTTAATCTCGTCCATCAGCACCTCGTCGATGGCGAGGCGGCCGGCGGTGTCGACCAGCAGCACGTCGAAGTGGTGCTTCCTGGCGTAGTCCAGCGCGGCGGCGGCGATGTCCAGCGGCTTCTGCTCGGGCGTGCTGGGGAACCACTCGGCGCCGGCCTGCTTCGTCACCGTCTTGAGCTGCTCGATGGCGGCCGGGCGGTAGACGTCGCCCGACACCGTGAGCACTTTCTTCCTGCGCTTCTCGATCAGGTGCTTGGCCAGCTTGGCGGTGGTGGTGGTCTTGCCGGCGCCCTGCAGGCCGGCCATCAGGATCACGGCCGGCGGCTGCGCCGCCAGGTTGATGTCGGACACGCCCTCGCCCATGGTCGCGGCCAGCTCGCGGTGCACGATGCCCACCAGCGCCTGCCCCGGCTTGAGCGAGCCCAGCACCTCCTCGCCCATCGCCTTGTCCTTGACGCGGGCCACGAAGTCACGCACCACGGGCAGCGCCACGTCGGCCTCCAGCAGCGCCATGCGCACCTCGCGCATCATGTCCTGCACGTTGGCTTCGGTGATGCGCGCCTGGCCGCTCATCTGCTTGACGAGGCGCGAGAACTTGTCGGTGAGGGCGGTGGCCATGGGTGTCGGGCGGGGAGCGGAAGGAGAAGAGCAGGCGGCATTGCACCGCCCGGAGCACGAGGAGCGAGCCGCTAAACTCGCCTGGATGATTCTAGCGAGCCCCTCCCCGCTCGGCGTGGCGCTGGGCATCGCCACCGCGGCCGCCTACGGCGCCGCCGCTGCCGCGGCCAACCGGCTCGGCCGCCAGGGCACGCAGGGGCTGTTCGCGCTCGCCTGGGTGCTGCATGCGCTGGCGCTGGGCACCGGGCTGGTGGGCCACCCGGTCCGCTTCGGCTGGGCGCCCGCCCTCTCGGTCACCGCCTGGCTGGTGCTGACGGTCTATGCCGTCGAAAGCCGTCTGTTCCCTCAACTCACGGCGCGGCGCGCGCTGGCCGTGCTGGGGGCCCCCGCGGTGCTGCTGGCCGTGGTCTTCCCCGGCGCGCAGCTGCACGTCTCGGCCTCGCCCTGGCTGCCGCTGCACCTGGCGCTGGGCATCGCCTCCTACGGCCTGTTCGCCGTGGCGGTGGTGCATGCCTGGCTGATGCGGCGCGCCGAGAAGCAAATGCGGCTGGCCGCCGAACCGCAGACAGGCGTGCCGCTGCTGACGCTGGAGCGCCTGACCTTCCGCTTCGTCACGGCCGGCTTCGTGCTGCTGTCGGCCACGCTGGCGGCCGGGCTGCTGTTCAGCGAGCAGCTCTACGGCGCCTCGATGCGCGGCTGGAAGTGGGACCACAAGACGGTGTTCTCGGTGCTGGCCTGGCTGGCCTTCGCCGTGCTGCTGCTGGGGCGCGCGCGCTTCGGCTGGCGCGGACGCACGGCCCTGCGCGTGCTTTACGTCGGCGCCGGGCTGCTGCTGCTGGCCTACGTGGGCTCGCGCTTCGTGCTGGAAGTGATCCTGGGGCGCGGCACCGCATGAAATACCTGCTCGTGCTGGCGGTGGTCGTGGTGGCGATCTGGGTCTGGCGCCAGAACCGCCGCGAGGAGGCACAGGAACGCGCCGCTGCCCGGCCGCGCGCCGTGCCCGGCCCGCAAGCGATGCTGCGCTGCGCGCACTGCGGCCTGCACCTGCCGGCCGCCGACGCCGTCAGCGGCCGGCGCGGCAGCTACTGCAGCGAAGCGCACCGCCGCCTGGGCGACGGCTGAAGCCCATGGCCGCCCCCTGGTCGCGCGGCGGCTCCCCGGCCACGGACTGGGCCGCCCTGGACACCCCCGGCGGCACGCCGACGCCGCCCGGCTCGGGCGGGCTGATGCGCCTGTGGCGCGGCTTCATGACGGCGCGCCTGTTCGTCGGCGTGGTGCTGCTGCTGCTGCAGGGCGTCACCTTCGCGCTGGGGCAGCCGCTGCACCCCTGGGCGCTGGGCGTGTCGAGCGCGTACTTCGCGGCGGCGCTGCTGGGCGCACGCTACCTGCGTCCGCGACCGCCGCTGCGGGGGCTGGGCCTGGCCTGGCTGGGCAGCATCGGCGTGGACCTCGCCGCCTTTGCGGTGCTCCAGGTGCTGCAGGCGGCCAGCATCAACTACACGCCGCTGTTCGCGCTGCCGGTGCTGATGGGCGCCGTGGTCGGCTCGCTGCCGGTGGGCCTGGCGACGACCGCCTTCGTGGCGCTGCTGCTGCTGGGCGACGCGCTGCGCTACCAGCTGCTGCAGGGCGCGGACGCGCCCGCCCGCTTCCTGCAGGCGGCGCTGACGGGCACCGGCCTGTTCGTCGTCGCGCTGCTGGCGCACCAGCTGGCGCTGCGGCTGGCGCGCGAGGAGGAGCGCTCGCTGCGCAGCCGCAGCACGGCGCAGATGCAGGCGCAGGTCAACGCGCTGGTGATCGAGGCGCTGGGCGAGGGCGTGCTGGTGATCGACCTGGACGGCCGCGTGCAGGCGGTCAACCCGGCGGCCGACGCCATCCTCGGCCGCGGCCTGGGCGCCATGGACATGCCCTTCGCGCTGGAGACCCAGCCGGCCTGGCATGCGCTGGCGCAGCTGGCGGCGCGCACCTTCCAGCAGCGCGGCGCGCAGTCGGCCGAGCTGCCCATCGCCCAGGCACGCGGCGCCCCGCGCGAGGTGCGCGTGCGCACCCGCCTCACCCCGGCCGCCGGCACGCGCGCCGAGGGACTGTGCGTGATGTTCCTGCAGGACCTGCGCGAGCTGGAGGCGCGCATCCGCACCGAGAAGCTGGCCGCCATGGGCCGCATGTCGGCCGCCGTGGCGCACGAGATCCGCAACCCGCTGGCCGCCATCGCCCAGGCCAGCGCGCTGCTTTCCGAGGACCTGAGCGATCCGGGCCAGCGCCGCCTGAACGAGATGGTGCAGCACAACGCCCAGCGGCTGGCGCGCATCGTGGACGACGTGCTGGACGTCTCGCGCGCGCGCCAGCAGCGGGCGCTGCCGCTGGAGGGTGAGCAGCTCATGCTCGACCCGGCGGTGTCCGCCATGGTCGAGGAGTGGGTGCAGCAGAGCGGGCGCACCGGCCTGCGGCATGCGCTGGGCGCGCGGGCGCAGGTGCGCTTCGAGGCCGAGCACCTGCGGCGCATCCTGGTCAACCTGCTGGACAACGCGGCGCGCTACGCCAGCCAGGCGGACGGCGCAATCCAGGTGGTCACCGCCTGGCCGGCCCCGGGCCGGCCGCAGCTGGTGGTGTGGAGCGACGGTGCGCCGCTGGACCCGGCCGTGCAGCGCCACCTGTTCGAGCCCTTCTTCTCCTCGGAAAGCCGCTCCAGCGGCCTGGGCCTGTACATCTGCCGCGAGCTGTGCGAGCGCCACGGCGCCGGCATCGTCTACGAGCGGCGCGCGGCGGCCGGCGGCGGGCCGGAAGGCAACGCCTTCGTGATCGGCTTCGCGCCGGCGGCGGCGCAGGGCCCTTTGCCACAATAGCGGCGTGAGCAGCCCTTCCGCGTCCACCGCCCGCAGCGCCGCGCAGATCCTGGTCGTCGACGACGAGCCCGACCTGCGCACCCTCTACGAGATGACGCTGCTGCGCGAGGGCTACCGCGTCGAGGCCGCCGGCAGCGTGGCCGAGGCCTGGCAGCACCTGGAGGCCGGCCGCTTCGACGCCGTGATCACCGACATGCGCCTGCCCGACGGCCTGGGCATGGAACTGCTGCACCGCCTGCAGCGCCAGCAGCGCGCCGAGCGCTGCGTGGTGATGACGGCCTACGGCTCGGCCGAGAACGCCGTCGAGGCGCTCAAGGCCGGCGCCTTCGATTACCTGACCAAGCCGGTGGACCTCAAGCAGTTCCGCGCCGTGGTCGCCTCGGCCGTGCACGAGCAGGCCACCGCGCCGCGCCCCGCGCCGGCGCCGCCCGGGGCAGCGCCCGAACCGGCACCGGTGGCGG
>JASGDG010000146.1:0-3646 GCA_047607325.1 Xenophilus sp. | reverse complement strand
GGCGGCGATGGCGGCGGCGCGCTCCTGCGGCGTGCGGCCGGGGCTGCGCGCCAGGTGCCCGGTGATGTGCAGCAGGTTGGCCTTGCCGCGCTCGTTGGTGCTGCCGTAGCCCTTGATGAGGCGGCCGCACAGCGCCAGCTCGTGGCCCAGCGACCAGGCCTCGCGCGTGCCGGCCTCGACGGCGGCGAGCCACTGCCCGATCAGCGCCTGCTCCTCCGCGAAGCGGCTGCCGCGGCGGCGCCATCCCTTGAGCGAGGCCAGCGTGCGCAGCGCCGCCATGCCGAGCACCGAATGGCTGCCGACCTTCAGCGGCAGCGCCCAGGGCGCGGCGCCGCGGCGCTGGCGGGCCTGGTCCCAGGCGGTGAGGCGGCGGGCCAGCGCGGGCGGCAGCAGGGCGGCGAACTCGGGCACGCCGGGCTTGAAGTGGTCGTACACGCGCAGCAGATCGTCCTCGCCGGCCTTCGCCTCGGCGCGCACGCGCTCGGCCCGGCTCGCGCGGGCCTTCAGCGCGGCCACGCGCACGATGTCGTCGAAGGCCATCCACAGCGCCAGCCAGCGCGCCATCTCGCGGGTGATGGCGTGGCCTTGCTGCCTGGACGGATCGGCCGCCTGCTCGGCCTGCAGCACGCGCGCCAGGCGGTCGGCATACAGGCGGGCGTAGGCCGCGTCCTGGTACTCGCGCACGCGGGCATGGCCCAGGCGCAGCATCGCGTGCGTCTCGGGCGGAAAGTTTCGAGCCAAATCGGCCTCCAGGGCAGGCAGGACGGTCGCAGGGTGCTCTTCTTTCGATAGCATCTGCTGCACCAGGGCCGCCTGCTGCCGCGGCGCGCTGACCGACTCGAAGGCGGCCGCGAAGCCGCGCAGGCTGGCGGCCGCCGCGCTGCCTGCCGTCGCATCGGGCCCGCGGATCGCGGCCTCGAAGCTCTCGCGGCCGAAGGGCAGCAGGCCGCTGCCGGCGATGGCGCCGAGCATCACGCTGCTGACGACGGTGCCGCTGGCCCGCGCCATCGCGCCCATGTCCAGCAGGTGGTGCTTGCGGCTGAAGCGGCGCACCACCTCCAGCAGCCGCGCGGCGTCGGCGCGGCCGTCGCCCGGCACCATGCGCTCGGCAGTGGTGAGCGCGCGGCCGGTGGAGGTGATGACGCAGGTGCGCTCGCCGCCCGCCATGCCGTGGCCGATCTGGCGCACCGTCTCCAGCAGCTCGGACGAGACCAGCGCGTCGAGCGTGCCGGCCGCCGGCGTGAGGCTGAACACCGGCCGCCGCCCGCCCAGCTGCGCCAGCGGCACGGGGAAAACCTCGACGTAGTAAGTGGTCGCGCCAGTGCGCTGCGCGACGCCGGGGATGGAAGTGCTCTGCGCCGCGTAGCCGGCGTGCCGCGCGGCCTCGATCAGCCATTCGGTCAGTACGCCGCCGCCTTCGCCGCCCAGGGCGCACAGCAGCAGGGTGACGGGGCGCGGGGTGTCGGTGTCGTTCATCGCGTCGTTCTCAGGCGGGGCGCAAGGCACGCACCACGGCGCCCTGCAGGGTGTACAGAAGCCGCTCGTGCCACCTCGGGTTGCTCACCACCTCGGCCCGGTAGAAGCTGGGGCACAGCGTGGCCGCGTGCGCGTTGGCGCCGCACAGGCCGCAGCCCACGCAGCCGTCGATGACGGTGGCCACAGGGTCCACCTTCAGCGGATCGGGGTTGTCCTTGAGCGTGAGCGTGGGGCAGCCCGACAGGCGGATGCAGGCGTGGTCGCCGTTGCACACGTCCTCGTCCACGCCGTACTTCACGCGCACCACGCGCTCGCCCTTCTTCAGCAGGCTGGCGAACCAGGGCTTGATGCGGCGCTGGCGCTCCAGCTGGCATTCGCCCTCGGCGATGATGACCTTCAGGCCGTCGAAGTCGCTGGTGAAGGCCTCGGTCAGCGTGGCGCGCATGGTTTCCACCTCGTAGGTGTGGACCGTACGCAGCCACTTCACGCCCAGGCCCTTGAGGGTCGATTCGATGGTCTGGTTCTTGTGAGCCAGGCTCTGCTGCTTGTCCTCGGCGCGCGCCTTCACCTCCTCGTCGGGCGTGGAGATGATGTCCTGCGTGCCGGTGGCGCTGGTGTAGCCGTTCTTGAAGATCAGCAGCACCGCGTCGTCGCCGTTGAACAGGGCGCTCTGCACGCCGGTGAGCAGCCCGTTGTGCCAGAAGCCGCCGTCGCCCATGATCGACAGCACGCGCCGCTGCATCATGGGCGAGACGCCGGCGCGGCTGGCCAGGCTCATGCCGTAGCCGAGGATCGAGTGGCCGGTGCCGAAGGGCTCGAAGGTGCCCAGCGCGTGGCAGCCGATGTCGGCCGCGACGTGCACCGGGCCGACCTCCTGCTGCGCGAGCTTGAGCGCGGAGAACACCGGGCGCTCCGGGCAGCCGATGCAGAAGCCGGGCGGGCGCGGGGGCAGGGGCTGCTCCAGCATCGCGGCCACGGCCCGGCGGCGCTCGTCGTTGGAAGCCAGCCAGCGGGCGGCGCTTGCGGTGGCGTCGGTGGCGGGCAGGTAGAGCGCCGCGAAGGCGCCGATGCCGCGGGCCAGCACCTCGGTGGTGTACTCGCCGGCCATCTGCAGCAGGTCCTTGCCGTGCAGCGCGGTCTGCAGGTCGCGCCGGCGCAGCAGCGTGGCGATGTCCTGCTCGATGTATTCGGGCTGGCCTTCCTCCACCACCAGCAGCGCGCGCTTGCCCGCCGCGAACGATGCGATCTGGTCGGGCACCAGCGGGTAGGTGACGTTGAGCACCAGGATCGGGATCTCGCTCTCGCCGAAGGCATCGGCCAGGCCGTGCTGCTGCAGGGCGCGGACGAGCGAGTTGTACAGGCCGCCCTGCACCACGATGCCGAGGTCGTCGCGCCGGCCGGGCATCAGCTCGTTCAGCCCGTGTCCGGCGATGTAGCGCTGCGCCGCCGGGATGCGCTCGCCCGTCTTGCGCTTCTCGTGGCCGAAGGTGACGGGCGGGTGCGCCAGGCGGTCGTAGTCGAAGCGCGCCGGCTCGGCCATCAGCGCGCGGGTCGAGACGGCCAGCGCGCGGTTGTCCTTGCATGCGAAGCTGCCGCGCACGTGGCAGGTGCGGATGCGCAGTTCCATCACGCAGGGCATGTTCGAGGCTTCGGAGAGGTTGAAGCCTTCCTCCACCATGCGCACCATCACCGGCAGGTCGGGCCGCGGGTCGAGCAGGCACAGGCTGGACTTGAGCGCGTAGGCGTGCGTGCGCTCCTGGATCACGCTGGCGCCCTCGCCGTAGTCCTCGCCCACCACCACCAGCACGCCGCCGCGCACGCCGGGCGAGGCGAGGTTGGAGAGCGCGTCCGCCGCCACGTTGGTGCCGACGATGGACTTCCACGTCACGGCGCCGCGCAGCGGATAGTGGATCGAGGCGCCCAGCATCGCGGCGGCCGAGGCCTCGTTGGAGCAGGCCTCGACGTGCACGCCCAGCTCGTCCATGTAGTCCTTGCCCTGGACCATCACGTCCAGCAGGTGCGACACCGGCGCGCCCTGGTAGCCGCCGACATAGGCCACGCCAGCCTGCAAGAGGCCCTTGGTGATGGCGAGGATGCCCTCGCCGTGGAAGGTGTCGCCGGCGCCCAGGCGCAGGGCGCGCACCTCCTTGCTGAAGGAAACTTCCAAGCT
>JASGDG010000145.1:0-6777 GCA_047607325.1 Xenophilus sp. | reverse complement strand
CAAGGAGACCAAGGGCAAGATCCGCCTGCAGATCACCGACCCCGAGGGCAAGGTGTGGGAAGAGCTGGTGCCCAAGGAGAAGAACATCCTGGTGCACGACGGCCAGGTGGTGAACAAGGGCGAGTCCATCGTCGACGGCCCGGCCGATCCGCAGGACATCCTGCGCCTGCTGGGCATGGAGGAGCTGGCGCGCTACATCGTCGACGAGGTGCAGGACGTCTACCGCCTGCAGGGCGTGAAGATCAACGACAAGCACATCGAGGTGATCGTTCGCCAGATGCTGCGCCGCGTCGTGGTCGAGAACCCGGGCGATTCGACCTACATCCAGGGCGAGCAGGTCGAGCGCTCGGAGATGCTGGACACCAACGACCGCCTGCGGTCCGAGGACAAGCTGCCGGCCACCTACACCAACCTGCTGCTGGGCATCACCAAGGCGTCGCTGTCCACCGACTCGTTCATCTCGGCCGCTTCCTTCCAGGAAACGACCCGCGTGCTGACCGAGGCGGCCATCATGGGCAAGCGCGACGAACTGCGCGGCCTGAAGGAGAACGTCATCGTCGGCCGCCTGATCCCCGCGGGCACCGGCCTGGCCTACCACCAGGCGCGCAAGGCCAAGGACGCGATGGACGAGGCCGAGCGCCGCGCCATCGCCGAGGCCGAGGCGGCGGAACTGGCGGCCGCCTCTTCGGGCGAGTCCGCCGCCGCGGCCACGGCCGAGGCCAGCGAGGGCTCCGACTGACCGCTCTGCCGGGCTGACGCACCCCCGCCATGAGCGGCCTGCTGCGCCCTTCTTCCCCGCACGGGAGGAGGGCGCTTTCTCTTCTGTGGAGATCTCCGCCATGAGCCGGGCGGGCGACTCGCTGCTCGCCTGGGCGGGCCTGGCGGTGCTGCTGTTCTGGTTCGTCGGCGCGCACAACCGCCTGGTGCGCCTGCGCTCCGCCGCGCTGAAGGCCTATGGCGCCCTGGATGCGCAGATGGCGCGCCAGGTGGATTTCGTCCAGGCCGCGCTGGCGGCCCCGGCGACCGGTGGGCCGGGCGGCACCGCCGAGGCGGCGCTGCGCGCGGCCTCGGCGCAGCTTTCCACCGTCATGGGCAGCGCGCGGCTGCGGCCGCTCGATCCGCTGGCCATGGCCGCGCTGGGGACGGCGCTGCGCGTGCTGATGACGGCCTGGCAGCGCATGCATCCGGACCAGGAGCCCATCAGCTTCGAGGCCGACGGCACCTTGTCCCGGCCCATGCCTCTGGAGCAGCCGCCGTCCGCAGCGGGCATCGCCGCGCCGCTGGCGTGGCCGGAGCCGTCGGCGCTGGCCGAGATCACGCGCGCCCAGTTCAACGCGGCCGTGGCGCAGTACAACCACGCCACCGGCCAGTTTCCGGCCGTGCTGGTGGCGTGGGCCCTGCGGATGCGGCGCGCCGCTGCGCTGGGCTGACGCCCTCCTGGATTTACCATTTCGATCTTGTCCCAGCCTGTCTCCCCTCCTTCCTCCGAACCCGCACCGTCCCCGCTGGGGCCGCCCTTGTGGCGGCAGTTGCAGCAGATGGCGGGCGTGCTGGTGGCCGTGCGGGCCGGCGGTTCGGCCACGGCCGCCCTGGCGGCGGTGGACCCGGCCCTGCGCCCCGGCGTGCAGGCGCTGGCCTTCCAGGCCCTGCGCTGGCTGGGGCGGGGCGAGGGCCTGCGGCGCCACCTGGCCAGGCGAACGCCCCCACCCGCGCCCGACGCGCTGCTGTGCGGCGCGCTGGCCCTGGGCTGGGACGCCGCGCGCGCTCCCTACGAACCCTTCACCCTGGTCGACCAGACTGTCGAGGCCGCCAAGCGCAACCCGGCGACCCGGGCGCAGGCCAGCTTCATCAATGCCTGCCTGCGCCGCTTCCTGCGCGAGCGGGACGAACTCGTGGCGCTCACCGACCGCGAGCCCGTAGCGCATTGGAACCACCCGCGCTGGTGGATCGAGCGCCTGCGGCGCGACCATCCGCAGGCATGGCAGCGCATCCTGCTGGCCGACAACGCGGCGCCGCCGCTGACCCTACGCATCAATGTCCGCAAGACCTCGGTGGCGCAGTACCTGCCGGCGCTGGCCTCGCTGGACCTGCCGGCGCGGCGCGTGGCCGGCTGCGGCCTCGAACTGGCGCGGGCGCGCCCGGTGCAGCAGCTGCCGGGTTTCGAGGCGGGTGAGTTCTCCGTCCAGGACGCCGCCGCGCAACTGGCAGCCCCCCTGCTGCTGGACGGCCTGAAGGCAGCCGCCGGCGGCCTGCTGCGCGTGCTGGACGCCTGCGCCGCGCCCGGCGGCAAGACCGCGCACCTGCTCGAACACGCCGGGCCGGGCCGGCTTGCGCTGACGGTGCTGGAGATAGACCCTGCCCGCCGCCGGCGTGTGGACGAGACGCTGGCGCGCCTGGGCCTGGCCGGCGAGGCCCAGGTGCGCGTCGCGGATGCGGCCCGGCCCGCCGAATGGTGGGATGGGCAGCCCTTCGACGCCATCCTGCTGGATGCGCCCTGCACCGCCTCCGGTATCGTGCGGCGCCATCCGGACGTGCGCTGGCTGCGCCGCGAGGGCGACGTGGAGCAGCTGGCGCTGCAGCAGGCCATGCTGCTGGCCGCGCTGTGGCCGCTGGCGCGGCCCGGCGGGCGGCTGCTGTACTGCACCTGCTCGGTCTTCCGCCGCGAAGGCATGGAACAGATCGACGCGTTTCTTGCGAACAACACCGATGCGCAATTGCTTCCTTCTCCCGGTCACCTGCTGCCCCAAAGCGGGGCGGGCCGGCACGGCGTCGCGGACAATGCCCTCGGTGAGCACGACGGATTCTTCTACGCCTTGCTTGAAAAGCGCCGCGCCTGAGCCGCGCCGCCGCTTCCTGGGCCGGCTGCTGGCCGTGGCAGGTGTGCTGACGGCGGCGGGCGGGCGCCTGCCGCCGGCGCGCGCGCAGTCGCAGACGGCCGAAGTGACGCAACTCAAGCTCGAACGCAGCGACGACGGCATCTACCTGAGCACGGCGCTGAAGTTCGATCTGCCGCCGCCCGTGCTGGACGTGCTGGAAAAGGGCATCGCCATCCATTTCGTGGCCGAGGCCGAGCTGTTCCGCGAGCGCTGGTACTGGACTGACCAGAAACTCGGCCAGGCCGCGCGCCACATGCGGCTGGCCTACCAGCCGCTGACGCGGCGCTGGCGGCTGAGCGTGTCGCCCGTGCCCATCACCACCGCCGGGGCGGGCGTCACGCTGAGCCAGAACTTCGATTCGCTGGATGAAGCCCTCGACACGGTACGGCGCATCGGCCGGCTGCGGGTGGCCGATGCGTCGGAAGTCGGGGACGATGGTGCACGCTACCCGGTGGTCTTCCGTTTCCGGCTCGATACCTCCCAGTTGCCCCGGCCGTTCCAGATCGGATTGGTTGGCCAGTCCGATTGGAACGTTGCCGTGGAGCGCAGTGTGCGCCTGCCGCTGGAAAAAATGTCATGAGCGGCGCGCCCGCGCCCATCGTCCCGCCGCGCCGCTCGCGCGGCATGCGCTGGGCCATCGGCGTGGGCGCCTTCGCCTTCACCGCCGTCGGGCTGGTGCTGATGTTCCTGCTCGCCCAGTCCACCAACAACCGGGCACTGTACGAGCGCAACTACGCCAGGCTGTTCACCATCAACGTGGTGGTGGCGATGGTGCTGCTGCTCGTCATCGGCTGGGCCGCGTTCCGCCTGTTCCGGCGGCAGCGGCAGGGCAAGTTCGGCAGCCGCCTGCTGGTCAAGCTGGCGGCCGTGTTTGCGCTGGTCGGCGTGGTGCCGGGCATCCTGGTCTATACCGTCTCCTACCAGTTTGTCGCCCGCTCCATCGAGAGCTGGTTCGACGTCAAGGTCGAGGGTGCGCTCGATGCGGGCCTGAACCTCGGCCGGGCGACCCTCGACTCGCTGGCCGACGACCTGGCCGGCAAGGCGCGCGCGGCGGCCGGCCAGCTCTCGCAGGTGCCGGACACCAGCGTCGCGCTGTCGCTGGACCGCCTGCGCGAACAGCTGGGGGCCGGCAACGTGCTGCTGTGGACGGCCTCCGGGCAGCTCATCGCCAGCGCCGGCAGCTCGCGCTTCGAGCTCAGCCCGGAGCGGCCCAGTCCCCAGCAGTTACGCCAAGTGCGGGCCGACCGCGCCGTCGCGTACATCGAGGGGCTGGACGAGGCGGCGCAGGTGCCCGGCGCCCCGGCGCCTGCCGCACAGGTGAAGGCCATGGCGCTGGTGTCGCGGCCCGGCTTCGACCTGCGCAGCGAGCCACGCTTCCTGCAGATCGTTCAGGCCCTGCCGGCGGCGGTGGTGGCCAATGCGCTCGCGGTGCAGGAGGCCAACCGCGAGTACCAGGAGCGCGCCCTGGCCCGCGAGGGCCTGCGCCGCATGTACATCGGCACCCTCACGTTGAGCCTGTTCCTCGCGGTCTTCGGTGCGGTGCTGCTGGCCGTGCTGTTCGGCAACCAGCTGGCCCGGCCGCTTCTGGTGCTGGCCGATGGCGTGCGGCAGGTCGCCGCCGGCGACCTGCGGCCGACGCGGGTCTCGACCAGCCGCGACGAACTGGGCGGCCTCACGCGCTCCTTCGCCGAGATGACGCAGCAGCTGGCCGATGCGCGCGCGGCGGTGGAGCGCAGCATGGGCGAAGTGGACGCCGCGCGAGCCAACCTGCAGACCATCCTCGACAACCTCACCGCCGGCGTCATGGTGCTGGACCGTGCCGGGCTCATCGTCTCCACCAATCCGGGCGCCACCCGCGTGCTGCGCGCGCCGCTGGCTGCCTACGAAGGGCGCCCGCTCGCCGAGGTGCCCGGCCTGGCCGAGTTCGCGCTGGCCGTGCAGCAGCGCTTCGACGAACTCGAACTCGACGCCACCCAGCACGGACTCGACCATTGGCAACATGCGTACGAACTGCATGCGAGCGGCATCGGCGTGGAGCGCAGCGCGGTGAACATCGTCGCCCGCGGCGCGAGCCTGCCGGCGGCCCGGCGGCTGCTGGTGTTCGACGACATCTCGGAGATCGTCTCGGCGCAGCGAGCGCAGGCCTGGGGCGAAGTGGCGCGCCGGCTCGCGCACGAGATCAAGAACCCGCTCACGCCCATCCAGCTGTCGGCCGAGCGGCTGGAGCTGAAGCTGGCCGGCAGGCTGCCGCCCGCCGAAGAGGCGGTGCTGCAGAAATCGGTGCGCACCATCGTCGATCAGGTCGATGCCATGAAGCGCCTGGTCAACGAGTTTCGCGACTATGCGCGGCTGCCCGCGGCGCAACTGCAGCCGGTGGATCTCAATGCGCTGGTCGCCGACGTGCTGCACCTGTACGGCGCGGACAACGCCGCCGTCCCCATCGAGGCGGAACTCGATCCGCGCTGCCCGCCGATCCGCGGGGATGCGCAGCAACTCCGGCAGGTCATTCACAATTTATTGCAAAACGCCCAGGACGCCACGGAGGCCGCGACGCCGCGAGGCGCGGCGATGCCTGCCGTGATCGTGCGCACCCGTCTTTCCGACTCAGGGCAGCGCGTTCGCCTGACGGTGCTGGATGCGGGAACCGGCTTCGCGGAGCACATTCTGCAGCGCGCCTTCGAGCCCTACGTCACGACCAAGAGCAAGGGCACCGGGCTGGGGCTGGCGGTGGTCAAGAAGATCGCGGACGAGCATGGCGCGCGCATCGAGCTGTCCAACAGCGTGACGGCGGGGGGTGTGGCAGGCGCGCGAGTCTCGCTATCATTTGCCGCTGCGACAGGGCGCGCCGCAGACGGCCCATTGAGCAGCGGCACGCAGACGCCGGAGACGATCTGACGATCATCCGCTGCAAGAGGAATGCAGCACGGCGCTGAACACACAGGCAATCACTCATCATTCAATGGCAAACATCCTGGTGGTCGACGACGAACTGGGCATTCGGGACCTGCTCTTCGAGATCCTCAACGACGAAGGCCACAACGTCGACCTGGCGGAAAACGCGTCCGAGGCGCGCGCGGCGCGCCAGCGTGCCCGACCCGACCTGGTGCTGCTCGACATCTGGATGCCTGACACCGACGGCGTGACGCTGCTCAAGGAATGGGCCACCGCGGGCCTGCTCACCATGCCCGTGATCATGATGAGCGGCCATGCGACGATCGACACCGCCGTCGAGGCCACGCGCATCGGTGCGTTCGCCTTTCTCGAGAAGCCCATCACCTTGCAGAAGCTGCTCAAGGAAGTGGAGCGAGGGCTGGCCAAGGAGGACGCCCGGCGCGCCGCTGCCGCCGTGGTGCCGCCCACCGTGACCGCGGCGGGTGGTCAGCCGCTGATCTCCGGCGTTCCGATGAGCGCCGTGATCGGCCCGGCCGGCGCAGCCCTGCCGCCAGCCCCTGAGCCGGGGCCGCAGGCGATCCAGAGCTTCGACCTCGACCGGCCGCTGCGCGACGCGCGCGATGGCTTCGAGAAGGCGTACTTCGAATTCCACCTGGTCATGGAGAACGGCTCCATGACGCGCGTGGCCGAGAAGACCGGCCTGGAGCGCACCCATCTCTACCGCAAACTCAAACAGTTGGGAGTGGACCTGTCCAGAGGACGCCGCAGCGCTGTATAATCATAGGCTCAGCTTGGTTTAATACCAAGATGGCCCGGTAGCTCAGTTGGTAGAGCAGCGGATTGAAAATCCGCGTGTCGGTGGTTCGATTCCGCCCCAGGCCACCACTCATCTACGCCTAGTCCCTCTCGACTAGGCGTTTTTGTTTGTGCAGCAAGGACTTAGCGCCGAAATCTCGCTCAGAACGTCCCAGACGGTTCCGTTACATCCCGGATTTGCCCGTACCCCAAT
>JASGDG010000144.1:0-5493 GCA_047607325.1 Xenophilus sp. | reverse complement strand
GCTGACCATGCCCCCGGGACCGGGCCGCGCCCGGCCCTCCCCCCGCGCGGCGGGCTGCCGGCGCCGCGCCCACCAGGTCAGGGCGGCCAGCGACAGGATGAGCGCCCCCACGCCGGTGGCCAGGTAGCGGTGGACCATCTCCACCCAGGCCTTGGCGTGCGTGACCGGCCCGGTGGGCTGCGCCGCCTGCGCCATGGCGATCTCGTGCCGGGCGCCCAGCGGGCTGGCGTTGCCGTAGCAGCCCGGCCAGTCCGGACAGCCCAGGCCTGAATCGGTGAGCCGGGTGAAGGCGCCGAACAGCGTCAGGTCGAAGGTGAGGAACAGCGTCAGCATCGTCAGCGCATGCAGGCGGCGCGCCGGCCCGCCGCCCGCGTGGCGCCGCCACACCCAGACCAGCGGCCCCAGCGCCAGCAGCGCGCCTGCGCCCAGCAGCCAGGCGATGGGCGCGAGGTCGTAGAGCGGCGGGGCGGCGTTCATCGGCCGGGGGTGTCCCAGGAGGCGGCAGCGCGCAGCAGGCGGTCCAGGTCGCGCTTGGCCTGGGTGGCGCCGGCCACGTCCATGCCTGCCGGGAAGCGCATCATCCAGCGGCCCATCGGGTCCACCAGGTACAGATGCTCCGCCAGCGCATGGCCGGCCTGCGGCGCCAGCCACTGCGCCAGCTGCGCCGCGGGGACGCGCAGCACCGTGGCGCCCTGCAGCGCGCCGGCCAGGCGCGCGGGCACGGGGGCCTCGTCCGACACCAGCCACACGCGGTCGAGGCGCTCCTTCTCGCGGCCCAGGCTCTCTCGCAGCTGGCGCTGCAGATAGATCTGACGCTCGCACAGGGTGTCGCAGGCGGCATCGGCCACCGCGACCAGCAGCCACTGTCCCTGGAGGCTGCGCAGGTCCACCGCCGCGCCTGCGGGTGTGCGGGCGGTCACCGCGGGCAGCCCGCGCAGCGGCTCGATCAGCTCGCCGTAGGCACCCTTGCCGTGGGGGCGGACCACGTAGTAGGTGAAGTAGGAGGCGGCCACCGGCGCCGCGCAGCACAGCATCACGGCGACCATCTTCCAGCGGCCCAGCGCGGTGCGGCGGGCCGGCTCGCCCTCGCCCAGCGCCTCGCGCGGCGTGGGCATCGAGTGGACCGTCAGGCCCAGCGGCTCGTCAGCGACGGCGGCGGGGAGCGATGAGTTGGAACCAGACATAAAGGAGGGCCAGCAGGCCTGCCAGGCCGAACCACTGGAAGGCGTAGCCGTAGTGCTTTTCGATGCCCAGCGCCGGCGCCGGCCAGTCGCGCTGCAGCCCTTCCGACGCGGCGCCGGTCTGCTGCAGCGACACGTCGGTGCGCAGCGGCAGGCCGGTTTCGGCACGGAAGGCCGTCAAGTCGAGATTCTGCCGGATGTGCGATGCCGCCTCATCGGCGGCCTGGGAAGCCTGGGCGGCCAGATCCGGCGCGAGCCGGGCCGGGGGGTCGGCGCCCAGTTGCAGCAGGTGCGCCGGCGGGGGCTCGATGCGGGCCTCGACATCCACCAGGCCGGCGGGCGTGTCCACCGGCGGGAGCCGCGCCCGGTCCAGGAAGTTGCGCTGCACCCAGCCGCGCTGGACCATCAAGGTCTGCTCCGTGCCTTCCAGCGCCAGCGGCGTGAGCACGTAGAAGCCCGGCACGCCGTGCATCTGCCGGTTGTCGAGGTAGACCGTCTGCGCGGACAGCCACAACCCGCGCACATGCACGGCGCGGTGCAGTTCGGTGGCCGGCTGCTCGATGGACAGGAAGGCCGCCATGTCCAGCGGCGGATGCCGCTGCTGCGCCTCGATGCCGGCCTGCAGCGCCTCCTTCTGCGCGGCCCGCGACAGCTGCCAGCGGCCCAGCGACAGGGTGATCGCGATCATCGCGAATGTGGCCAGCGTGATCAGCCAGAAGCGCACGGGACGGCGGCGATGCTTTGCCGCGGGGCGGATAATCGGGTTCATGAAATACATGGTGGCCCTGGCATTCGTCGGCATCCTGGCCAGCCTGGGCAGTGCGCTCTACTTCATGCTGCGGGACGGCCGCGAAGGGCGGGCCAGGACGGGCGGCATGGTGCACGCGCTGACGGTTCGGATCGGCCTGTCGGTCCTTTTGTTCCTGTGCGTCCTGCTGGCCTGGAAGCTCGGCTACATCCGGCCAGGTGGCCTGCCGGTCGGCCGGTGAAGAAGCGCCCCGCTGCCGGGCCCCTGCACGCCTACATCCAGTAGACCAGGAGGTACAGCCCCAGCCAGACCACATCCACGAAGTGCCAGTACCAGGCCGCGCCCTCGAAGCCGAAGTGGCGCTCGGGCGTGAAGTGGCCCCGCCTCAGCCGCAGGGTGATGAACAGCAGCATCAGCATGCCGATGAACACGTGCATGCCGTGGAAGCCGGTCAGCATGAAGAAGGTCGAACCGTAGGCGCCGGAGCTGAGCTTGAGGTTCAGCTCGGTGTAGAGGTGGTGGTATTCGTAGCCCTGCACGCACAGGAAGACGAAGCCCAACAGCACGGTCATCCACATGAAGCGGATGCACTGCGCGCGGTGGCCGGCCCGCAGGGCGTGGTGGGCGATGGTCAGCGTCACGCCGGAACTCAGCAGCAGCGCGGTGTTAATGGTGGGCAGCCAGAAGGGGCCCACGGTCTGGAAGGGCTCCACGGTGCCCGCCGGCGATCCGGTGGCGCCCGGCTGCACGCTCGGCCACACGGCCTTGAAGTCGGGCCACAGCAGCGCGTTGTCCAGGCTGCCCAGCGCGGGCAGCGCGTGGGTGCGGGCCCACCACAGCGCGGTGAAGAAGGCGCCGAAGAACATCACCTCCGAGAAGATGAACCAGCTCATGCTCCAGCGGTAGGACAGGTCGACCTTGTGGCCGTAGCGGCCGCCCTCGCTCTCGCGGATGGCCTCGCCGAACCACTGGTACAGCACCATCCCCCACCACAGCAGGCCGAAGCCCAGGGACCAGGCGCCCCACTCGTGGCCGTTGATCCACTGGCTGGCGCCGAGGATGACGAAGAACAGGCCGATGGCCGCCATGACCGGATGCCGCGAAGGGGCCGGCACGAAGTAGTAGGGCGTGGCGCCGTGCGGGGTCGAACTCATGGTTGCTCCTGGGGCTTTCTCTTCTCTTTCGGGTCTCGATCGTTCCGGGGCCGGGGCCGCTGCGTCATGCCACGGCCAGCTTCACCAGCGCGACCAGCACGCCGATGAACAGCAGCACCGCCACGAAGCCGGCGGCAATGATGGCCAGGGGCGACAGACGGGCGGCCTCCTCCTGGTGGTCGGTGCTCCTGCGCACGCCGAAGAAGCCCCAGCCGACCGCCTTGAAGGTGCGCCAGACCGGGGACGGGCGCGGCTCCCGCACAGGCGGACTCATGAGCGCGGCTCCGGCACGGCAGGCGCGGCGGCCGTCGGCGGCGCGGCCGGCGTGCGGCTGCCCACCTCGAAGAAGGTGTACGAGAGGGTGATCGTCCTCACGTCCTTCGAGATCCTCGGGTCGATCACGAAGGCGACCGGCCATTCCTTCTTCTCGCCGGAGTCCAGCGTGTACTGGTTGAAGCAGAAGCACTCCAGCTTGTTGAAGTAGGGCGCGGCCTGCTGCGGCGCGTAGCTGGGGATGGCCTGCGCGGCCATGCGGCGGCTCTGCGTGTTCCGGAACTCGTACATCACCGTGTTCAGTTCGCCAGGATGCACCTCCAGCGAGCGTCGCGCGGGATGGAACTCCCACAGCCCGCGCGCGTTGGCGTCGAACTCGACGGTGATGGTGCGCGAGCGGTCCACCTGCGTGTTGGCCGGCACGCGCACGTCGCTGCCGCCCTTGGCGCCACCGGGCACGTCGAGTTCCGAGCGCGCCAGCACATTGATGCCCGTGACCTCGCAGATGGCGCGGTACAGCGGCACCAGCGCGTAGCCGAAGGCGAACATGCCCGCCGCCACGACGGCCAGCTTGCCCACCATGCGGACGTTGGCGCGGCGCAGACGGGAACCCATGACCATACGGCCTCAATGCCCCAGCCACGCCATGCGCACGATGAAGCCGGCGAAGAACACCAGCGCGATGGTGGCCAGCGTCAGCCCCATGCGGCGGTTGGCCTTCTTCTGATCGGTCGTCATGGCCATGCGCTCAGCCGATCACCCGGGTGGCGGTGGCGTCCAGCCTGGGCGGATTCTCGAAGGTGTGGAAAGGCGCCGGCGAGGGCACTTCCCACTCCAGGCCCTCGGCGGCCTCCCACGGCTTCTGCGGTGCGGGCTCGCCCTTGCCGCGCAGGCACGGCAGCACGACGAACAGGAAGAAGTACACCTGGGCCAGGCCGAAGGCGAAGGCGCCGACCGAGGCGATCGCGTTGAAGTCGGCGAACTGCATCGGGTAGTCGGCATAGCGGCGCGGCATGCCGGCCAGGCCCAGGAAGTGCATCGGGAAGAAGGTGAGGTTGAAGGAGATCAGCGACCACCAGAAGTGCACCTTGCCGCGCCACTCGTCGTACATCACGCCCGTCCACTTGGGCGACCAGTAGTAGAAGCCCGCGAACATGGCATAGAGCGAGCCGGCCACCAGCACGTAGTGGAAGTGCGCCACCACGTAGTAGGTGTCCTGCAGCTGGATGTCGATCGGCGCGACGGCCAGGATCAGGCCGGTGAAGCCGCCCATGGTGAACACGAAGATGAAGCCGACCGCGAACAGCATCGGCGTCTCGAAGGTCATCGAGCCCTGCCACATGGTGGCGATCCAGTTGAAGATCTTCACCGCCGTGGGCACCGCAATCAGCATGGTCGCGTACATGAAGAACAGCTGGCCCGTCACCGGCATGCCGGTGGTGAACATGTGGTGCGCCCACACGATGAAGGACAGGATCGCGATGGAACTGGTGGCGTAGACCATCGACGCGTAGCCGAACAGCTTCTTGCGCGAGAAGGCCGGCACGATCTGGCTGATGATGCCGAAGGCCGGCAGGATCATGATGTAGACCTCGGGATGGCCGAAGAACCAGAAGATGTGCTGGTACATCACCGGATCGCCGCCGCCGGCGGGGTTGAAGAAGCTGGTGCCGAAGTGGCGGTCGGTCAGCGTCATGGTGATGGCGCCGGCCAGCACGGGCATCACCGCGATCAGCAGGTAGGCGGTGATCAGCCAGGTCCAGCAGAACATCGGCATCTTCATCAGCGTCATGCCGGGGGCGCGCATGTTGAGGATGGTGACGATGATGTTGATCGAGCCCATGATCGAGCTGGCGCCCAGGATGTGCATGGCGAAGATGCCGGCATCCATCGACGGGCCCATCTGCAGCGTCAGCGGCGCATAGAGCGTCCAGCCCGCGGCGGGGGCGCCGCCGGGCATGAAGAACGAGGCCACCAGCATGACTGCGGCGGGGATCATCAGCCAGAAGCTGAAGTTGTTCATCCGCGCGAAGGCCATGTCGGAAGCGCCGATCTGCAGCGGAATCATCCAGTTCGCGAAGCCCACGAAGGCCGGCATGATGGCGCCGAACACCATGATCAGGCCGTGCATGGTGGT
>JASGDG010000143.1:0-39564 GCA_047607325.1 Xenophilus sp. | reverse complement strand
GCGTGAACCGGCACGCTCGCCGGCGGTGTGGCGGCGGGCGCCGCCACGGGCTCGCCTGCCTCGGCGGCCGCGGCCGGAACGGCGGGAAGCGCGGCAGGTTCGGCCGCTGGCCGCGTCATCACTTCCGGCGGCAGGTCCTTGGGCTCGATCAACTGGGCCGGCGCCATCACCGTCAGCCAGTGGCAGATGTTCTCCAGCTGCCGCACGTTGCCGGGGAAGCCGAAGGCCGACAGCTGCGCCAGCGCGGCGTCGGAGATGCGCTTGGGCTCCACGCCCAGCTGCTTGGCGCTTTGCTGCAGGAAGTGGCGCGCCAGCGAAGGCACGTCCTCCTTGCGCTCGCGCAGCGCCGGCAGGCGCAGGCGGATGACGTTGAGGCGATGGAACAGGTCCTCGCGGAAGGCGCCCTGCTTGACGCGCTGCTCCAGGTCCTGGTGGGTGGCGGCGATCACGCGCACGTTGGCCTTCACGGCGTTGTGCCCGCCCACGCGGTAGAAGTGCCCGTCGCTGAGCACGCGCAGCAGGCGCGTCTGCAGGTCGAAGGGCATGTCGCCGATCTCGTCGAGGAACAGCGTGCCGCCCTCGGCCTGCTCGAAGCGGCCGCGCCGCATGGTCTGCGCGCCGGTGAAGGCGCCGCGCTCGTGGCCGAACAGCTCGGACTCCAGCAGGTCCTTCGGGATGGCCGCGGTGTTGATGGCGATGAAGGGACCGCTGGCGCGCGGCGAGTGCTTGTGCAGCGCACGCGCCACCAGTTCCTTGCCCGAGCCCGACTCGCCGGTGATGAGTACGGTGACGTTGCTCTGCGACAGCCGGCCGATGGCGCGGAACACGTCCTGCATCGCCGGCGCCTGGCCCAGCATCTCGGGCGCGGCCTGCATGCGCTCCTCGGCCACCTCCTCGCGCTGGCTCTCGTCGACGGCGCGGCGGATCAGCTCGACCGCGCGCGGCAGGTCGAAGGGCTTGGGCAGGTATTCGAAGGCGCCGCCCTGGAAGGCCGAAACGGCGCTGTCCAGGTCGGAGAAGGCGGTCATGATGATGACCGGCAGGCCGGGGTGCTTGGCCTTGATCTTGTCCAGCAGATCCAGGCCGGAGCCGCCGGGCATGCGGATGTCGCTGACGAGGACCTGCGGGCCCTGCATCTCGTCGTCGTTGGCGGCCTCCAGCGCGGCCAGCACCTCGCGCGTGTTGGTGAAGCTGCGCGTGGGCAGGTCTTCACGCAGGAGAGCCTTCTCGAGCACGAAGCGTATCGATTGGTCGTCGTCCACTATCCAGATCGGCTTCATGCAGCTCCTTGTCGTCCTTCCTGCTAGGGCAGCGGTATCACTATCTTGAAATCGGTCCGGCCGGGCTGGCTGTCGCACTCGATCACGCCATGATGCGTTTGAACGAAGGTCTGCGCCAGCGTCAGCCCGAGTCCGGTCCCGCTCTCCCGGCCCGACACCAGCGGATAGAAGATGCGGTCCTTGAGGCTGTCCGGCACACCGGGGCCGTTGTCGATGACATGCAATTCCAGTGCCAGTCGCCACCACTGCTTGTTGAGGATCACCTTCCGCACGATACGCGTGCGGAAGATGATCTTCGCGTCGCCCGCCTCGCGCCGCTCGGCCAGCGCCTGCGCGGCGTTGTGCGCGATGTTCAGGATCGCCTGGATGAGTTGCTCCCGATCGCCGCGGAACTCGGGAATCGAGGGATCGAAATCGCGGTCGATCTCCAGGTCGTGCGGGAACTCCGCCAGCAGCACCGAGCGCACGCGCTCGATCACCTCGTGGATGTTCACGTCGCCCACCACGTGCGGCCGGCGGTGCGGCGCGAGCAGGCGGTCGACCAGCGTCTGCAGCCGGTCGGCCTCGTGAATGATCACCTGCGTGTACTCGACCAGGTCGCGCGACTCAACCTCCATCTGCAGCAGCTGCGCCGCGCCGCGGATGCCGCCCAGCGGGTTCTTGATCTCGTGCGCGAGGTTGCGGATCAGTTCCTTGTTGGCCTGCGCCTGGTCCAGCAGGCGCTCCTCGCGGTCGTGGCGCACCTGCTGCTCCTGCGGCGACATCTCGACCACGATCTCGCCCTTGCGGTCGGTCTGCGCCAGCGTCACCTGCACCGGCAGCGGCTCCTGCGTGCCGCGGCGCAGGTAGGCCTCGTAGCGCAGTGTCGCGAAGTCGTTGCTGCACACGCCGTCGATGGCGGTGGCCAGCACGCCGGGCTCCTGGAAGCAGACCCCGAAGGGGCTGCCCTCCAGCGTGCGGCGCGAGATGCCCAGCGCGTCCTCCAGCGCCGAATTGGCGAAAAGCAGACGGCCGTCCTCGCGGACCACCGCGATCAGCGTCGCCAGCAGGTCGAAGGGCTGAAAGCGCCGGGCCGGCGCCGCCGGCTTGCCGAAGGCCATCAGGGACTGGCCGGCAGGCGGCTCAACTCGCGTTCCAGGCCGTCGATGTCGCTCTGGGTGCGGTCGATCTGCGCCTTCATGTCGGCCACCCGGTCCAGGTACTTCTGGTAGTTCCTGGCCTCACTGCCCTGCTTCTCGGGCTCGCCGTTGTTGTATTCCTTCGTCAGCTCGGCCTGGCGCGCCTGGGCCTTCTTCAGCTCGGTCTCCAGCACGGCGCGGGCATCGCTGTCGCGCTGGCGCTGCTCGGCGCTGTCGACCCGCGGGCCTCCCTGGGCGCGCGACCCGCCCTCCGTGGAAGACGACGAGGCTGTCGCACGCACGCCCCGCACGATGGTGACATTGCCGCCTTCGACCGGCTTGCAGCCGCGCCGTTGCGCGTCGGCGGTGTTGTTGGTGTATTCGTTGCCGCAGCGCCAGACGCGGTCCTGCGCCTGGACTGCGGCGCCGGTCAGCACCGTGGCGATGAGCAAGGCGGAAAAAGGAACAGTCTTCATGGTCCAGGGCGATCGCAGCAGAAGGCTTGCATTTTCTTACGATTCGAGACGCGGCCAAGCCAGGCGGCTCCCGCCAAAGCAAAAAGGACGGCCGAAGCCGCCCTTTCGCCACGCCGGCCCCGTGAGGGCTTACAGCGAATAGTACATGTCGAATTCGACCGGATGCGGTGCCATGCGGAAGCGCGTCACTTCCTGCATCTTCAGCTCGATGTAGGCGTCGATGAAAGCGTCGGTGAACACGCCGCCCTTGGTCAGGAAGCCGCGGCCCTTGTCCAGGTACTCCAGCGCCTGATCGAGGCTGTGGCAGACGGTGGGCACCAGCGCGTCCTCCTCCGGCGGCAGGTGGTACAGGTCCTTGGTGGCGGCTTCGCCCGGGTGGATTTTGTTCTCCACGCCGTCCAGGCCGGCCATCAGCAGGGCCGAGAAAGCCAGGTAGGGATTGGCCAGCGGATCGGGGAAGCGGGCCTCGATGCGGCGCGCCTTGGGGTTGCTCACGAAGGGGATGCGGATCGAGGCCGACCGGTTCTTGGCCGAATAGGCCAGCTTCACCGGCGCCTCGAAGCCGGGCACCAGGCGCTTGTAGCTGTTGGTGCCGGGGTTGGTGATCGCGTTGAGCGCGCGGGCGTGCTTGATGATGCCGCCGATGTAGTAGAGCGCGAAGTCCGACAGGCCGGCGTAGCCGTCTCCGGCGAACAGGTTCTTGCCATCCTTCCAGACCGACTGGTGCACGTGCATGCCGGAACCGTTGTCGCCCTGGATCGGCTTGGGCATGAAGGTGGCCGTCTTGCCGTAGGCATGACAGACGTTCCAGATCACGTACTTGAGCTTCTGCGTCCAGTCGGCGCGCTCCACCAGCGTGCTGAACTTGGTGCCGATCTCGTTCTGGCCGGCGCCCGCCACCTCGTGGTGGAACACCTCGACCGGGATGCCCAGCGATTCGAGCACCAGCGAAATCTCGGCGCGAATGTCCTGGCTGCTGTCGACCGGGGGCACGGGGAAGTAACCGCCCTTGACGGCGGGACGGTGGCCGCTGTTGCCGCTCTCGTACTTCTTGCCGGTGTTCCAGGGCGCTTCGTCCACGTCGATCTTGACGAAACTGCCCGACATGTCCGACTGCCAGCGCACGTCGTCGAAGATGAAGAACTCGGGCTCGGGGCCGAAGAAAGCGGTGTCGCCCAGGCCGGAGGCCTTGAGGTAGGCCTCGGCCTTCTTGGCGATGGAGCGCGGGTCGCGGTCGTAGGGCTTGCCGTCGGCGGGCTCCAGCACGTCGCAGGTCAGGTTGAGGGTGGTTTCCTCGAAGAAGGGGTCGACCACGGCGGTGCCGGGGTCGGGCATCAGCAGCATGTCGGAGGCCTCGATGCCCTTCCAGCCGGCGATGGAGGAACCGTCGAACGCATGGCCCGAGCTGAACTTGTCTTCGTCGAAGTGCGACACCGGCACCGTGACGTGCTGCTCCTTGCCGCGGGTGTCGGTGAATCGGAAGTCGACGAATTTGACCTCGTTCTCCTTGACGAGTTTCATGACGTCGGCGACGGTCTTGGCCATCAGGTTTCTCCTGGTTTGGATGGATGGGTTTTGAGGGAAAGCAGTGGGGGCGGATGCAGTTTCTATGCCATTGCGAGGCGTGGCCGACCAGTATCGCAGCATGTTCCCCAGGCGGACTCAATGCCGCGCCAGCGCCGCGAACGCACCATTCATGTGCTTGATTTTCTATCGCACCAATTCGGGGCCGATTTGCGCGCCAAATGTATGCAGGCCCCTGCGCAGCTGCGCATAGGCGGCCTCGAGGCGCCCCGGTGCGCCCTTGACGCCCAGTTCGATGTGCCTTCCATGCTGCGGATGATCCACGCTGGGAAGGCTGAACACCTTGATGCCGGGATGCTCCCGCTCCACCGCCTGCATCAGCGGCGTGAGGCTCGCTTCCATCGCACCGAAAACGATCACCGAGCGCTCGCTCACGCCGGCCGGCCGGCGCCAGTGCGTGTAGCGGGTGTCGAGCACCCATTCGATCATCGGCCAGGCCATGACCGGGAAGCCGGGGACGAAGTGCACGTCCCCCACGCTGAAGCCGGGAATCTTGTTGTACGGGTTGGGAATGATGGACGCACCGGCCGGGAAGACGCCCATGTTCAGCCGATGGATGTTGTCGGACCGGTCGGGTTCGTAGGGCACGCCCTGCTCGCGTGCCGTGTCCTGCATGCGCTCGCGGATCAGCGCTTCGGCCTCGGGGTGCAGCGCCAACGACACCCCCAGGGCGGCGGCGGCGCACTGGCGGGTGTGGTCGTCGGGCGTGGCGCCGATGCCGCCGGTGCAGAAGACCACGTCGCCCGAGGCGAAGGCGCGCCGCAGCGTGGCCGTGATGCGCGCAGGCTCGTCGCCCACGTATTCGGCCCAGGCCAGAGGCAGACCGCGTGCGGCGAGCAGTTCGATCACCTTGGGCAGGTGCTTGTCGGCGCGCTTGCCGGAGAGGATCTCGTCGCCGACGATGATCAGGCCGAAGGGCGAGTTCGGTGGCGTTGCAGGGCTCATGCGGCCTGGCGCCGCCGCTGGACGGCCTGCTGGATCAGGGGAATCACATGCGTCTCGAAACTGGACACCCCATGTACGTGGGCCACGACTTGTTGATCCACCACCAGGGCGAAATAGGGCGTGCCGTGCGGACTGAGCACTGGCTTCTTCCCGTTCGGCCCTGGCTGAGCCAGCGGCGCCAGCGCGGCTGGCAACTCGCCGTTCAAGTTCACGCCGCGGTGCGATGGCACCTTGACCTGGACGTAGCTGATGTCGGAGAACTCGGGCAGTTTCTCGGCCATGAGGTTCTTACGGCCGAAATAATCCAGTTCATAACCCATGCAGAAGATACAGTCGCGGGCGCCCACATACAGCAGCACAATGCTCGAATCGTGCCGCAGCACGGGCATGCGCTTGGCGGCTTGGCCGCTGGCGCGCAATTCGGCCAGTTCCTCTTCCGATACACGGGTCATGCGCACAGGCTTGGCCTTGCCGTGCGCATTCTCGAGGTGACCCTCGGCCGCTTCCTGATCCACCTGCAACGACACCGAAACTCGGCTGTCGGCCGGGGTGAGGAACTGCACCTGCAGCGTATCGCCCACCAACACGGCCTGCCAGTCACGCGCCGGTTTGCCTTTGCCGTCGAGGTAGCCGTAGATCGCCTGATCAGCCAACAGTCGGTCGCCGTCCTTGCGCACGCCGGACAGCAGCAGGAAGCGGTCACGCGAGCCGTCGCCCAGCGACACCAGCCAGCCGCCTTCCAGCGACCAGGCCGGATCGACGAAGCCGCCCGCCCAGGCCGGGCGCAGCAGGCCCGCCGCCAGCGGCAGGGCCGCCACCAAGTTAAGGAGTGTCGATCTGCGATCCATGGGACGATCCTTCCATACGTTCAGGGGTGGACGATGCCGGGAGAAGCTCGATCACGGGTGCGGCTTCGCCATCGCGGGCCGCGCGCAGCGCCTGCAGCGCCGCCAGCCCGTAGTGCGCGAACCACAGCGCGGAGAAAGCGAACACCAGCGTGTAGATCCAGATCGCCAGCGGAACGAGCAGGAAGAACGCGGCGGCGAACAGCAGGCCGGAAGCCCAGACGATGCTCGGCGCCGCGCCCAGCAGGCCGCACAGCACGCCGATGCCCAGCAGCGGCCAGCGGTGCATGCGCAGCAGCGTCTCGCGTTCCTCGCGGTTGGCATGCTCGGCGAGCGCGTCGTAGCTCATCACGCGGGCCGTGAGCCAGCCCCAGATGAGCGGCGGCAGCACCAGCACCAGCGGCGGGATCAGCCACAGCGGCATCGACACCACCAGCGCGACCAGTGCCATGAGGGTCAGGCCGATCGAGCGCAGCATGCTGCCGATGAAGGAGGCGCCCTGCTTGCGCTGCAGCGTCGGAAAGCGCCGCTCGCCCACCAGCCGGGTCAGCGCCGGCGCCATGAAGGCGGCCACCACGACCAGGCACAGCAGCACGATCACCGGCGTGGCCGCCAACACCACCACCAGCGGCGCGAGGACGTTGCGCACGTCGCCGGAGAACAGGCCCTGCAGCCAGCCCCAGAAACCGGCCAGCAGCGGCCAGGCGTCCAGGGCCTGGTGCGTCCAGGCGACGGCGGCGTCCCAGTACAGCCAGGCCAGCCCCAGGGCCAGCGCGACCATCAGCGCCAGCGGCAGCAGCGACAGGACGATGACGCGGGGGTGCAGGCAGTAGGCGACGGCACGCCAGAAGGAGTCGAGCAGCAGGCGCATCCGCGGAGCATACCTGCGCCGCAACGGCGCTCAGGCCCGGCCCGCCAGCCGTTTCAGCCCCAGCCACTGCTGCGCCCAGAAGCCGCGGCCGTAGTCGCGCACGCGCCCCTGCGCGTCGGGCTCGACCTGGTCGCGGATGCCGGTGGGTTCGTAGCGGTCCGAGAAATCGGCGCTGCGAAAGAGCATGTCCCACCACGGCAGCAGCACGCCGAAGTTGTGGCCGCCGAGCCGGGGCCGGGCCTCGCCGGCACGCGGCGCGGCCTCGTGCCCCAGGCCGATGGCATGGTGGACGCGGTGGAAGCGCGGACTGATCCACAGCCGCTCGCCCAGCCGGCCGAAGGCGAGGCGCAGGTTGGCATGCTGCAGGCTCTGCGAGAGCTGCATGAGGGCGACCACGGCGATGAACTGCCCCGGCGCCACGCCGATGAACTGGGCCACCGCGACGATGATCGCGTCGTGGATCAGGTCGTCCAGCAGGTGGTTCCGGTCGTCGCTCCACATGGTCATCTGCCGCTGCGAGTGGTGCAGCGCGTGCAGGCGCCACCACCACTCGAAGTGGTGCTGCCCGCAGTGGATGAGGTACTCGACGAAGTCCAGCACCACCAGGTAGAGCGCGAAGGCGACCCAGGGGATGTCCGTCAGGCCCGGCCGGAGTTCGTCCAGATGCAGCGTGCCCCAGCCGTGGCCGCGCACCCAGCCGAGCACGGCGTCGAACAGCGGCGTGACGAAGAAGAACAGCGCCAGCCGGAACAGCCCGAGCCGGTGGACGAGCGTGTAGATCACGTCCACCCGCACTGCCTGGCGGTCGCGCACCGGCTCCACCGGGCGCCAGCGCTCCAGCGGGCCGATGACGGCCAGCAGGACGGCGATCTGGATCACGCCCACCAGCAGCCAGCCGGTGGCGTCGAAGGCGTCCTCCGTCCAGCCGCCCAGGCCGATGGCATAGACCAGCGGCTGCACCACCGCTTCGAACAGCCACTGCTGCCCGAGGGCGAACAGGTCGGTGAGCCACTCGATCATGGGCGCTCAGGGATGGGCGGCGATCCAGGCCGCGTAGTCCGGATGCTCGCGCAGCGTGCGGAAGCAGAAGCCGCGCGCCTTCAGCCCCACGATCAGCGGCTCCAGGTCGGCCGGTGCCCACGGATCCTGGCGCGACCAGATGCCCAGGTGCGCCAGCAGGACGTCGCCCGGCCGGATGCGCTCCAGCGCCTGGGCCAGCAGCCTGTCGTTGGGGAACTTGTCACTGGGCAGTTCATCGCCCAGGAAGCCGGCCGGCGACCAGCCCACGTACGCGTAGCCGCACTGCCGGGCGGCCGCCAGCAGGCGCGGCGAGGTCTTGCCGCCCGGCGCGCGGAAGAGGGGCAGCGGCTTCTTGCCAGTGATCTGCTCCAGCCGGTCGGCCGCCCGGGTGATGTTCTCGCAGTACTGGGTCGCGCTCCAGGTGAAGGTGCGGCCGGCGAAGGCGCCCGCCGAGGGCTGAATGCGGAAGCGCGGTGCGATCGACTTCTCGTCGCCGCGCCAGTAGGCGTGGTCGTAGGTGTGGGAGGCGAACTCGTGGCCCTCGGCCGCCCTGGCCTTCCACCACGGCGCCCAGTGGCTGTCCAGGCTGTCGCCGCCGTCCTGCGTGCGCTCGGCGGCGGCGAAGAAGGTCACGCGCACATGCTGGCGCTTCAGCACCTCGGCCACCAGCGGCGCGATGCCCATGTGGCCGGTGTCGAAGGTCAGGTAGACCGGCCTGTCGCAGTGCTCCTGCGCGCCGGCGCCCAGGGGCAGCGCGGCCGCCACGCACAGCGCCGCGGCCGCCAGCGGGCGCGGGAGGTCAGCGACGGCGCGCATGATCGAGGGTCCACACGCCATGCGGCGAACGGCCGACGCTGACCGTGCGCACCACCTTGCCCGCCGCCAGGTCCACCACGCTGAGCTTCTTGGCCCAGCGCGAGGTCGCGTACAGCGTCCGGCCATCGGCCGAGACGTCCATGCAGTCCGGCCCGCCTGGCACGGGGTAGGTGGCGCTCACGACGAGCGTCGCGATGTCGATGCGGCTGATGCTGTTGGCCACCCGGTTGCTCACGAAGACCGACTTGCCGTCGCCCGCGCTGCGGAAGGCGTGCGCGCCCTTGCCGGTGGGGATCTTGCCGATCAGCTTCGGCGCCTTGCCGGCCACGTCGAAGACCTGCACGCCGTCGCCGCCCGTCAGGCCCACCAGCAGCGTACGGTCGTCGTGAACGCCGTAGATGTCCGCCGGCATCGGGCCGGTGGGCGTGCGCCAGCGGATGGTCTGGGTCGGCAGGTCGATGGCGACCAGTTCGTCGCTGTCCTGCATGGTCACGTAGGCCAGCGTGCTGGTGTGGTCGATCCAGATATGGCTGGGCGTCTTGCCGGTGGGGATGCGCCCGGCCAGCTGCAGGTTCCTGCCGTCCCAGTGGTAGACGTCGACGTGGTTGAGCCGGTTGCCGGCCGTCACGAACCACTTCATGTCGGGCGAGAACTGCAACTGGTACGGATCGATGATGCCGTAGACCGTGCGCTGAATCCCGCCGGTGCGCGGGTCGAAGAAAGTGAGCGAATCGCCGGCCGAATTGGCGACGATGACGGACTTCTCGTCCGGCGTCAGGTAGATGTGGTGCGGCTCCTTGCCCACCGCGACGCGCGCACTCTCGGCCCAGGTGGCCGGGTCGATCAGGCTGACCGAAGCGTCCAGCGAATTGAGGACGAACAGCGGCGGGGGCGTCGGGCCAAGCGCCGCCTGGACCGACGCCGCACCGAACAACAGCAAAAGGGCCGCCTGGATAGCGGCCCACTTCGACAATCTGGGCAAAACAGCTCCCGCACGAAATGACTTTCGACCGCTTAACGCCCTGGCGCCACCCCCCGTTGACGGAGCGCAGGCGGCGCGCCCGGAAAGATCACGCCTTGCGCAATCCATCCAGTTCGGCGTCGTCCAGCCAGCGCCACTGACCCGGCGCCAGGTCGGCTGGCAGATCCAGCCCGCCGATGCGGCTGCGGTGCAGGCCGGCCACGCGGTTGCCCACCGCCGCCACCATGCGCTTGACCTGGTGGTACCTGCCCTCGGTCAGGGTCAGACGCAGGTGATGCGTCGAAACCAGGGCCGCCGCCGCGGCGCGCACGGGTCGCGGGTCGTCGTCCAGCGCCACGCCGTCAAGCAGCCGCCGCATCTGCTCCGGCGTGAAGGCATGGGCGCCATGCACCTCGTAGACCTTCGGAACATGGTGCTTTGGCGAACTCATGCGGTGGATGAAAATGCCGTCGTCGCTGAGCAGCAGCAGGCCCGTGGTGTCCTGGTCCAGCCGGCCGATCGCCTGGACGCCGTCCGTCCCGCCCTTGCCGGGCCGCTGGCGCAGCGGCGCCGGCAGCAGGGTGTAAACGCCGGGCCAGGCCGAGGGGCGCTGCGAGCATTCCGTGCCGGCCGGCTTGTGCAGCATGATGTAAGCCTTGGCGTGGTAGGCCCAGGCCTCGCCGCGCACCGCGAAGGCCAGACCTTCGCGTGCATCGACCTCGGCAGCGGCGTCGGTCAGCGTGGCGCCCTCGACACTCACGTGTCCCTGCTGGACCAGGCCGGCACAGATGCGCCGCGTGCCGAAGCCCTGGCGGTAGAGCAATTCCTGGATTTCCATCGGCAAGCTGGGGTCTATTGAATGATGGCCGAAAACCCGCATGGATACTGGGATTTCTCATGATCCCAGCGAATTTGTTCCCCCATTTGTTCCCCCGTCTTGGTGTTGCTGCACGGCATGTTGCCGATCATACGGCGCCCTTCAGCATGCGCGGGCTACCGGGTCCAGGCACGCGCTCATACTGGAACGCCGGCTTCCGGCGCGGAGCGATCTGGACTTTTCACCCGCCCCCGCCTGGCCCAGTCAGTGCGCATGCATGATTTGAATTCCCGTCAGAAGGATTTTTTCCGTGCATGCGATGGGGCGCGGTTTCCAAGGGAAGCGGGCCGGGGAAATTGAGGCCACCCCCCCCAGCCCGGCGCGCGCCGACATGTAACAAAACAGGCCGACTCACGCGCTTCGCTGCATGCTTGCGCCCTCGGGTATCGCTTTTTTGCGTGAGGACAGTGAGGACAGTGAGGACAATGAATGAAATCAATGACTTACGTGTCCTCACGGGTCGGAGGGGCCGTGAGGACAGTGAGGACAAATTCGGCCAGATGGTGCAGAAAACGCGGAAAACTGCACACAAACCAAAGGGCGAGCAGCGCGAGCAAGGGTAAACCCTTGATTTTGGGTGTGCACATGCATGCGCACGAACTTGTAACAAAAGCGGCCGGAATCCGCCGATAGGGGCCGGGCAGTGGCAGGCCCGATGCTTGCCATGGAAGCAGCACCCAGGCGCCACCAGGCGCGCGGACAGGTTCCCTCACCGCCGCCCTTCGGCCCGCCGCCGCCTGCCCTGCGTGCAGGGCGCAGGGCTGCACGTCAGTGCGTCACAGGTCCAGCGCCATCAGCTCGCTGGAGATGCGATAGCAGGCCGTGGGGCCGATGCCCGGTAGGCGGGGCTTGCAGTCGAAGCCTCGGCCCTTGTCGGGCAGGAGGCAGCCACGCTCCAGCAGGGCGCGGCACACGGCCTGATAGTCAAAGCCCTGGCACACCTCGGAGCGGAAGACCTCGGGCAACACGAAGTACTCCACGCTGACAGTCTCACCATCGGCCGGCTGCATGCGCTCGCCATACTCCCGCTGGTGGTCGCCGTTGCTCTTGATGGGCTTGCCGTCCTCGCCCACCATGCGCCGGAAGCCAGCACGCATCAGCGTCTTGGCGTTGTGGTCGTCGGCGGCGCGATGCCACCAGGTGAAGCGGCCTTCGCCGTTCAGCTCGAAGAAGCGGCGGGCCTGGCGCAACATGGCCGACACCTCGCCATTGCCGGCGCCGCCACGCGCCCGCAGCCAGGCGTCGAAGCACGCACGGGCCGCGCGCTCGGCCTCGCCCTCGGGCCAGCCCGTCAGGCCCGCCTCGGTCGCCATGGCGCCAGCCACCGCCACCAGGGCGAAGCGTGCCGCCACGCGCTCCACCTGGCCGGCGGCGCCACGCGGCACCCAGGCGTGCGCCAGCTCGCTCATGGCCTTGCGGGCGCGTGTGCCCAGGCCGCTCGAATGCTCGCAAACCCACGCCAGCCAAGCATGGCCCGCCGTGCCGTAGCAGCGCGCGGCCTCGCGCGTCAGGTGCAGTGCGAAGGCCGAGCCGCCCGCGAAGTCACGGATGTTCTCGAAGGCGCCCAGGCCGGCGCCGGCATCGGCTGGAATGTCGGCCATGCGCACCTCTTGCCCAGCGCGCACGCGCTGCTGGTCGGCGGCCATGTGATCGCTGAGGCTCAGCTCGCCGGAGCTGAGGAACAGCAGCCGCCACGTCAAGCGCGGGCGCGGCGCGGCGCCGCGGGTCGCGCGTGCCTTGCCCATGCCGTTGCCCAGCATGTAGGCGATCGAGCCGGCAATGCGGCCTTCAACCTGCGCCAGTTCATCCAGAATCAGTAAGGAGTCGCAGTGCGCCGCGGCGGTTGTCTCCAAGGCGTTGTCCGTGCTGCGCCACAACTGCATGTAGCCGGGTGGGCCGTACACGCTGGCCGCCGCGCGCATCGCGGTCGTCTTGCCGTCGCTGCTGCCGCTTCGCAGGTGGAAGCCGCCGTTTTCCATGCCGGCCGGCTTGAGCAGCGGCCCGGCGAAGGCGCACGACACCGCGAACACCAGCCGCGAATTGCCGACGCACAGTGCGGCCACGCGCTCACGCCAGGCGGCCAGCTCGCCGCGTTGCCGGTAGTTGTTTTCCATCGGCGACTCGGCCTGATACACCACGCGCTCCGGCTGGTCGCCGATGGTTTCGTGCGGCAGCACATACACGGCCTGGCCGTCGCTTTCATGCCATCCGGTCCGATCCGTGCACGTGGCGAACTCGGCGGGCTGGCGGGTCTGGATGAACTCGGTCAGGCGGTTGCGAGCCATGGCGCCAGCACCGATGCGCAGCCCCATGCCCAGCAGCGCGGCCCGGTACTCGCCGCCGTCGCCGCTGAGCATGCGTGCCGGCATGGCCCATTGCTTGGCCCGGCCCAGCGGATCGGGGAACTCCAGCAGGTAGCCCCAGCCGCCGCCGTCCTGATCGCGCGTGCGGGCGGCCACCGTCAGGGGCGAGCACACCCACAGCGGCCGCGTGGGATTGCCCTCGCGGTCGCGGCCTTGGTGCCACACGCCTTGCGCGTCGCAGGTGAATGGATCTTCAGGCGGCGGCGCATCGAGGGCTGGCGCTTCGGGCCGGCTGGCGGGCCGCTGGCGCTTGCGTGAGCGCGTGAGCAGGGCTTTTCCTTCCCCCGCGTCGTCGGGCGGGCCTGCGGCCGTTTCCGGGGCTTCCTCGGCCGCTGCTGGCGCTGCATCGTCCGGCTGGCGCGCCAGCAGCGCCGACACGGCGGCCTCCACCTGGCCGCGCACGGCATCGAGGCCCTGCGACTGGTGCAGGTCGTTGAAGTCGCTGGCGCCATCGGCCAGGCCCTGCGGAAAGACGGCCAGGCCGTGCACGGCACGCGCCGCCGCCTCGGCCTTCTCGCGGCCCGGGTTGCGGCCGGTGCGCGCCTGCGTGGCCGCATCGTCGTCGCCGCAGACCACGATGCGCACCATGGGCAGTTGCTGGCGTAGGGCGCGCGCCACGTGCACCAGGTTGCCGGCGTCGAAGGCGATGGCCACCGGCCGGCCCGTGGCCTCCAGCAGGCTGGCGCCGGTGGCGTAGCCCTCGGCCAGCAGCAGCACGTCGGCGCCGGTTGGCGCAGTCAGTGGCCCGACCAGGTGCCACAGGCCCGACTTGCGCCCGCCCTTGAGGAACAGCTTTTCGGGGCTGCCGTTGCCGGGCTTCTCGGGCGCGATGCGCTGCACGTTCCACAGCTTGCCCTCGCCGTCGCGCAGCGGCACCAGAAGCCAGCCGTCAGTGCCGTAGCGCGCGCCGTGGCCCTGCCTTGCGGGCCAGGTAGGCGCTGGCGCCGTGGTCGCTGGCGGCTTGCCACAGCTCGGCCGCTTCGGCGGCGGCCAGCTCATGCGCCTCGGCCTCGGCGGCACGCTCGGCCTGGCGCTGCTGGTCGCGCTCACGCTGGCGCTGCGCCAGCTCGGCGGCGCTGGTGGCTGGCACCGGCTGGTCGGCCTTGGGTATGGTGAAGCCGTGTTCCTTCGCCAAGTGCAGCAGCGTGCCGATCTTCACGCCGCCGCCGGCCTTGATGCTGCGCCAGGTGCTGCGCGTTGCGGCCGCGTCGTAGCCCTCGGCGCTGGCGCTCCAGTCGGTGAAGAGCTGCAGGCCGGTGTCGTCGGGGTACTCGCTCTTGATCGCCATCCCGACGCGCGCCCACTCGTCGCGCGGCAGGTTGGCCGGGATGTGCGCCAGGGCGGCGCGGATCAGCTCGGGCGTGACAGGCGGCATCAGATCATTCGTCCAGCGCCAGCCCGAGCAGCTCGGCCAGCGATTCGATGGAGGGCGCCAGCTCAGCGGCGATCAGGTGCCGGGATGACGACTGCATGCAGGCAACGACCAGCGGGACGTATTGCGCCGGGTGCTCGTGCACCTTGCTCCAGCCGCCGAAGGATTCGACGGCCAGATTGAGAAGCATCAGGGAATGGTCATTGGCGGCACGGGTGGCGGCGCTCGGCGTGTTGCCGGCGGCACTCACGAGTGCACCTCATCGGCGCCGGCCGCGGCGATTTGGTCCTGCACCCACTGCAGCACGGCCGACTCCGGCCAGGCCACCATGCGGGCGGCGAGGCGCACCGGCTTGGGAAACTTGCCCTGGCGCAACAGCATGTAGATGGTGGACTTCTTGCATCCGGTGGCAGCCTCCACATCAGGGAGGCGAATCAGGCGGTCCCGAGGGACCACAGGGCGGGTTTGGTGGACTACTTGCACGGGCTTGCACTCCTGCATGCGCTGTTGAACATGCCTGGCAGTGTTCGGAATGCAGCCCGGTGCTGTCGAGTTGCAGCCGGGGCTACACCCCTTCATGCACGTGCGCCGCGAGTGAACAAAGCACGCTGCGGCAGGGCCATGTGCAACCATGGCTGCAGCCGGGTTTTCAGGAGGTCAGGCGCCTCGCAGAGACAGCAATGCCGAGCGGGCACACGCCTGATCGGTTTGCTTCTTCAGTGCGGCGCGGCTCATGCCAAGTTCTTCCGCCACAGTGGAAGCGGTGCGCCGCTCAACCTCTTCCTTCACAAGCGAGCGTTGCGCACCACACCATCGGGCGCCCTTGTTTCCTTTGCGGTACGCCTGAACATCGGCATAGGTGGTGCCCGTGAATCCGTCCGCTGCGCCGGCCTCGGCCCCGGCAAGCGTGCCCCAGTCCCAAAGCTCGTGCGCCTTGTCCATGCGGATGCACAGCAAATCGAGCATGTCCCGCCCCAGGCCCTGGCGCTTGGTCGGCGAGGAGGACCGGCCCCAGTGATTGCGCATCCATTTCATCGCGCCACACAGGCCGCAGTCCTCAGGCTCGGTCAGGCGGCTGCCCGTATCCGCTGCGCCGCCGAGCCCCAACACCATGGGAGGGGCTGCGAAGGAATGGGCACCATCGAGCGGCTTGGCAAAGTCGCCCCTCTTTGCGATGTAGAGCCACGCCTGCGCGCCGGCCACGGCCAGCTCATCGCACACCGCATCCACAGCGTATCTGCATGGAATCTCGCGGTGCCCCATCAACCACGTCACCACGTCGCGCAGCAGCACCAGCCGGCCAGCCGGCCCGGCCTCGAAAGCCATATGCCCCTGCATGGTGTCGCGCGTCCATCCGGACTCCGGCGTGATGATGCAGCCCTCATTGGTGCTTTTGCCGCTCATCAGTTTTCCCCTCTCAGTGCTGGCGCGCGGTGGAATGTCGGGTGCTGAATGCCCTGGCCCATCGTCAACCCCGTCGCTTCGCACGATGCGCTGGAACCCCACGTGCGCGGCCTCAAGAACCTCGGACAGCGGCTGGCAGCGCTTTGCGGAGTCGGCCCGCTCATGCCGCACCCGCCTTGCCGCGCTCGGCGAAGCTCGCCCCGCAGTGCCATTCCTCGGCGGTGCCTCGCACCCCGCCGCCTGACGCGTCATCCGCCACCGCGCCGATGGTGCAGGCCAGCGCCTCTGCCGCATCGAGCACGACGGAGACGTTGTATCGATCCATGTCCCCACCTTCGAAGCCGCGCTGCATCAGCAGCAGCAGTTGGTGCAGCACGCCGGCGCGCGTGGCAATGTGCTCCAGCACGCTGCGGTATTGCGCGACGGTGAACTTCTTCTCAGCCATGGGCCACCCCTTGGCGGACACGGGCGCAGCGGCGGCGCGGTTGGCGCTCATGCTGCACCCCCTTGCATGCCGGCATCGAGGCGCCGCAGCGCGGCCAGGGCCTGCACCGCCTTGCGGGCGGCGCCGGGCACGTTGGCCTGCGGCTGGCGGATGTAGTGCAGCGCCATCGCCAGGGCGTTGTGCGCCTCGGCGTGCAGTTGGATGGGGTCGGCGGCGCCCGTAGCGGGCGAAGGGTGCGCAGCGCGGGCGCTGGCGAGGGGAGTGGCCGTGGTCATGGCTTCGTGCTCCTGATCGAGACTTGAAACCACCGGGCGCGTTTTCAAGCGCGGGAAGGTGGACGGGATGTTGAAAACACGCGATCAGACGTGCGCCAGGCGTTGCCGCTGAGGCCATCCCGCCCGAAAGCCAGGAAGCCCGCCGCAGGGCGCACTTCCAGAATCCAGACGTGACAAAACCTCACTGACGGGGAGGCTGCACCGCTGATCGAAAAGGTGTTTTCAAGCACCGGCCCTTTCGGGTTGCAAGGATTGTGCACGTAGGGCCACGCCGGCGTCAACCACTGTGGTTCAGCTTATCGGCCATCCATGCGTGAAGTATCTGTTGTACGAAAGAGCGGGCGTTCTCGATGCTCATCGGGTTGCCGGGTGGTGGGCGGTCTTCATACCCGTGGCGAGATGCATCACCTGCTGCGCTGGAATTGGCAGTGTGTTCGAAACGCTTTTGCATCGTCTTGCTTGCCCAGCCCTTGGCCTCAATGCTCGTTTTGCGCGCATAAAGATCGTGGGCAATCAGCTCGAACAGTCGGAACAAGCCGGTCCATGCATCTGCATCGGGCTCTGTCACGAATCGCATCGCTTTGGCCACCGTGCTGTCTGTACATGCCAACATCATGAACAGGACCGTATCCGGTGGCGCTGGTGGCAGAACAATCCATTGGCCGTCTTCCCCCCGAATCAGAGTTTCAGCGTGGAACTCGGCGCTTGCCCGAGCCTCAGCATGGATCGAGACGTAGATATACCGACGCCCACCCTCCAAACGGCGCTGCACACCACCTATCCGCACTGGGTGTACTGACCGGAGCGCTATTCGCAGAACTCCGGAGAGTTGCCGGGCGGTAACCGCTGCCGCGGCGTGAACTTCTTCTGCATCAGCGTCTTGGGCGAATCCAGGAATCACCAGCAGCGTCTGAGTGGCCACCTCGTCAAAGTAGATGCAGCAATCATCGGCAGTGAAGTGGCTGACCAGATGTGACAGGTCCTGCTCATCGCCGATCAAGTCCGCTTCCCACCGAGGTAGGGGCAAGCCTCGGTCGGTCATACGGTCCTTCATTGGCGTCGCCTTTGGATTCATGGGCAGTCGAAAAGCCGCTTCACTTCGCGACTGGCCAGGCGCGAGGCGCACACGCCCTGGCGCAGGCGGGCCAGCAGTTCCGGGCTGCAGGGCGTGTGCGGCTGCCATGCGGCGCGCTGCACCATGGCCGCGACGTGCGGCACCGGCTCGATGCGCACGTCACGATAGTAGGCATAGCTGGCGTGCCGGATGAAGGGATGCTCGCCCGCCTGCACCACACAGGCCGCATCGTGCGGAACGCCTGAGCGCAGCGTGGTGAAGCTGACCATGGCGACGTGCGGCGCGCTGCCCCGGTCGGGTACCGCAGCCGGCCCGAGGATCAACACGAACAGATGCTGGCCGGCTGGACCCGATGGCACCAGAAGCGTTTGCCCGGGCCCGGGCTGCCAGTCCGTGCCCACGCGCTCAATGCGCCATGCTGACGGCCAGCGCCTGCCGCTCGGCGATGCGCGCGGCCACGGCGGTGGCGTCCTCGGGCGCGTAGCCGAGCTGGCGCAGCACGTGCGCATAGGGCATGGGCTGCATGGAGCCGTTTGGGTCCGTCCATTCGGGGCAGGCGCCCGAGTGTGTGTAGTCGCGCAGGCGGAACTTGTCCCAGTGGCCGAACTGCGCCCATACCTCGGCCAACACTTCCAGGTCGGTTTCGCTCAGTGCGGCCAGGTCTTCTTCGGCCGAGCGGATGCGGCTGCGGTCGCGCAGCTCCACGTCGTGGCCGGCGCGATCCGCCACCCAGCTATCCCAGCCACTGGCGCAGGACTCGTAGGCCCCCTGGATCAGGTCGTAGGTGTGCGACAGCACGGGGCCATGCGGCATCGCCACCAGACGATCCCCGGTCAGCGTTTCGCCGTAGCGCTGCAGCGAAAGCCGCTCGGCCAGATACATCAGCTTGATGAGCTTGATGACGGGCAGGCGCCCGCCCGCCCGATGCAGCAGGTAGGCCGCAGCCTGAGCGGCCTTGCGCTCGTCGAAGTAGGCGGGGGTGAGGGCGGCCATGGGATGGCGGATTATGCGTCGGGGGCTGGATCGCCAGCAGGCGCCGACGCATCGCCCTTGGGCGGCACCAGGTAGGCCGCATGCAGGCGCTTGACCTCCAGCAGCAGGGCCAGATGCTTCGGCACCCATTCGGGGATGCGCACGCCCTCATTGCGCCAGCGGCTTGGGGCGTTGCGATTCATGCCGGTCATCCGGCAAAAGTCGGAGTTCTTCCAGCCGAGGGCGGACAGCGCCGCGTCGAACTCTTCGATGGTCATGGGTTGCCTTCCGGATGGTGCTGATGCATGATAGTCGGTTCGCCCGAATAGGAGCATAAACAATTAAAAAATGCTCCCATTTTACATAACGCCCGGTCTGCATGCCCGGCCGAAGTCCGCCTAGCCAGGCATCGCGATCGGCCAGGCTCGAACCTTACTGCGGCCAGATCACGATCCGGGGGCAATCCCGCGGAAAGAGGTAAAGGCGCTGATGCTCCTCGGCGATGGCCCAGACCAGCGGCCCGTTGAGCCACTCTCGGCCCGGCTCGCGCGGAGTCGGCTGACGAACGGAACGGGGCTCGAACCGCCGGATGCCACTCTCTTCGCTGAAGTGGAAAAGACGCGTCGCAAACATCAGAGCCGGCGCAGGAACGCCTCCACCGCGCTGGCCAGCGCCACCGGCGTTTCCTCCATGGCGTAGTGCCCAGCGTTGGCCATGACCTGCAGCGTGGCATTCGGGTAGTGCTGCAGCCAGGTGGCCTTGCAGGTCTCGGCGCCCAGGGCCGGGTCGTGCTCGCCGGCGATCACCAGCACCGGCAGCGCCTTGCCCTGGATGCGTTCGACGAAGGACGTCTTCGCCCACGCCGTCAGGTAGGCGGCGAAGGCCTCCTCGTCCGAGTGCGCGAGCGAGTTCTTCACCATCGCGTCCAGCCAGGTGCCCGTGAGGCGGTTGCCGGTGGTCAGGTCGATGATGGCGCGGCGTGCGCCCGGGTCCTTCGCCGCGCTGGAGAACAGCCCCCAGCCCTGCTCGTCGAAGGGCACGCCGCCGGCCGGCACGGGGCTGATGCCGACCAGCGCCTCCACGCGCTCCGGCGCGTCCGCCAGCACCTGCTGCGCCGCCATACCGCCCATCGAGTGGCCGACAAGCGAGAAGCGCTGCCAGCCCAGGGCGTCGGCCACCGCCAGCGCGTCGCGGCCGATCTCCGCCATCGTGTACTCGCCGCCGCTGCCGCGCCGCCGGCCGTAGCCGTGGTAGTCCATGAAGGCATAGGTGAAGGCCTGGCCGTCCAGGCTCCGGACGAAGGGGCCCCAGTCGCCCGCATGGCCGAACCAGCCGTTCAGGCACAGCACCTTGCGCGGCCCCGATCCGATGGTCTGAAAGGTCTCGCTCGCTTGCATCCCGTCTCCTTGGTGTAGCCGCCCGTCTGGCGGAAGAAACGAGCGTATCCCAGCACCCTCGAGCTGCGGCCACGTCACATGCGGTGACAGTCGCTGGGGAAAACCCTGGCAACAGCGTACCGGCCTGCCCCTAAACTTTATTCAACTTGAATTAATTAATGACTGCTGCCGCCTGCCGGCAGCCTTCAGGAGACAGTCCCTTGAGACACCCCGGCCCCGGTCGCGGCACCAACTCGGTCAACCTGCGCCAGTACAACGAGCGCTCGCTGCTGCAGCGGCTGCGCCGTGCCGGCGAGGCGTCGAAGGCCGACCTGGCGCGCTGGGCGCAGCTGACCCACACGGCGGTGGGCCGCATCGTCCAGTCGCTGGAGGCAGCGGGCCTGATCGAGGCCGCCGGCCGCCGCCACGAGGGCCAGCGCGGCCAGCCGGCCGGCCTGTACCGCATCAACCCGCAGGGCGCCTATGGCATCGGCGTGCGGCTGGACCGCACCAGCATCGAGACGGTGCTGATCGACCTGGGCGGCCGCATCCTGGCGCGCGAGGCGCACGACCTGCTGCTGCCCCACCCCGACGAGGCGCTGGCGCTGGTGCGCGCCGACGTGGGGCGCGTGCTGGCCGAGCTCTCGCCCGCGCAGCGACGGCGCCTGGCGGGCGTGGGGCTGGCGCAGCCCTACAACCTGGGCAGCTGGCTGCGCCAGCTCGACCTGGAGGCCGACTTCCGCGTCTGGGACGAGGTGGACTTCGGCGACCGGCTGGCGCAGGCCGTGCAGATGCCGGTGTTCAAGGAGAACGACGGCAACGCCGCCGCCATCGCCGAGCTGGTCTTCGGCGTCGGCCGGCAGGAGAACGACTACCTCTATGTCTACGTCGGCGCGGCCCTGGGCGCCGGCGCGGTGCTGGGCGGCGAGAGCCTGCGCGGCCACACCGGCAACGCGGCCGACCTGGGCCTGATGCCGGTGCCGCCGAGTGCCCTGCCCTCGGCGCCTGCGCCCGGCGGCCGGTGGGACATCCTGCTGGCGCGCGCCTCGCTCAACGCGCTGGCGCGCCACCTGCGCTTTCGCGGCACCGCGGTCCAGGGCAACGCGCAGTTGGAGGCGACGGTGCGGGCCGGCGGCCCGGAGGTGCGCGAGTGGCTGGACGACTGCGCCGACGCGCTGGTGCCCGCCGTGCGCGCCGCGCTGGCCGTGCTGGACCTGCCGGCCGTGGTGATCGACTGCGACATCGACGCCGGCCTGATCGACGCCTTGATCGAGCGCACCGGGCGCGGCCTGCGCGAGATCGCGCCGGAGTCGCGCCAGGTGCCGCGCCTGCTGCGCGGGAGCTTCCGCGCCGACGCCGGCGCCATCGGCGCGGCCAGCCTGCCGATGTTCTTCCACTTCTCCCCGCGCGCCGACGTGCTGCGCGGCTATTCCACCGCCCCCTCCGCGCGGGTGCCCGCGCAGCCTTCCTTCAAGGAGTTCGCCGATGCCTGAGCCTTCCGACGCCGCGCCGCTGCTCGAACTGCGCGGCATTTCCAAGACCTTCCCTGGCGTCAAGGCGCTGCAGGACGTGCGGCTGACGGCCCGCGCCGGCCAGGTGCATGCGCTGATGGGCGAGAACGGCGCGGGCAAATCCACGCTGATGAAGATCCTCTCGGGCGCCTACCGGCCCGACCCCGGCGCCGAGATCCGCATCGGCGGCCAGCCGGCGCGCATCGAGGGGCCGATCGACGCCAGGAACCTCGGCGTCTCCGTCATCTACCAGGAGCTGAGCCTGGCGCCCAACCTCACGGTGGCCGAGAACATCTTCATGGGCCGCCCGATGAAAAAGGGCGCGGTGGTCGACCGCGCCGGCATGGCCGCCGCCTGCGCCGGCACGCTGGAGCGGCTGGGCGCCGACTTCGGCCCGGCCACGCCCGTCGCGCAGCTGTCGATCGCGCAGCGCCAGCTGGTGGAGATCGCCCGCGCGGTGCAGTTCGACTGCCGCATCCTGGTGATGGACGAGCCCACCACGCCGCTGTCGACGCACGAGACGGAGCGCCTGTTCGCGCTGATCCGCCGGCTGCGCGCCGAGGGCCTGGCGATCCTCTACATCAGCCACCGCATGGACGAGATCGACGAGCTGGCCGACGAGGTGACGGTGCTGCGCGACGGCACCTATGTCGGTACGCTCAGCCGCGCCGAGCTGTCGCGCGACCGGCTGGTGAAGATGATGGTCGGGCGCGACCTCTCGGGCTTCTACCGCAAGGAGCACCACGGCCAGCACACCGGCGAGGTGGCGCTGACGGTGCGCGACATCGCCGACGGCCGGCGCGTGCGCGGCTGCAGCTTCCAGCTGCATGCGGGCGAGGTGCTGGGCCTGGCGGGCCTGGTCGGCGCCGGCCGCACCGAGCTGGCGCGCCTGGTCTTCGGCGCCGACGAGCGCAGCGGCGGCGAGGTGCAACTCAACGGCAGCGGCCAGGTGCTGGACATCCGCCGGCCCGGCGACGCGATCCGCAACGGCATCCTCTACCTCACCGAGGACCGCAAGGGCAACGGCCTGTTCCTCGATCTTTCTGTGCGCGACAACATCAACGTGATGGTGAGCCCGCGCGATGCCAGGGCCGGCGGCGTGATGGACGGCCGGCGCGCGGCGCAGCGCGCGGCCGACGCGATCCGCCAGTTGGCCATCCGCGTCGCCTCGCCGCGCGTCAACGTCGGCTCGCTCTCGGGCGGCAACCAGCAGAAGGTGCTGCTGGCGCGCCTGCTGGAGCTGGGCCCGCGCGTGCTGATCCTGGACGAGCCCACGCGCGGCGTCGACATCGGCGCCAAGAGCGAGATCTACCGCCTGGTCGACGAACTGGCGCGGCGCGGCATGGCGGTGCTGGTGATCTCCAGCGAGCTGCCCGAGATCGTCGGCATCTGCGACCGCGTGGTGGTGATGCGCGAGGGCCGCCTGGTCGGCGAGGTGGGCGGCGGCAGCGCCCTGCCCATCACGCAGGAAAACATCGTCGCCCTGGCCACCGGCGCCGCCACGCCGGACCCCGCGCCCATGCTGCACTGAACAACGACACGCCCCAAGGAGACACACCATGAACGCTCCCGTCACCGCCGCCGTGCCCGCCACCGGCCCCGCGGCCAGCGCCCGCGGCAGGGAAATCCTGCGCGCCCTGGGCATGCTGCCCGTGCTGGTGCTGCTGGCCATCGGCTTCGGCCTGTCCACCGACAACTTCTTCAGCCTGCAGAACCTGTCGATCGTCACGCAGCAGGCCTCGATCAACATCGTGCTGGCCGCCGGCATGACCTTCGTGATCCTCACCGGCGGCATCGACCTGTCGGTCGGCTCGATGCTGGCGGCCTCGGCCGTGGTCGCCATGATCGTGTCCAACCTCCCCGGCCTGGGCATGCTCGGCATCGTGGCCGGCCTGGCCTGCGGGCTGCTGTTCGGCCTGGTCAACGGCCTGCTGATCTCGCGGGTCAAGCTGCAGCCCTTCATCGTGACGCTGGGCTCGCTCACCGCGGTGCGCGGCATCGCCCGCCTGCTGGCCGGCGACAACACGGTGTTCAACCCGCAGCTGCCCTTCGCCTTCATCGGCAACGGCGACCTGCTCGGCGTGCCCTGGCTGGTGATCATCGCCTTCGCGGTCATCGCGCTCGCGTGGTTCATCCTGCGCCGCACGGTGCTGGGGCTGAACATCTACTCGGTGGGCGGCAACGCCGAGGCGGCACGCCTGGCCGGCATCAAGGTGTGGGCGGTGCTGCTGTTCGTGTACGCCATGTCGGGCCTGCTCTCGGGCCTGGGCGGTGTGATGGCCTCGGCGCGGCTGTATGCCGCCAACGGCACCACGCTGGGCGTGTCCTACGAACTGGACGCCATCGCCGCGGTGGTGCTGGGCGGCACCAGCCTGGTGGGCGGCACCGGCTCCATCCTCGGCACCCTGATCGGCGCGCTGATCATCGCGGTGCTGACCAACGGCCTGATCCTGATGGGCGTCTCCGACATCTGGCAGTACATCGTCAAGGGCCTGGTGATCATCGGCGCCGTCGCGCTGGACCGCTACCGCCGCAAAGACGCGGCGCGGACCTGAGCCGCCCCGGCATTTTTCCGCTCACCTCACCACGCGCTCACTCAAGGAGACCTTCATGCGCAAACACCTCGTCGCCCTGGCCGTCGTGGCCGCCTCCGCCGCGCTGCCGCTCGCAGCGCAGGCCGATCAGCCGATCAAGAGCGTGGGCATCACGCTCGGCTCGATGGGCAACCCCTTCTTCGTCTCGCTGGCCAAGGGCGCCGAAGCCAAGGTCAGGCAGCTCAACCCCAATGCCAAGGTCACGGCACTGTCGGCCGACTACGACCTGAACAAGCAGTTCTCGCAGATCGACGGCTTCATCGCTGCGGGGGTCAACCTGATTCTGGTCAACGCGGTCGATGCCAAGGCGATCGAGCCGGCGCTGGTGAAGGCCAAGAAGGCCGGCATCGCGGTGGTGGGCGTGGACGTGGCGGCCAGCGGCGCCGACGCCACGGTGCAGACCAACAACGTGCAGGCCGGCGAGATCGCCTGCCAGTACATCGTCGACAAGCTCGGCGGCAAGGGCAACGTCATCATCCAGAACGGCCCGCAGGTCTCGGCCGTGATCGACCGCGTGAACGGCTGCAAGTCGGTGCTGAAGAAGGCGCCGGACATCAAGGTCCTCTCCGACGACCAGGATGCCAAGGGCTCGCGCGAGGGCGGCCTGAACGTGATGCAGAGCCACCTGACGCGCTTCCCGAAGATCGACGCGGTGTTCACCATCAACGACCCGCAGGCCATCGGCAGCGACCTGGCGGCCCGGCAGCTGAACCGCAAGAACATCGTCATCGCCTCGGTCGACGGCGCGCCCGACATCGAGACCGCGCTCAAGAGCGACACCCAGGTGCAGGCCTCGGCCAGCCAGGACCCGTACATGATCGCGCAGAAGGCGGTGGAGATCGGCCAGGACGTGCTCAACGGCAAGAAGCCCGCCCAGCAGATGACGCTGCTGCCCTCCACGCTCATCACGCGCGAGAACGTGAAGGACTACAAGGGCTGGCAGGCGCCGCGTTGACCCCGGAAAGAAGAGGACGCCCGCGATGTTCGTGGTCTGCGGCGAAGCACTGATGGACGTGTACGTGCGCGACAGCACGCCCACCGGGCTGCTGCTGGACGCGCGCGTGGGCGGCTCGCCCTTCAACGTCGCCATCGGCCTGGCCCGGCTGGGGCAGCCGGTGCAGTTCCTGGCCGGCCTGTCGCAGGACGTGCCGGGCGAGCGGCTGATGCAGTCGCTGCGCGACGAGGGCGTAGGCACCGCGCTGGTGGTGCGCAGCCCGGCGCCGACGACGCTGAGCGTCGTCACCGTCGGCCACACCGGCGTGCCGGTCTATGCCTTCCACGGCCACGGCGCGGCCGACCGCCTGCTCGACGCAGCGGCCCTGCCCGCCCTGCCGGCCGAGGCGCGCGTGCTGCAGTTCGGCTCGTACGCGATGGTCGCGGAGCCGGTCGGCGGCGCCCTGCGCGGCCTGGCCGCGCGCGAGCGCGAGCGGCGCCTGGTGGCCTACGACCCCAACGTGCGCCTGAACGTCGAGCCCGACCTCGACCGCTGGCGCGCCGTGGTGCAGGAGATGGCGGCGCGGGCCCACGTCGTGAAGGTGAGCGACGAGGACCTCGGCCTGCTCCACCCCGACGAATCGCCCGCCCAGGTGGCCGCGCGCTGGCTGGACGCGGGCGCGCGGCTGGTCGTCGTGACGCGCGGCGCCACCGGCAGCGAGGCCTGGAACCGCCGCGGCCACGCCACCGCGCAGTCGCTGCTGGTGGACGTGATCGACACCGTGGGCGCCGGCGACACCTTCCAGGCCGCGCTGCTGACCTGGCTGGCCGAGCACGAGGCCCTGTCGGCCGACAGGCTGGACGCGCTGGACGTGCAGCAGATGGCGGCGCTGCTGCGCTTCGGCGCGCGCGCGGCCTCCATCACCTGCTCGCGGCGCGGGGCGGACATGCCGCGGCGGGACGAGGTGGCCTGAGAGCGCCTCGCCGCGGGCGCGGCCGGGCCTCAGCCCGCCAGCAGCTGCCGCAGCACGAAGGGCAGGATGCCCCCGTGCCGGTAGTACTCCACCTCGATCGGCGTGTCGATGCGCAGGCGCGCCGTCACCTCCTGGTGGCTGCCGTCGGCGCGGTGGATGACCAGCTTCACGTCGTCCATCTGCGCGCGCAGCTCGCCGTTGATGACGACGTCGATCTTCTCGTCGCCCGTCAGCCCCAGCCCCTGCCACGAGTCGGCGCCGCGGAACTGCAGCGGCAGCACGCCCATGCCGACCAGGTTGGCGCGGTGGATGCGCTCGAAGCTGCGCGCCACCACGGCCTTGATGCCCAGCAGCTGCGTGCCCTTGGCGGCCCAGTCGCGGCTGGAGCCGGTGCCGTACTCCTCGCCGGCGAAGATGACGGTCGGCACGCCCTGGCCGATGTACTTCATCGCGGCGTCGTAGATGAACATCTTCTCGTTGCCGGGCTGGAACAGCGTGACGCCGCCCTCCTCGCGCGAGCCGTCGGGGCCGGGCGGGATCATCAGGTTCTTGATGCGCACGTTGGCGAAGGTGCCGCGCATCATCACCTCGTGGTTGCCGCGGCGCGAGCCGTAGCTGTTGAAGTCGGCCTTGCCCACGCCGTGCGCCTTGAGCCACTGGCCGGCGGGCGAGCTTTCCTTGATGGAGCCGGCCGGCGAGATGTGGTCGGTGGTGATGGAGTCGCCGAACAGCGCCATGACGCGCGCGCCGGTGAAGCCCGCGGATTCGGATGTCGCCGCGTGCGGCTGCAGCCTGAAGCCGTCGAAGAAAGGCGGCTCGGCGATGTAGGTGGAGGTGGGCCAGTCGTACACGTCGCCCGTCACGCCCTTGATGCTGCTCCACAGCCTGCCGGGGTTGTCCTTGATCTGGCCGTAGTTCTGGCGGAAGGCCTTGGCGTTCATGGCGAAGCGCTGCAGCTCGTCGACCTCGCCCGCGCTGGGCCAGATGTCGCCCAGGTACACGTCCTTGCCGCCCTTGCCCTTGCCGACCGGCTGGGTCATCAGGTCAACCATCACGTTGCCGGCGATGGCGAAGGCCACCACCAGCGGCGGCGAGGCGAGGAAGTTGGCCTTCAGGTTCGGGTGGATGCGCGCCTCGAAGTTGCGGTTGCCCGAGAGCACGGCGGCGCACACCAGGTCGTTGGAGGTGATGGCCTCGTTGATCTCCGGCGCCAGGTCGCCCGCGTTGCCGATGCAGGTGGTGCAGCCGTAGCCGGCCAGGTAGAAGCCCAGCTTCTCCAGGTAGGGCAGCAGGCCCGTCTTCTGCAGGTATTCGGTGACGATGCGCGAGCCCGGGGCCAGCGAGGTCTTGACGTGCGGCTTGACCGCGAGGCCCGCCTCCACCGCCTTCTTGGCGAGCAGGCCGGCCGCCAGCAGCACGCTGGGATTGGAAGTGTTGGTGCAGCTCGTGATGGCGGCGATGAGCACGTCGCCGTTGCCGATCTTCACCTGGGGCTCGCCCGTGCCGAGCGCGAAGCGCTGCGGCAGCTTGTCGACGGGCTGGTTGAAGCCGTTGGCCTCCACCGGCTTGCTGTACAGCTCGGTGAAGCGCGTGGCCAGGTCGCCGAGGTTGATGCGGTCCTGCGGGCGCTTGGGGCCGGCCAGGCTGGGCGTGACGGTGGAGAGGTCGAGCCGCACGACCTTGGTGTAGTTCAGCTCGCCCGGCGCCGGCATGCCGAACAGGCCCTGGGCCTTGTAGTAGGCCTCGAAGCGCTCGATCTCGGCCTCGGTGCGGCCGGTGCCGCGGAAGTAGGCGATGGTCTTCTCGTCCACCGGGAAGAAGCCCATGGTCGCGCCGTACTCGGGCGCCATGTTGCCGATGGTGGCGCGGTCGGGCACCGGGATGGAGGCGGCGCCGGGCCCGAAGAACTCGACGAACTTGCCCACCACCTTCTCGCCGCGCAGGATCTGCGTGACGTAGAGCACCAGGTCGGTGGCCGTCACGCCCTCGCGCAGCTGGCCGGTCAGCTCGAAGCCCACCACGTCGGGCGTGAGGAAGTACACCGGCTGGCCAAGCATGGCGGCCTCGGCCTCGATGCCGCCCACGCCCCAGCCCACCACGCCGACGCCGTTGATCATGGTGGTGTGGCTGTCGGTGCCCACCAGCGAGTCGGGGTACCAGGTCGGCACCTCGGCCTGGTCGTCGGCCGACTTGTAGACGCCGCGCGCCAGGTACTCGAGGTTGACCTGGTGCACGATGCCGAAGCCCGGCGGCGTGACGCCGAAGGTGTCGAAGGCCTGCATGCCCCACTTCATGAACTGGTAGCGCTCGTTGTTGCGCTGGAATTCCAGCTTCATGTTCAGGTCCAGCGCCTTGGGGGTGCCGTAGTGGTCGACCATGACCGAGTGGTCCACCACCAGGTCCACCGGCACCAGCGGCTCCACCGTCTTGGGCGACTTGCCCAGCTTGGCGGCCACGCTGCGCATGGCGGCCAGGTCGGCCAGCAGCGGCACGCCGGTGAAGTCCTGCAGCACCACGCGGGTGACGACGAAGGGGATCTCGTCCACGCGCTCGGCGTTGGGCTGCCAGTTGGCCACCTGCTCGACGTGCTCGGCCGTCACCTTCTGGCCGTCGCAGTTGCGCAGCACCGACTCCAGCACGATGCGCACGGACACCGGCAGCTTCTCGATGTTGGGGTACTTCTTCGCCAGCGCCTTGAGCGACCAGTACTTGCCGCCCCGGCCCGATGCGGTCTTGAAGGTCTTGTGCGCGGACGCAAACGCGTGGGCTCGAGCCATGGGGCGCTCCTTGCAGGGGTTGTTCGTTCGTCGGGGCTTGTGCATCGAAGATAGCAGGCTTCGATGATGCGCGTGGCAGGCGCGCGGCGCATCCGGCCCCTGCGTGCAGCTACTGTTTCAATAGCAGCGCGGTGCAGGAGGGAGGCATCGGCGATGACGGGATACCCGGCCCGGCTCACTCCGCGGCCTGCCGCAGCGTCGCCACCACCGGGCGGCGCAGCACCTCGCGCAGGCCCCACCAGCCGGCGCCCAGCGCCAGCAGCGCGCCGGCCACGCCGCCGGCCAGCGGCACCAGCGGCGAGGCGGTCCAGCTGAACTCGAAGACCCAGCGCGCCAGGCCCCAGCCGATGACCGAGGCGACGATGCTCGCCAGCAGCCCGGCCAGCAGGCCCACGCCGGCCAGCTCGGCCCGCTGCACCCGGCGCAGCAGCGCGGCGCGGGCGCCGACGGCGCGCATGACGGCGAACTCCCTGGCGCGCTCCTCGCGCGTGGCGGTGACGGCGGCGAACAGCACCACCAGGCCCGCCGCCAGCGTGAAGCCGAAGAGGAACTCCACCGCGCGGATCACCTGGTCCAGCACGCGCTGCACCTGGGCGATGGTGGCGCTCATGTCCACGTTGGTCACGTTGGGAAACTGCCGCACCAGCGCGTTGTCGAAGCCGGCACTTCCATCGCCGGGCCGCCCCAAGATGGGAGGCGCCCCCTCGGGGGGCAGCGGACCACGCGTAGCAGGGGAGCGTGGGGGCCATGTCTGCGGCGCGCGGAAGGCGCCCATGAAGGTGACGGGCACCTCGGCCGGCATGGCCGCCACCGGGTACATGACGAAGAAGTTGGCGTGCATCGAGCCCCAGTCCACCTTGCGGGTGGAGGTGATGCGCGCCTCGCTCGGGATGCCGCCGATGTCGAAGCTCAGCCGGTCGCCCATCTTCAGGCCCAGCGTCTCCATCAGGCCCTCCTCCACGCTCACGCTGCCGGCCTCGCCGCTCTTCCAGGCGCCCTGCTCGATCTCGTTGTGCGGCGGCTTGTCGGCCGCGTTGCTGAGGTTGAACTCGCGGTCGACCAGCCGCTTGGCGCGGTCGTCGGCGTAGTCCTCGGGCGAGACCGGCTTGCCGTTGACGGCCAGCAGCCGGCCGCGGAACATGGGGTACCAGTCGTAGCGGCCCACGCCCGCGTCCTTGAGCGCCTGGCGGAAGGCCTCTTCCTGGTCGGGCATCACGTTGATGACGAAGCGGTTGGGCGCGTCGGGCGGCGTGGCGCGGCGCCAGCTGGCCACCAGGTCGGTGCGCAGCAGCACCAGCAGCACCAGCGCCAGCAGCCCCACCGCCAGGCTGCTGACCTGCACCATGGCATACGCCGGCCGCGCCGAGATCTGGCGCGTGGCCAGCACCAGCCAGCGCGGCGCCGTGGCCTCGTTGACCAGCCGGCGCAGCAGCCTGACCGCCACCCACGCCAGCAATGCGAACAGCAGCACCGCGCCGGCGAAGCCGCCCACCGCGATGCCGCCCAGCCTGACGTCGCTGCTGGCCGCCAGCAGCAGCGCCGCGAAGCCCAGCGTGCCCACGCCCAGCACGGCCGCCGAGGCCGGCCGCAGCCCGCCCACGTCGCGCCGGATGACGCGCAGCGGCGGCACCCGGGCCAGCTGCAGCACCGGCGGCAGGCCGAAGGCGGACAGCAGCGTCAGCCCGACGCCGACGCCGAAGGCGGCCGGCCACAGCGTGGGCGCCGGCAGCGCCGTTTCCACCAGGCCCGCCAGCAGCAGCACGAAGAGGTGGTGCACGCCCCAGCCCACGAGCACGCCGAGCGCGCTGGCCGCCAGGCCGACCAGCGCGAACTCCACGATGTAGGCGGTGGCGATGGCGCGCTGGCTCTCGCCCAGCACGCGCAGCATCGCGCAGTCGTCCAGGTGCCGGGCCGCGAAGCCGCGCGCCGCCAGCGCCACCGCCACCGCCGACAGCAGCGCGGCCAGCAGCGCGACGAGGTTGAGGAACTTGCCGGCGCGGTCCAGCGTCTGGCGCATCTCGGGGCGGCCGCTCTCGAAGGATTCCAGGCGCGCGCCGCGCAGCTCGCCCTTCCTGATGAGGGCGTCCGCCTCGTCGGAGAAGGCCTTCACCGCCTTCGCGCCGCCCGCCACGGCGAAGCGGTAGGTGACCCGGCTGGCCGGCTGCACGAGCCCGGTGCGCGGCACGTCGGCCTGGTTGACCATGACGCGCGGCGCGAAGCTCATGAAGCCGGCGCCGCGGTCGGGCTCGATCACGATCACGCGCGAGACGACCAGGCCCGCGTCGCCCAGCAGCAGCGTGTCGCCGACCTTCAGGTCCAGCGCGGCGAGCAGCGATGCGTCGGCCCAGGCCTGGCCGGGCGCGGGCACCTCGCGCGTGGTCTCGCCCGCGCCGTCGGCGCCGCCGGCCACCTGCAGGGCGCCGCGCAGCGGATAGCCGGGCGCCACCGCCTTGAAGGCCACCAGCCGGCTGGCGCCGCCCTGCGCGTCGGGCGCGCGCGCCATGGTCGGGAAGGTGTAGGTCATCGCGCCTTCCAGCCCGAGCGCGGCGGCGCGCTGCGCGAAGGCCGGCGGCGTCGGGTTGTCGGTCACCAGCACCGCGTCGCCGCCGAGCAGCTGGCGCGCGTCGCGCTGCAGGCCGCCCTGCAGCCGGTCGGCGAAGAAGCCCACCGCCGTGAGCGCGGCCACGGCCAGCAGCACGGCGACGACGACCAGGCGCAGCTCGCCGGCGCGCAGGTCGCGCAGCAGGGTGCGCCAGCCCAAGCGGAATGCGGAGGTGTTCATGGTCGCGGACGATAGCGGATGAGCACGCCCGCCATGCCCTCAAGCCCCCGCGCCGCCGGCCGAATACAGCACCCCGCGCGGCGCGCGGCACAGCCCCCAGAGCGTCAGGCCGCACAGCTCGGCCATGCGCACGCCCATGGCCGTGGGCGCCGAGATGGTCGCCATCGCCGCGATGCCGACGCGGGCGCACTTGCGCACCAGTTCGTGGCTGCCGCGGCTGGTCACCAGCACGAAGCCGGGCTCGCCCAGGCGCCCGGCGCGCGCCAGCCGGCCGATGAGCTTGTCCAGCGCGTTGTGGCGGCCGACGTCCTCCAGCACCTCGGCGAGCGCGCCGTCGGCGGACGCCCAGGCGGCGGCGTGGATGGCGCCGGCCTCGGCGTTGAGCACCTGGCGCGGCGCGAGCTGGCCGAAGGCCTGCAGCACCGTGGGCAGGTCCACGCGGCCGATCCACGCAGGCGCCGGGCGCCAGGGCAGGTCCAGGTCCAGCCCGGCGAAGCTCTCGACGCCGCACACGCCGCAGCCGGTGCGGCCCACCAGGCTGCGGCGCCGCTCCTTCAGCCGCGCGAAGGCGCGCGTGGCCACCTCCAGCCGCACCTCGACCGCGTCCACGCCCGGCGGCAGGCCGGCCTCGGCCGCGGCCAGCGCGCGCGCCTCGATGCCGTAGCACTGCGCCGCATCGTCGAGGATGCCCTCGCTGAGCGCGAAGCCCAACGCGAAGGCCTCCAGGTCGCGCGGCGTCGCCATCATCACCGCGTGGGCGATGCCGTTGAACACCAGCGAGACCGGCACCTCGGCCGCCAGCGCGTCCTCGCGCGCCTGCCACCGCATGGAAGCGCCGTCGGCGGCAGCGACCCGCACCGGCAGATGCGCGAGCGCGGGCAGGAAGGGGAAGGCATCGGAAGAGGTCATGCGGATGCCCAGGCAGGGGCACCGTCATTAGACCCCGAACCCCCCGGAGCGTCAGCGCCCGAGGTCGAACAACCAGAGGAAGAAGCGCCCGACCAGGAGGAAGAATTCCCAGAGGGTGCGAAGTGCGTCCCACAGACCCATGCGGCCAGCATAGCTGGCCCGCCGGAGTTCATGGACGGGCGCCGGGCACCCGCTGCGTGGCCGCCCGCCGGCCCGCACAATGGGCGCATGGCCCAGTATTTCGAAGTCCACCCCGACAACCCGCAGCCGCGGCTGCTCAAGCAGGCCGCCGCCCTGCTCGCGCGCGGCGAAGTGCTGGCCGTGCCCACCGACTCCAGCTATGCCCTCGCCTGCCGGCTGGACGACAAGGACGCCGCCGACGCGCTCCGGCGCATCCGGCAGATCGACGAACGGCACCTGCTCGCGCTGCTGTGCCGCGACCTGAGCGAGCTGGCCAGCTACGCCCGCGTCGACAACCGCCAGTACCGCCTTCTCAAGGCCGCCACGCCGGGGCCCTATGTGTTCATCCTCGAAGCGACGAAGGAGGTGCCGCGCCGCGTGAGCCACCCGCAGCGCAAGACCATCGGCCTGCGCGTGCCGGACCACCGTGCGCTGCACGAACTGCTCATGCAGCACGGCGAGCCGCTGCTGGCGACCACGCTCATCCCGCCCGGCGAAAGCGAGCCGATGAACGATGCCGCCGCCATCCGCGAGCGCTTCGAGAAGCTGATCGGCGGCGTGGTGGACGCCGGCGCCTGCCCCTCGGCACCGACCACCGTGGTCGACCTGGTGCCCATGGGCACCGGGGGAGAGCCGCAGCTGCTGCGGCAGGGCCGCGGCACCCTGGGTCCCCTGGGCCTGTGAAGCCGCCCCATCGACCGGGGCGCCGCAGGCTGTCGGACGAAGGCCCCCTCGGCACGCAGGCGCCGCCGAGGCCGGCGGTCTGAGACAATGCGCCCCCTGACGATGGCCGCCCGCGCATGTCGGCGGCCGCTTCGAAAACCTTGGTTCCCATTTTGATGAACGACCCTGGCGCGCCCGCGTGCCGGACCTGCGATCCATGCCCATCCAGCCCCCCCAGGCCGCGCGCTTCCTGACCGGCATCACCACCACCGGCACGCCGCACCTGGGCAACTACGTGGGCGCCATCCGCCCCGCCGTCCGGGCCAGCCGGCGCGACGGCACCGAGAACTTCTACTTCCTCGCCGACTACCACGCGCTCATCAAGTGCGACGAGCCGGCGCGCATCCAGCGCTCCACGCTGGAGATCGCCGCCACCTGGCTGGCCTGCGGGCTCGACCCCGAGCGCGTGACCTTCTACCGCCAATCCGACATCCCCGAGATCCCCGAGCTGACCTGGCTGCTCAGCTGCGTCACCGGCAAGGGCGTGCTCAACCGCGCCCATGCCTACAAGGCCGCGGTGGACCGCAACAGCGCCGCCGGCGCCGACCCGGACGCCGACGTGACGGTGGGCCTGTTCATGTACCCCGCGCTGATGGCGGCCGACATCCTGATATTCAACGCGCACAAGGTGCCGGTGGGCCGCGACCAGGTGCAGCACATCGAGATGGCGCGCGACATGGGCAACAGCTTCAACCACCTCTACGGCGAGCACTTCACGCTGCCCGAGGCGGAGATCGACGACGCCGTCGCCCTGCTGCCCGGCCTGGACGGCCGCAAGATGAGCAAGAGCTACGGCAACACCATCCCGCTGTTCGTGCCGCGCGAGCAGCTGCGCAAGCTGATCGGCGGCCTGCTCACCGACTCGCGCGCGCCGGGCGAGCCGAAGGACACCGAAGGCTCGGCCCTGTTCCAGATCTACCAGGCCTTCGCCACGCCGCAGGAAACCGAGGCGCTGCGCCAGGCCTATGCCGAAGGCATCGCCTGGGGCGACGCCAAGCAGCGGCTGTTCGAGCGCATCGACGCCGAGATCGCGCCGCTGCGCGCGCGCTACGATGCGCTGATGGCCGACCCGGCGCAGATCGAGCGCACGCTGCGCGCCGGCGCCGTGAAGGCGCGCGCGCTGTCGCGGCCCTTCATGCAGCGCCTGCGCGAGGCCGTGGGCCTGCGCGACCTGGCCACGGCCCCGGGCGACCCGGCCGGCGTCCGCCCCGCCGACAAGGCAGCCAGGGCCGGTGCCGCCTTCGCCTTCAAGCAGTACCGCGAGAAAGGCGACGGCCGCTTCTACTTCAAGCTGGTGGACGCCCGGGGCGACACGCTGCTGCAAAGCCGCGGCTTCGCCTCGCCGCAGGAGGCCGGCAGCGTCATCGCCGCGCTGCGCACCCGCCCGGCCGCCGCGCTGGACGAACTGGCCCCGCAGCTGGAGGCGCTGGATGCCGCCGCGTCGGCAGCCGCCCTCGCGGCGCTGCGGCAGCTGGCCGCCGAGGCCGCCGGCTGAAACGAAAGGAACCCAGAGAATGCAACGCATGCACTGCCCCCCGCGCACACCGGGGACAGAAGCGGCCGCGAAGCCGCCGGCCGTCTTCCGCCTGATTCAACCAGCGAGCCAGAAATGAGCATTTACGTCATCGACGACCATCCCCTCATGCGCGACGCCATCGTCATGGTGCTGCGCCGGCTGCGCCCGGCCGAGAACATCGTGGAGCTGGAGCGGCTGGACAAGCTGGAGGCCAGCGTCAGGCAGCACGGCGAACCCAAGCTGTTCTGCCTGGACCTGAAGCTGCCCGACGTGACAGGCGTCTCCGGCGTCATCGCGCTCAAGAAGGGCTGGCCGGCAGTGCCCATCGCCGTGTATTCGGCCTCGCCTTCGGCCGACATGGAAGAGGTCTGCATCGAGGCCGGGGCCGACATCTACATCGAGAAATCGGCCGGCTCGGGCGAACTGGCCGCCGCCCTGAAGGGCCTGCTGCAGGCCGACGCCGACGGCGAGGAGCCGGCCCCCGCCAGCCCGGGCAAGCTGTCCAAGCGGCAGACGCAGCTGATCACCATGCTCGACCAGGGCATGAGCAACCGCGACATCGCGGCGCAGCTGGACATCAGCGAGCACACCGTCAAGGTGCACCTGTGGCGCCTGTTCCGCCGGCTGGGCGTCAAGAGCCGCACCCAGGCGCTGCATCACGCGCGCAGCCACGGACTGCTGTCCTCCAGCCTCTGATCCTCAGCCCACCGCGCCGGAAATGCGCGTCTGGGCCTGCGCTTCGTCGGCGTCGTGCAGCAGCACCCGGAACATGCTGCCCCTGCCAAGCCGGGAACGCACGCTCACAGGGTGGCCCAGCGCATGCGACAGCCGTGCCACGATCGCCAGTCCGAGGCCGAAGCCGTCCGAGGTGCCGGCATGGTCGGCCACCTTGTAGAACTCCAGGAACACGTCGCGCAGGTGCTCGCGCGCGATGCCGATGCCCGTGTCCCAGATCTCCGCCCGCAGTCCGTCCCGGGTCTGCCGCGTGCACAGCAGCACGCCACCCTCGGCGGTGTACTTGATGGCGTTGGACAGCAGGTTGCCCAGCATGCGGCGGATGCGGATGGGGTCGGTCAGCACCGTGCCCGGCGTCACGCGCACCTTGAAGCGCAGCCCCTTGGCCTCGGCCACCGGCCGGTACTGCAGTTCCAGGTCGTGCAGCAGCTGCGCCACGTCCACCCGCTCGATGTGCAGCCGCACCTGGCCCGAATCGATCCGCGCCAGGTCGAACAGCGAGTCGAACAGCGCATTGACCGCATGCGTGGCGCGCACGATCTTGGGCGCGATCTCCTGCACCAGTTCCGGCTCGTTGCGCAGCCAGTCGGCGTACAGCGACAGCGCCAGCACCGGCTGGCGCATGTCGTGCGCGGCGCTGGCCAGGAAGCGGTTCTTCATTGCCACCGCCGACACCGCCGCCTGGCGCTGCTGCGTCAGCGAGTTGATGAGGAGGTGGTTGTGGAACAGCAGTTCGAAGCTGTTGCGCGCCGTCTCGTGGATGCGCCGCCCGGCGCGCAGCAGCAGCCACCAGTGGCACAGCGGCAGCAGCAGGAAGCCGTAGTTGAAGTGCAACTGGGTGGAGTCCAACTGCACCAGCCGCAGGAACACGGAGGCCAGCATCGCCAGGAACAGCGTGTTGACGTAGCGCTTGAGCAGCGGCGGATGCAACGCCAGGCTGCTCTGGGGGAAGGTCGCGGCGCCGGCCACGATCAGCCAGCTCATGAACTGGTTCACCAGCGGCAGGCGCTCGAAGAAGAGCAGCACCGACACGCCCCAGGTGAAGGCACTGGCGCTCCAGAGATGGCGGTAGCGGTGGATGAAGCGCTCCTGCTCGCTCGCGTCGCGACCGGTGTAGCGCCGCACGTACACGCGTTCGAAGGCCATGCGCCCGGCGGTAGAGCCGGCGCCCAGCGCCAGCCAGAGCACCAGCTGCCAGACGGGCACGTAGCCCCAAGCCAGCGCGGCCATGGCCGGCATCAGCGCGGCCGAGAAGATGTAGCTGCCGCGCGCGGCCCGCATCAGGCTGCGGATCAGCTCGCCGCGCACCCAGGGCTCGGCCTCGTCCGCCGAGGCTGGCGACGGCGCGAGGTTCGTGATGGACGAATTCGCCGGGCTGCCGAACGACGCATGCCCCTTCATGGCCCGTCCTCCCGCCTCATGCATTGCCCCATCCGTGCGCCAAAAAAGCCGCCCGAGGGCGGCCTTTCCTTTGGTATGCGCAGCTCAGTGCCAGGGCTGGCTGATCGCGGCGAAGAGAGCCACGGCTGCGAATCCATGAGATGAGTTTACTCCTGAGTGTTTTCGCACGCGAAAGCCACGCGTGGATGGCGTGCCTCTCGATGGCGAGATCTCGGGGCGTGCGCTCGATGCCGTTGGCCCCGAGGATTCGGCAAGGCCGCGGAAGCCGGCGCCGCGCTCTTCGAGCCGGTCAATGACGGTGAGCAGGTGCTTGAGCAAGCGGACCGCGCGGTCCAGCTTGTAGACCACCCGCATGTCGCCGCCGGATCGCTTCTCCTCCAAAAAAAATCGACGCCGACCTTGCGGAGGGCGTCGATCTGTGCGTGGGTCTCCTGTTCTTGCATGGAGACCCGCGCGTAGCCGTAGATCACTGGGCTGCTCTTCTCCTCAGGGACAAGAGCACAAGCGAGCCAACGGCGGATCTGGCGGAGAGGGTGGGATTCGAACCCACGGTACGCTCGCGCGTACGCCTGATTTCGAGTCAGGTACATTCGACCACTCTGCCACCTCTCCACAAGCTTGCAAATTCGTCGAAGCCGGGGATTCTAGCAGAGAGGGGGACGCGCATTGTCTTGCCGTCCCCCTTCAGGGCCGCAGTTCCTCCAGGCCGCCCAAGTAGGGCTGCAGGGCCTTCGGGAGAGCGATGGAGCCGTCGGCGCGCTGGTGGTTCTCCAGCACCGCGACGAGCGCGCGCCCGACCGCCAGGCCCGAACCGTTGAGCGTGTGCAGCAGTTCGTTCTTGCCCTGCGCGTTCTTGAAGCGCGCCTGCAGCCGCCGGGCCTGGAAGGCCTCGCAGTTGCTCACCGAGCTGATCTCGCGGTAGGTGTCCTGCGCCGGCAGCCACACTTCGAGGTCGTAGGTCTTGGTCGCGCCGAAGCCCATGTCGCCGGTGCACAGCAGCACCACGCGATAGGGCAGCTCCAGCGCCTGCAGCACCGCCTCGGCGTGGCGCGTCATCGCCTCCAGCGCCTCGTAGCTCCGCTCCGGGTGGGTGATCTGCACCATCTCGACCTTGTCGAACTGGTGCTGGCGGATCATGCCGCGCGTGTCGCGTCCGGCGCTGCCGGCCTCGGAGCGGAAGCAGGGCGTGTGCGCGGTCAGCCTCAGCGGCAGCTGCGCCTCGGGCACGATGGTGTCGCGCACGTAGTTGGTCAGCGGCACCTCGCTGGTGGGGATGAGGTACAGCGCCTGCGTGTCGGGCACGCTCTCGCCCTCCTGCCCGCCCTTCTTCGCGGCGAACAGGTCGCCCTCGAACTTGGGCAGCTGGCCGGTGCCGCGCAGCGTGTCGGCGTTGACGATGTAGGGCACGTAGCACTCGGTGTAGCCGTGCTGCAGCGTCTGCACGTCGAGCATGAACTGCGCGAGCGCGCGGTGCAGCCGGGCGATGGGGCCCTTCATGAAGGTGAAGCGGGCGCCGGCGAGCCTGGCGCCGGTCTCGAAGTCCAGGCCCAGCGGCGCGCCGAGGTCGACGTGGTCGCGCGGCTCGAAGGCGAAGGCCGGCGCGTCGGCGCCCTCCCCGCCCACGGGCGCCCAGCGGCGCACCTCGACGTTGTCCTTCTCGTCCTCGCCGGCCGGCACGCTCCCGTGCGGCAGGTTGGGCACGGCCAGCAGCAGGGCCTGCAGCTCGGGCTGCAGCGCGTCCAGGCGGACGGCGGAGGCCTCCTGCTCGGACTTGAGCGCGCCCACCTCGGCCATCAGCGCATCCACCGGCTCGCCCCTGGCCTTGAGCGGCCCGATCTGCTTGTTCAGCGCGTTGCGCCGGGCCTGGATCTCCTCGGTGCGGGTCTGGAGTTGCTTGCGCTCGGCCTCGAGGGCGCTGAAGCGCTCGACGTCGAGGTAGGGCTGGTTCTTCTTGCGGGTTTCGAGGCGTGCGACGACCGAGGGCAGGTCCTTGCGCAGCAGGTTGATGTCGAGCATCGGCAAATTCTAGGCGGCACCACCGCCGCGCGCCTTCAGCCCAGGCTGGCCGGATCGACGTTGGCGCCGCAGATGACGAGGCAGGAGGCCTCGCCGGGCGCAGGCCGCCAGGCGCCGCACTGCAGCGCGGCCAGCGGCAGCGCGGCGGCGGGTTCGACGGCCAGCTTCAGTTCGCGCCACAGCCACTGCTGGGCGGCGCGGATGGCCTCGTCCGGCAGCAGCCGCGCGTCCTGCACGTGGCGCTGCGCGATCTGCCAGGCGAGGCTGCCGATGCGGCGGGCGCCGAGCGAATCCGCGGCGATGCCGCCCACCTCGACATCGACCGGCTCCCCGGCCTCGCGGGCGCGGAACAGCGTGGGCGCGCGCTCGGGCTCCAGGGCGACGATGCGCGAGCGGCCGGCCAGCGCTGCGGCCAACCCGCCGACCAGGCCGCCGCCG
>JASGDG010000142.1:0-3511 GCA_047607325.1 Xenophilus sp. | reverse complement strand
GTCAGGGCCCTGGCCGACAACCCGAGGCACCGGGAATTCACCATTCCGCTCGAAAACATCGAACTGCTCGGCAAGGTTGTGTGGGGCAGCGCGTTCCTGTAGCGGACCGCCGTCGAAGGCCGCACAGGCCCGCGCCGTCCGGCAGGGACTTATGCGCGGCCCGCATGTTCTCCCTCGGTTTTCTTCCTTCGCCCGGTGGGCGGGCCTTTCTAGCATCTGCGGCTGCCCAACGAGCCGCCGACCATGAGCCTCTCCCTCGCCGAGCCTCCCGCCGCCGTCGCCAACGCAGCGCCTGCGCCATTCCGCATCCGGCCGCTCGACGCGGCGCTGGGCGCCGTGGTGGAGGGGCTGGACGTGCGCACGGCGCCCTCCGGCGAGCAGCTCTGGGCGCTCAAGTCGGCCCTGCGTGAGCACCACATCCTCGTGTTCCGCGGGCAGGCGCCGGACGACGACGCCTTCCTGCGGTTCAGCAGCTACTTCGGCACGGTCTTCGCGCCGCCGCGCAACGCGCCGGTGCTCGGCTCCGACCCGTACGGCGCGGCGCCCGACATCGTGCTGGTGTCGAACGTGGACGACGGCCTGCTGGGCAACGCCGAACTCACCGCCCACGCAGACCACCACTGGACGCCGCAGCCCTCCTCCGGCTCGCTGCTGTACGCGCTGGAGATCCCGCCCGCGGGCGGCGACACCACCTGGGTCAACCTCGTGGCGGCCTACGAGGCGCTGGACGACGCCACGCGGCGCGAGATCGACGCACTGCAGCTGATCACCTACAACCCCTTCCTGCGGCGCCGCCATCCGCTGCCGGGCGTGGCGGGCGTGCCCCGCTACCGCACGCCCGACATCGAGCCGCTGACGCCCTGGGTCGCCCACCCCCTGGTGCGCACGCATCCCGACAACGGCAAGCGGCTGCTGTTCCTGGGCGAGGCCACGGAGGTCGAGATCGTGGGCTGGCCGCCGGAACGCGGGGCCGCGCTCATCGAACGGCTGCGCGCGCACCTGCTGCAGCCGCGCTTCGCCTACGCGCACCGCTGGCAGGTGGGCGACATCGTGTACTGGGACAACCAGGCCACGCTGCACAGCCGCACCGCCTTCGACGCGGCGAGCCGCCGCCGGCTCAAGCGCATCAGTCTCTCGGGAAGCCGTCCGTTCTGAGTCTTCCTTGCCGTCCCGCGAACTGATCCTCAACGCCTTCGAGATGAACACCGTGGGCCACCTGGCCCACGGCCTGTGGCGCCATCCGCGCGACCAGTCGCGCCGCCACGGCGACGTCCACTACTGGCAGCAGCTCGCCCGCACGCTGGAGGCGGGCTTGTTCGACGGCTTGTTCCTGGCCGACGTGACGGGCGTGTACGACGTCTACGGCGGCAGCGCCGACGCGGCCCTGCGCCACGCCATCCAGCTGCCGGTGCACGACCCGCTGCCGCTGGTCCCGGCCATGGCCGCGGTCACGCAGCACCTGGGCTTCGGCGTCACGGTCAACCTGAGCCAGGAGCTGCCGCACCTCTTCGCGCGCCGCCTGTCCACGCTGGACCACCTGAGCGGCGGGCGGCTGGGCTGGAACATCGTCACCGGCTTCCTCGACAGCGCCGCGCGCGCCGCCGGCGCGGCGGCGCAGACGGGCCACGACGACCGCTACGCGCGCGCCGAGGACTTCATGGAGGCCGCCTACAAGCTCTGGGAGGCGAGCTGGGGCGACGACGCCGTCCGCGCCGACGCGGCCTCGGGCCTGTACACCGACCCGGCGCGCGTGCGCCGCATCCACCATGAAGGCCCCTGGTACCGCATGGACGCGCTGCACCTGACCGAGCCCTCGCCGCAGCGCACCCCGGTGCTCTACCAGGCCGGCGCCTCCAGCCGCGGCACCGCCTTCGCGGCGCGGCATGCGGAGTGCATCTTCCTGCCCAACCACGGCGTGCAGGCCACGGCGGAGCGGGTGCGCACGCTGCGCGGCCAGCTGGCGCAGGCCGGCCGCGAGCCGGACGCGGCGCGCATCCTCACCAGCGTCGAGGTCATCGTCGCGCCGACCGAGGCCGAGGCCCGCGACAAGGCCGAGGACTACGCACGCCATGCCCAGCCCGAGGCGGCGCTGGCCCAGTTCGCGGCGGCGACCGGCATCGACTTCTCGCGCTACGGCCCGGACGAGCCGATCCGGCCCGGCCGCGGCGACGGCATCCGCTCGGCCCACGATGCCGTCGCCTCCGGCGCCGGCGGCGGCGCCTGGACGGTGCGGCGCCTGCTCGAAGGCATGCGCCTGGGCGGGCGCTTCACGCCCGTCGTCGGGAGCCCCTCGCAGGTGGCCGACGCCCTGCTGCAGTGGGCGGACGAGGCCGGCGTCGACGGGTTCAACCTGGTGCGCACCGTCACGCCCGAATGCTTCGAGGAGTTCGGCCGCCTGGTGGTGCCCGAGCTGCAGTCGCGCGGGCGCTTCAAGCGCGCCTATGCGCCGGGCACGCTGCGCGAAAAACTTTTCGGCGCCGGCCACAGCCGGCTGCCGGTCGGCCATGCCGGCGCGCGGTGGCGCGCCGCTCCTGCCTCCTGACCCTTTTCCCACCGTGTCCGCCCTGCCCCTGCTTCCCGACCGCCATCCCCCCGCCGAGCGCATCCGCGACGATGCCCATGCCCTGGACGTCGCCGCCCGGCTGGCGGAATCCTTCGCCGCCGAGGCGGCCGCCCGCGACCACGAACGCCGCCTGCCGGCCGGGGAGGTCGAGCGCTTCTCGCACAGCGGCCTGTGGGCCATCACCGTGCCGCGGGCCTTCGGCGGCGCGCAGGTCTCGCACGGCACGCTGTCGGAGGTGACGGCGATCGTGTCGCAGGCCGACCCCTCGCTCGGCCAGATCCCGCAGAACCACTACTGCCTGGTCGACGCCGTGCGCCTGGTCGGGACGCCCGAGCAGCAGCGCTTCTTCTTCGCCGAGGCGCTGGCCGGCCGGCGCTTCGGCAACGCCGTCTCCGAGACCGGGACGCTCGACAGCAAGACGGTGGCGACGCGCCTGACGCGCACGGCCGCCGGGCTGCGCCTGAACGGGCGCAAGGCCTATTCCACCGGCGCCCTGTTCGCGCACTGGGTGCCGGTGGCCGCCCTCGACGACGACCAGCGCCAGGTGCTGGTCTACGTGGCGCGCGGCGCGCCGGGCCTGCAGGTGCTGGACGACTGGAGCGGCTTCGGCCAGCGCACCACCGCCAGCGGCACGGTGATCGCGGACGACGTGGCCGTCGAGGCCCTGCAGGTGCTGCCGCGCCACCGGCTGTTCGAGCCGCCCACCATCCACGGCGCCTTCGCGCAGCTGCTGCATTCGGCCATCGATCTGGGCATCGCCCGCGCCGCCCTGGCCGACCTGCGCCACTGGGTGCGCGATCGCGCGCGGCCGTGGGCCGACAGCGGCGCGGCCCGTGCCGCGGACGACCCGCTCACGCTCTCGCGCACCGGCGAGTTGGTGATCCGCCTGCACGCGGCCGAGGCGCTGCAGCAGCGCGCCGCCGCCCACCTCGACGCCGCCCGCGACAG
>JASGDG010000141.1:0-8961 GCA_047607325.1 Xenophilus sp. | reverse complement strand
CCGTCCTGCTTTACCCCCCGGGGGGGGGGGTGCCCCCCCCCCCGCCCCCCCACGGCGCACCCTGCGCGGCGGGCGTTACGATAGCTTCCGCCGTACCCGGGCAAGGCGGGCGGCGCCCTGAAGCACTGAAGGAGGCCCACCATGCGCATGGACGGTCAGGACGAAAGCAGCAACATCGAAGACGTTCGCGACCGCAGCAGCGGCGGCGGCGTGCGCATTGGCGGCGGCATCGGCGTGGGCACGGTGGTCGTGGCCCTGGTGGCCTGGGGCGTGTTCGGCATCAATCCGCTGACGACCATCAGCGTGCTCAGCGGCGGCGGCACACCTGTGGCACAGCAGTCCAGCTCCCCCGCGCCCCACTCGCAGCAGGAGGACGCGCAGGCCAAGTTCGTCTCGCAGGTGCTGCGCAGCACCGAGGTGGTCTGGACCGACGTGTTCCGTGCGGCCGGCCGGACGTACCAGGCGCCCAAGCTGGTGCTCTATCGCGGCAGCTACCCCACGGCCTGCGGCCAGGGCCAGTCGGCCATGGGGCCGTTCTACTGCCCGGGCGATTCCAAGGTCTACCTGGACCTGGGTTTCTTCGACACCATGCGCCGTCAACTGGGCGCGAGCGGCGATTTCGCGCAGGCCTATGTGGTCGCGCACGAGGTCGGCCACCATGTGCAGCACCTGCTGGGCATCACCGACAAGGTGGACGCCGCGCGCCGCCGCCAGAGCGAGGCCCAGGCCAACGCCATGAGCGTGCGCGTGGAATTGCAGGCCGACTGCCTGGCCGGCGTCTGGGCGGCCAAGTCGCAGCAGGAAAACGGCTGGCGCCTGGAGCAGGGCGACGTCGAGAAGGCGATCAATGCCGCCCAGCAGATCGGCGACGACACCCTGCAGCGCCGCTCGCAGGGCGCGGTCGTGCCGGAATCCTTCACCCACGGCACCAGCGCGCAGCGCGTGAACTGGCTCAAGCGCGGCATGCAGAGCGGCGACGTGAACGCCTGTGACACCTTCGACGCCCGGAATCTGTAGCACCTCGGGGCCGCGGACCCCGTGAAACAGGGCGCGTGAGGGGCTTTTTGCGGCAGTGCGACAATCGCGGGCTTCATGAGTACCCTCTATTCCGACCTCGCGCTGGCGGAACCCCTCAAGCGCGCCGTAGCCGACATGGGCTACGAGAACATGACGCCGATCCAGGCGCAGGCCATTCCCGTTGTGCTGTCGGGCCAGGACGTGATGGGCGCCGCGCAGACCGGCACCGGCAAGACGGCCGCCTTCTCGCTGCCGCTGCTGCAGCGCCTGCTCCAGCACGAGAACGCCTCCACCTCGCCCGCCCGGCACCCGGTGCGAGCGCTGGTGCTGCTGCCCACCCGTGAACTGGCCGACCAGGTGGCCCAGCAGATCAAGCTGTACGCCAAGTACACCCAGCTTCGCAGCACGGTGGTCTTCGGCGGCATCGACATGAAGCCGCAGACGGCCGAGCTGAAGAAGGGCGTCGAGGTGCTGGTGGCCACGCCGGGGCGCCTGCTGGACCACATCGAGGCCAAGAACGCCGTGCTCAACCAGGTCGAGTACGTGGTGCTGGACGAAGCCGACCGCATGCTGGACATCGGCTTTCTGCCCGACCTGCAGCGCATCCTCAGCCATCTGCCCAGGCAGCGCACCACGCTGCTGTTTTCCGCGACCTTCTCGCCCGAGATCAAGCGCCTGGCCGGCAGCTACCTGCAGAGCCCGGTCACCATCGAGGTGGCTCGCCCGAACGAGACGGCCTCCACCGTCGAGCAGCACTTCTACAGCGTGCCCGAGGACGACAAGCGCCGCGCGCTCAGGCAGATCGTGCGCCAGCGCGGCATCGGCCAGGCCTTCGTGTTCTGCAACAGCAAGCTGGGCACCGCGCGCCTGGCCCGCGCGCTGGAGCGCGACGGCCTGCGCTGCACCGCGCTGCACGGCGACAAGAGCCAGGACGAGCGCCTGAAGTCGCTGGCCGCCTTCAAGGCCGGCGAGGTGGACCTGCTGGTGGCCACCGACGTGGCGGCGCGTGGGCTGGACATCAAGGACGTGCCGGCGGTCTTCAACTACGACATCCCCTTCAACGCCGAGGACTATGTGCACCGCATCGGCCGCACCGGCCGCGCCGGCGCCTCGGGTCTGGCGGTGAGCTTCGCCTCGGGCGGCAACGATGCGCGCCTGGTGGCCGACATCGAGAAGCTGATCAAGAAGAAGATCGAGCTGGAGCCGCTGGAGTTCGACGACGAGCGGCCGCGCGGCCGCATCAACGACGGCCGCCGCCGCTGGCGTGAGGAAGGCGAGGCCGGCGATGCGCGCGACGCGCTGGACGAGGCCCCGCGGGGCGGACGCGGCGGCGAGGGCTACCGCGCTCCGCGTCCGCAGCACCGCGCTCCGGCCGCGCCGCGCGATCCCTTCTTCGACAAGCCCTACGAGGCGGGCGAACGCGATGCCGAACCGGCCTGGGAAGCGGCCGCCAAGTCGGCCGGCGCGCCCTTGCAGCGGCGCCTGTCGAACAACATCCGCGGCCGGCGCAAGGTGGCGGCACTGTTCAAGGCGGCCGAGCCGGCGCCGGCCGCCGAGCCGGCCGGGTTGCCGCAGGACTGAACGCCCCGGCATTTCTCCCGCTCGTCCCGAGGGGGGAGGGATGAGAGGCGATGCGATCCGCGCGGCCAGCCGGGCCTTGTGCTGGCCGCTCTGCGGAACGCGCGGGCGCGTTGCGAGAGGCGACGGATTCAGCCGGGCTTTTGCGCCTGCGCGCACCTGACCTGGATGCGCTCGCGCTCGGCCAGCGTGGCGCCGATGCGCACCGCCGTGAGGCAGCCGCCCCACACGCAGCCGGTGTCGGTGGCCAGCAGGTCGGGGCGCGAGACGTAGCCCAGCGTCGACCAGTGACCGAAGGCGACGGTCGCGCCGGCGGTGCGCCGGCCCGGCACGTCGAACCAGGGCAGGTGGCCGGCGGGCGGCTCGGCCGCGCCGTCCTTGGCCTCGAACTCCATCTCGCCCGCCGGCGTGCAGAAGCGCAGGCGGGTGAGGGCGTTGACGATGACGCGCAGCCGGGCGCCGCCGCGCAGATCGTCCCGCCAGGCCGCGGGCGCGTTGCCGTACATCTCGTGCAGGAACGCGGCCAGCTGCGGGCCTCGCAGCACGGCCTCCAGCTCGCCGGCCAGCGCCAGCGTGTCCTGCACGGTCCACGAGGGCAGCACGCCGGCGTGCACCATCAGCAGGTCGCCGCCGCCCACGCGCCGGTGCAGCGCCATCGACTGGCGGCGCAGCCAGTCGAGCATCGCGCCGCGGTCGGGCGCGGCCAGCAGCGGCGCCAGCGTGTCGCGGCGCCCCGCCTTGCGCACGCCGTGCGCCACGCCCAGCAGGTGCAGGTCGTGGTTGCCCAGCAGGCACCGGGCGCTGGCGCCCAGGCGCATCGCGCGTCGCAGCACGGCGGCCGAGTCGGGGCCGCGGTTGACCAGGTCGCCCAGCAGCACCAGTTCGTCGCGGCTGGGCGAGAAGCCGATCTCGGCCAGCAGGCGGCCCAGGGCCTCGTCGCAGCCCTGCACGTCGCCGATCAAGTAGAGTCCCATGCTCCGCATTCTCCTTTCCCTTCGATGGACGTCTTCCTGCTGGCCTTGCTGACGACGTGCAACGCGTTGTTCGCGATGTCCGAAATGGCCTTGTCCACCAGCCGCCGCGCTCGCCTGGCGGCACTGGCCGAAACCGGCGATGCCGGCGCCGCCGCGGCGCTCCAGCTGCTGGATTCGCCGACACAGTTCCTCTCGACCGTGCAGATCGGCATCACCTCCATCGGCATGCTCAGCGGCATCGTCGGCGAGGCGGCTTTCGCCGGCCCGCTGGGCGAATGGATGGCCGGGCGGGGCATGAGCGCCGGCGTGGCCAGCGTGGTGTCCACGGCGGTGGTGGTCACGGCCATCACCTTCTTCACCATCATCTTCGGCGAGCTGGTGCCCAAGCGCATCGGCCAGCTCTACCCGGAGGCGGTGTCGCGCTGGGTCGCGCGGCCGATGAACGCGCTGGCCCGCGGGGCCAAGCCCTTCGTGTGGCTGCTGTCGGGCGCCACCGCCGCGACGCTGCGGCTGCTGCGCATCGATTCCAGCGCCGCGCGCGCGGTGACGGAGGAGGAGATCTCCGCCAGTCTGGAGGAGGGGGTGGACGCCGGCGTGATCGAGCGCCACGAGCACCAGATGGTGCGCAACGTGTTCCACCTGGACGAGCGCCGCCTGTCCTCGCTGATGGTGCCGCGCGCGGACATCGAGTGGATGGAGGCCGGCCTGACGGTGGCGCAGGCGCTGGACAAGGTGGCCGAGGCGGCCAAGCTGAACCTGGTGCACTCGTGGTACCCGGTGTGCCGCGGCTCGCTGGACGACGTGGTGGGCGTGGTCGCGGTGTCGCAGCTGCTGCAGCTCGGGCGCGAGGATGCAGGCACGGTCGCCGGCGTGGCGCAGCCGGCCTCCTTCGTGCCGGAGACGCTCACCGGCCTGGAGCTGCTGGAGCAGTTCCGCACCCGCGCCGGCCGGCTGGTCTTCGTGGTCGACGAGTACGGCGTGGTGCAGGGCCTGCTGACGCCGCGCGACCTGCTGGAGGCCATCACCGGCGAGCTGCAGCCCGGCATGCCGGCCGATGCCTGGGCCACGCCGGCCGAGGACGGCAGCTGGGCGCTGGACGGCCTGATGCCGGTGTCCGAGCTGCGCGCGCGCCTGGACATCCGCGAGCTGCCCGACGAGGAGCGCGGCCGCTACAACACGGTGGCCGGGCTGCTGATGGCCGTCTCGGGGCACATGCCCGGGGTGGGCGAGCAGATCGAGGTGAGCGGGTGGCGCTTCGAGGTGCTCGCGCTCGACGGCCGGCGCATCGACCGCGTGCGGGCGCGTCCGCTGCCGCCGGAAGGCGCCGAGGGCTGATCCTGGCCGCTCAGCGCGGCCCGTGCACAGGCGGGTGGCTGCGCCGCCACTGCCAGGGCGGCACCGCGCGCGACGCTTCGCGCCAGAGGCCGCGGCGCTCGCGCCGCGCGTCTTCCTCCGCCTGGGCATAGCGGGCGCGGTCGGCCGGCGTCTGCGCGCCGGCATAGCGGCGGTACCACCAGGCCAGGCCGCTGCGCACCTGTGCCAGGCCGACGTCCTCGGCCGGCTGCCCGGGGCCCGGCGCGGTGCTCACCTTGCAGACCTGCCGCGCATAGGCGTCGGTATCGACGCAGGCCAGCTGCACGGCCCGGTGGTCCACGGCCTGCCGCAGGGCCTGGCGGGCGCGGCTGCCGAAGGACTGGCCGTGCTCGGGCGCATCGATGGCGTGGATGCGCACGCTGCGCACGACGGCGGGGGCGGCATCGGTGGCAGCGGGGCAGCGCACGCGCAGGCTGTCGCCGTCCTGGACGGCGATGACGGTGCACAGCAGGAGCAGGGGCGTGGCGAGGGGCATCGGGGCTCGGTCGCGGCGGGCGCGCTGGTGGCGGGGCATGGCTACACTGGCGCCGTCCCGGCGGGCCCGCGAGTATCGGCGAGCCGCCGCGCCGCTCTTTTCCTTTCCCCTTTCCTGCACGGAGACAGCCCATGTCCGGCCTTCTGCCCGACGTCGACCCCGACGGCCTGCTCGAGTTCTCGGTCGTCTACACCGACCGCGCGCTCAACCACATGTCCCAGCGCTTCACCGGCGTGATGCAGGACATCCTGGGCATGCTCAAGGAGGTCTACCATGCGCACACCGCCGTGCTGGTGCCCGGCAGCGGCACTTTCGGCATGGAGGCGGTGGCGCGCCAGTTCGCCAACCGCGAGAAGGTGCTGATCGTGCGCAACGGCTGGTTCAGCTACCGCTGGAGCCAGATCTTCGACGCCGGCGGCCTCGGGGGAGGTGCCGTCGTGTGCAAGGCGCGCCCCCAGGGCGAGGGGCCGCAGGCGCCCTGGGCGCCGTGCCCGGCCGAGGAGGTGGCGGCCGCCATCCGCGCCGAGAAGCCCAGGGTGGTGTTCGCCCCGCACGTCGAGACGGCCAGCGGCATCCTGCTGCCCGACGACGACCTGCGCACGGTGAGCGCCGCCGCGCACGAGGTGGGCGCGCTGTTCGTGCTGGACTGCGTGGCCTCCGGCGCCCTGTGGGTCGACATGCAGGCCACCGGCGTGGACGTGCTCATCAGCGCCCCGCAGAAGGGCTGGAGCAGCTCGCCCTGCTGCGCCATGGTGATGCTGAGCGAGCGCGCCCGCCAGGCCATCGAGGGCACGACCAGCAGCAGCTTCTCGTGCGACCTGAAGAAGTGGACGCAGATCGCCGAGGGCTACGAGAAGGGCCAGCACGCCTACCACACGACCATGCCGACCGACGCGCTGGTGCGCCTGCGCGACGTGATGCGCGAGACGCGCGACTGGGGCTTCGCCCAGGCCAAGGCGGCGCAGGAGGAGCTGGGCGCCAAGGTGCGCGCGCTGCTGGAATCGCGCGGCTTCCCCAGCGTGGCGGCCGAGGGCTACAAGGCGCCCGGCGTGGTGGTGAGCTACACGCTGGACCCGGACATCCAGAGCGCCAGGAAGTTCATCGAGGCGGGGCTGCAGACCGCCTCCGGCGTGCCGCTGCAGTGCGGCGAGGGGCCGGACTTCCGCACCTTCCGCATCGGCCTGTTCGGGCTGGAGAAATGGCGCCACGTGGACCGCACGGTGGGCCACCTGGCGGCGGCGCTGGACACGGTGGCGCCACGCGCCGGCTGACGGCCTGCCGGGGAGGCGGGAACTCCCGGAGATGAGAACCGATCTTATTTGATCGGGTATGCTCGCCGGTTCCTTCCGGCCAGCGCGGTGCCTTCTTTCGTGCCCGGCCGCGGGCCTGTCTTTTTCCATCGTCGCGATGCTCGTTCCCTTTCTCATCATGCTGCGCGAAGGCATCGAAGCCGCGCTCATCGTCGGCATCGTTGCCAGCTATCTCCAGCAGACCGGCCGCGGCCGCCTGATGCCCGCCGTGTGGGTGGGCGTGCTGCTGGCGGCGGCCCTGTCGCTGTTCGCCGGCGCCGGCCTGCAACTGGCGGCGGCCGAGTTCCCGCAGAAGCAGCAGGAGCTGTTCGAGGGCATCGTCGGCCTGATCGCGGTGCTGCTGCTCACCTCCATGGTGTTCTGGATGCGCAAGGCGGCGCGCCACATCAAGGGCGACCTGCAGGCCGGCGTCGAGAAGGCGCTGGGCCACGCGCACGGCAGCGGCGGCCAGGGCTGGGCGTTGATCGGCATGGTCTTCCTGGCGGTGGCGCGCGAGGGCCTGGAGTCGGTGTTCTTCCTGCTGGCCATCTTCCAGCAGAGCCAGGGCTGGGAGGCGCCGGTGGGCGCGCTGGCCGGCATCGCCGTGTCGGTGGCGGTCGGCTGGGGCCTGTACTCGGGCGGCGTGCGGCTGGACCTGCGGCGCTTCTTCCGCCTGACGGGCCTGTTCATCCTGCTGGTGGCGGCCGGGCTGCTGGCCGGCTCGCTGCGCAAGTTCCACGAGGCCGGCCTGTGGAACCACCTGCAGCAGGTGGTGTTCGACACGAGCGCCGCGCTGCCGATGGACAGTCCGCTGGGCGCCGTGCTGTCCGGCCTGCTGGGCTACCAGGCGGCGCCGGTGGTGGGCGAGGTGATCGTGTACCTGGCCTTCCTGGCCGTCGCCCTGTTCTGCTTCCTGCGCCCGGCGGCCTCCGCGCCGGTGGCGGCCGCGGCCCGCTGAACCCTTTTCCCCGATGTCTGATTCCTCCAAGAAATCCTCCGCCGCGATGCGTGCGGCCGTCGCCGGCTCGGCGCTGCTGGTGGTGGCCGGCCTGGCGGCCTTCTGGTGGGCCTCCGGTGTGGCGCACAAGGCGCCGCCCCGGACGGCCGACAACGCCGTCACCGTCACCATCCAGGGCAACGTCTGCCAGCCCAACGAGATCACGGTGCCGGCCGGCCGCACCACCTTCACCATCGTCAACAATTCCAGCCGCGCGCTGGAGTGGGAGATCCTGGACGGCGTGATGGTGGTGGAGGAGCGCGAGAACATCGCTCCCGGCTTCTCGCAGAGCATGACCGTGAAGCTGCAGCCGGGCGAGTTCGACATCACCTGCGGCCTGCTGAGCAACCCGCGCGGCAGGCTGCGCGTCACGCCCTCGGCGGCGTCGCAGGCCGAGGCGGCGCGGCCCTCGCTGGTGGCCTACGTCGGGCCGCTGGCCGAGTATCGCGTCTTCCTGGCGCTGGAGGCCGGCACCCTGCAGGACGCCGTGCAGGCCCTGGCTGACGCGATCCGGGCCGGCGACCTGGCGCAGGCCCGGGCCCTCTACGCGCCGGCCCACCAGGCCTACAGGCGGGTCGAGCCGATGGCCGAGCTGTTCGCCGACCTGGACCAGCGTCTGAACGCCCGCGCCGACTACTTCGAGAAGCGCGAGGCCGATCCGGCCTTCACCGGCTTCCATCGCATCGAGTACGGGCTGTTCGCGCCCGGCCAGGGCGACCTGAAGGCGCTGGCGCCGGCGGCCGGACAACTGATGGCCGACGTCGGCCAGCTCAAGGAGCGGCTGCGCGCGCTCGACATTCCGCCCGAGCGCCTGGCCAGCGCCGCCGCCAAGCTGCTGCGCCGCGTGGCCGACAACCTGCCGGCCGGAGGCGAGGACCGCTACGGACCCGCCGAGGCCGCCGGCCTGCAAGGCACGCTGGAGGGCACGAAGAAGCTGGCCGACCTGCTGTCGCCGCTGCTGGCCAAGGCGGCGCCCGCGCTGGACCAGGCGATCGGGCAGCGCTTCGCCGCCTTCTCTGCCGCGCTCGATCCCTACCGCGAGGGAGAGGGTTTCAAGGCCGCCACGCTGGACGAGGCGCAGCGCAAGGCCGTGGCCGAGCCGGTGCGCGCCCTGGCCGAAGAATTCGGGAAGGTGAACGCCGCGCTCGGACTGGAGCAGCCATGACCGACAGCAACAAGGGCATCCCCACGTCGTCCGGGCGCCGCCGCATGCTCGGCACCGCCGGCGCCGCACTGGCGGGCCTGGCCGCGGGCGGG
>JASGDG010000140.1:0-3420 GCA_047607325.1 Xenophilus sp. | reverse complement strand
GGTCCATGGCGCCGCCCATGCCCTTGACCATCTTGCCGGGGATCATCCAGTTGGCCAGGTCGCCCTTCTCGCTGACCTGCATGGCGCCCAGGATGCTGAGGTTGATCTTGCCGCCGCGGATCATGGCGAAGCTCTGGTCGCTGCCGAAGATCGCGCTGCCGGGCAGCGTGGTCACGGTCTGCTTGCCGGCGTTGATGAGATCGGCGTCGACCTGCTCCTCCGTCGGGAAGGGGCCGATGCCGAGCATGCCGTTCTCGCTCTGCAGCCACACCTCCTTGTCGCCGACGAAGTTGGCCACCAGCGTCGGGATGCCGATGCCGAGGTTGACGTAGAAGCCGTCTTCCAGTTCCTGCGCCGCGCGCGCAGCCATCTGGTCTTGGGTCCAGGGCATGTGAGGCTCCTTACTGCTTGCCGTTGTTCTGGATGGTGCCGGGCACTTCGCTGCCGGCGGCGGCCTGGGCAATGGCGGCCTGCGCCTCCACCTTGGCCGCGGCGGCATCGACCGGCGCGGCGGCGCTGAGCGTGCGCTTCTCGATGCGCTTCTCGGGGCGGGGGTTGAGCACGATGCGGTGCACGTAGATGCCGGGCAGGTGGATGTCGTCCGGCGCCAGCTCGCCCACCTCGACGATCTTCTCGACCTCCACGATGCACACCTTGCCGGCGGTGGCGGCGGCCGGGTTGAAGTTGCGCGCCGTCAGGCGGAAGCGCAGGTTGCCGGACTTGTCGGCCACGTCGGCCTTGACCAGCGCCACGTCGGGCACCAGCGCGCGCTCCATCACGTAGGTCTCGCCGTCGAACTCGCGCAGTTCCTTGCCCTCCGCCACCTGGGTACCCACGCCGGTCTTGGTGAAGAAGGCCGGGATGCCGGCGCCGCCGGCGCGCAGCTTCTCGGCCAGCGTGCCCTGGGGCGTGAATTCCAGCTCCAGCTCGCCCGCCAGGTACTGGCGCTCGAACTCCTTGTTCTCGCCCACGTAGCTGGCGATCATCTTCCTGATCTGGCGCGTCTCCAGCAGCTTGCCCAGTCCGAAGCCGTCGACGCCCGCGTTGTTGGATATGCAGGTGAGGTTCCTGGCGCCGCTGTCCTTGAGCGCGTCGATCAGCGCCTCGGGGATGCCGCACAGGCCGAAGCCGCCGACGGCCAGCGTCTGGTTGTCGGCCACGACGCCGGCCAGGGCCGACTTCGCGTCGGGATAGATCTTGTTCGCCATGGTGCCTCGCTCTTCGATGGGTGTGGTTGAACGGTGATGGTGAGGGGGAATGGAGCGCCGCCGACGATACTACGTATGCGGCTACGTAGTATTTCGTAATGGAGACCCCCGAGTTCCCGACCGACATCGACTACCGGCTCGCCTTCGAGCACGCCCCGGTGGGCATGGTGCTCTCGCGCCAGCGCGTCATGGTGGACTGCAACGCCCGGCTCGCCGAGATGTTCGGCGCCGAGCGCGGGCAGCTGGTCGGCCAGTCCTTCCGCCTGCTCTACCCCAGCGTGGCGGAGTTCGAGCGCATCGGCCGGCGCATGGAGCCGATCCTCAACGCCAGCGGCCGCTATGCCGACAACCGCATGATGCGCCGCGTCGGCAGCCTGTACGGCATGCGCGCAGGCGAGACCTTCTGGTGCCACGTCACCGGCCGCGCGCTCAACCGCGAGGCGCCGCACGCGGCCGGCATCTGGACCTTCGAGGACCTGGGCGCGCGCCGTGCCGACAAGGCCGAATTGACGCCGCGCGAACGCGAGGTGGCGGCGCACCTGATGCGCGGCCTGACCAGCAAGGAAATCGGCCGTGCGCTGGGCATCAGCCACCGCACGGTCGAGATCCACCGCGCGCGCCTGATGCGCAAGTACGCCGCGGCGACGACGGCGGCGCTGGTGCAGAAGCTGCTGGCCGCCTGAAGCCGCCCCTTCACGCGGCGTTGCACGCGCTACCACATCTCTGCGAGTTGCCCCCGCATCATCCGATGGCCGGCGGCACACGACGCGAAGCGCGCCGCACGGCCCCTGCCGACCACGGCATCCCTTCTGGAAAGATTGAATGAAGAAAAAACTGATCGCCCTCGCCGCAGCTGCCGGCACCGGGCTGGCCTGCGCGCAGTCGTCGGTCACGCTGTTCGGCACCGTCGACCTGGGCGTCACCAGCCAGACCACCACGGCGACCGACCCGCAGACCGGCACCTCCGTCAAGACCCGGCGGACCTCGCTGGCCAGTTCGGGCTCCAGCTCGAGCTACATCGGCTTCCGCGGCACCGAGGACCTGGGCGGCGGCCTGGCGGCGAGCTTCTGGCTGGAAGCCGCCGTCAACGCCGACGACGGCACCGCCGGGGCGGGTTCGCAGAGCAGCGCCAGCAGCCTGCTGTTCAACCGCCGCTCGACGGTCAGCCTGTCGGGCCATTTCGGCGAACTGCGCCTGGGCCGCGACTACACGCCCACCTACTGGAGCGACACGCTGTTCGACCCCTTCGGCACCACCGGCTCCGGCGCCAGCGTGATCTCCACGGTCAGCGGCAACACCACGCTGGCCAACAGCAACTACATGCGCGCCAGCAACTCGGTCAGCTACTTCCTGCCCTCGAACCTCGGCGGCTTCTACGGCCAGCTGCAGTACGCCATGCCGGAGAACACCAGCACCAGCACGACCACCGGCAGCTCCACCACGACCACCACCGGGCAGGCCGGCCGCTACGCCGGCGGACGCTTCGGCTATGCGCAGGGCCCGCTGGACGTGGCGCTGTCCTACGGCGAGAGCGTGACCGACGACACCAGCGAACTGCGCCGCCAGGTGCGCACCCTCAACCTGGGCTCCTCCTACGACTTCGGCCCCGTCAAGCTCTTCGGCGAGCTCTCGCAGGTGCGCAACCAGTTCGACTACGCCACCCTGTCCAGGCACGACAACTACAACGGCTACCTCTTCGGCGCCACGGTGCCGGTGGGCGCCGGCCTGATCCGAGCGGCCTACTCGGCGGTGCACTACGACGAAGGCGGCGACGGCATCTACGGATCGGCGCCGCGGGCCCAGAAGCTCTCGCTCGGCTACGTGCACAACCTGTCCAAGCGCACCTCGCTGTATGCCACCATCGCCCGCGTGGTGAACCACAACGACTCGGCCTACAGCGGCTCGCTGATCTCCGCCAGCACCACGGGTTTCGGCGATGCCAGCTACGCCAGCGGCTACACCCCCAGGAGTTCGACAGGCTACGACTTCGGCATCCGCCACTCGTTCTGACCCTCCGGCGCCAGGGCGCCGGGGGCATCCGTTCCCGCGCCCGGGCCGCCCTTCCCGACGGACCCGCTCCATGCCCTCCACCCCCTTCGCCACCGACCTGCCGCCCTCCTCCTGGCCACCGGCAGCGCGCCCGTGGGTCGCCCGCCTGCGGGGCGGTCCGGCGGGACCCCGCCGCCGCCCTGCGCCGCAAGCCCCCGGCAGC
>JASGDG010000139.1:0-6674 GCA_047607325.1 Xenophilus sp. | reverse complement strand
CGTCCACCGCCGCCAGCGTGCCCAGCGCGAGCGGGCCGTCGGCGAACTCGACCGCCGCCTGGTCGCCGCGCGCCAGCCGCGCGCCGCCGGGCGCGTCCAGGCAGCGCAGCAGCGCGCCGGGATAGAGATGGGTGTGATTGGCCGCCAGGCGCCAGACGTTCATCGGTGCACCCTGCGTCAGTCCTCATGCAGCGAATCGGCCACGATGCGCAGCGTGGTCTCGATGTGCTCGCGGCTGGCGCGCTCGGCCCGGTCGCCGTCGCGTGCCTTCAGCGCGTCCAGGATCTCGTGGTGCTGCGCCGCGGTGCGCGCCAGCTGGTCCTGCATGAAGGTGACCGGCAGGCGCAGGTTCCAGTGGCGGAACTGCGTACGCTCGTGCATCTCGACGAAGAACTCGTTGCCCGACAGCTCGACGATGCGGTGGTGGAAGGCCTGGTTCAGCCGGTTCATCTCGCTGCGCGGGATGCGCTCGCCGGCGTCCATCTCGACCACGTAGCCTTCCAGCTCGGCCAGTTGGTCGGTGCTGGCGCGCTCGGCGGCCAGGCGCGTGGCGTAGCCCTCGATCGCGATGCGCGTCTCGAAGATGCCGCGGAAGTGCGAGGGCTCGCTGGCATGCACCACCCAGCCGCGCGCGCGCCGCACCAGGCCCTCGCCCTCCAGCCGCAGCAGCGCCTCGCGCACGGGCGTGCGGCCGGCTTGCAGCAGGGCGCAGATCTCGTCTTCCACCAGGCGGGCGCCGGGCTTGATCTCCAGCGTGATGATGCGCGAGCGCAGCTTGCGGAACACGTCGTCGGCGATCAGTTCGGTTCCGGTTCTCTTGGCGGGCATGGCACGGGAAGGCGGGGTTGCGTCAGGCGGCGGTCTTGCGGATCTCGAGCACCACGCCCGCGCCGCCGCGCGTGTCGAAATAGGCGAAGCCCGAGCCGTCCTCGCGCTTGCCGCGCGCCACCACCGGCAGGCCTAGGGCGCGGCCCTGGGCCTCGGCGGCGTCCCGGTCGGGCACCTCGAAACCCAGATGGTAGACGCCCTCGCCGTGCGCCTCGAGGAAACGCCGCTGCGGCGAGTTGCCCGGCGGCGGCTCGCACAGCTGGATCTCCACGTTGTCCAGCTGCAGGCACTTGTAGCGCATGGCGTCGGAGGAGGCCTTGTCGGGCACCTCGAACTCCACGTAGCGGCCGCCCTTGGGATAGTCCTTCCACGGGCCCATGCCGTGCTTCTCGTACCAGGCGACGGCGCGTTCGAGGTCGCGCACCACGATGCACACGTGGTGCAACTGATGGAAGGGATGGCTCATGGGTTCGTCTCCGGGGAGGGTTGCGAGGGCGCGTTCTCGCGCGCATGGCGCGCCAGGAACTGGCGGGCCCGCTCGTGCGAGGGTGCACGGAAGAAGTCGGCCGCCGGCCGGTCTTCCACCAGCTGGCCGTCGACCATGAACATCACGCGGTCGGCGAAGTCGCGCGCCAGCGTCATCTCGTGCGTGGCGATCATCAGCGTGATGCCGTCCTCGGCCAGCCGGCGAATGGCGGCGATCACCTCGTGCGAGAGCTCCGGGTCGAGGGCGCTGGTGGGCTCGTCCAGCAGCATCACCGCCGGCGACATGGCCAGCGCGCGGGCGATGGCCACGCGCTGCTGCTGGCCGCCCGAGAGCTGGTGGGGGTAGGCCCCGGCCTTGTCCGCCAGGCCGACGCGGGCCAGCTGCTCGCGCGCCTGCCCGGCCGCCTGGCTGCGCGGGTGGCCTAGCACGTGCAGCGGCCCGGCCATGACGTTGTCCAGCACCGTGGCATGGCGGAACAGATTGAAGCTCTGGAACACCATGCCCACGCGCTGGCGCTGGCGGCTGATGGCGGTGTCGGGCAGCTGGTGGAGCACGCCGCCGCGGTCCTCGTAGCCGATCAGCCGGCCTTCCACGAAGATCTTGCCGCCGTCGATGGTCTCCAGGTGGTTGACGCAGCGCAGGAGCGTGGACTTGCCGGCGCCCGAAGGCCCCAGCAGCGCCACCACCTGGCCGCGCGGCACCTGGAAGCTGACGTCGCGCAGCGTGGCCACGGCGCCGCGGTACTTGAGGACGGACTGCGCCTCGATCATGGGCACGGCCTGGGGTGCGGTCATGGCGTTCACCGGTGCGGGTAGCGCTTCTCCAGCGCCGTCTGCAGGGCGGTGGCGAAGGCCGTCATGACCAGGTACCAGAAGCCCGCGACCGCCAGCAGCTCGACCACGCGGAAATTGGCGGCATAGATGTCGGTGGCGATGCGCAGCAGTTCCAGGTAGCCGATCGCCGAGGCCAGCGAGGTGGACTTCAGCAGCATGATGTACTGGTTGCCGGTGGCCGGCACCACGATGCGCGCGGCCTGCGGGATCACCACCCGGCGCATCACCTGGCGCTGCGTCATGCCGATGGCGCGCGCCGCGTCGCGCTGGCCCTGGTCGACCGCGAGGAAGCCGCCGCGGATGATCTCGGCCATGTAGGCGCCCTCGGCCAGCGACAGGCCGGCCAGCGCCGCGGCGTAGGGCGTGATGACCTGCGTCATGGGCGCATCGACCAGCACCCAGGCGGTGAAGGGCACCGCCAGGTGCAGCTGCGGGAACATGATCGGGAAGGCGTTGAACCAGAAGATCAGCTGGATCAGCATCGGCGTGCCGCGGAAGAGGTACACGTAGCTGGCCGAGAAGGCCACCAGGATCGGGTTGCCGCTCACGCGCATCATCGCCACCGCCAGCCCCACGGCGACGGCCAGCAGCAGCGCGGTGGTGCCCAGCATCACCGAATGGCCCGCGCCGATCAGGATGTTGCGGCTGAAGATGTACGACACGAACACCGCCGGGTCCACCACCCGCGCCGACGCGGCGGCCCGCACCACCAGCGCCAGCAGCACCAGCACCAGCAGCCCGAAGGCCCAGGCGCCCCACTGCCGGCGGTGGACCACGCGCCGCGCCGGGGGCGCGTCCGCGCCCGCCGTCCGGGAAGAAGTCGTGATGCCCACGTTGCCTCGCGCCCGTGCCGCCTACTTGCGCTTGCTCGCGGGCAGGTTGACGCTGATGGCGGGCAGCGCCGCGCCGGCCAGGCCCCACTTGTCGAGGAGCTTGCGGTAGGCGCCGTCGTCCAGCATCGCCTGCAGCGTCTTCTGCACGGCGTCGCGCAGCCCGGCCTTGTTCTTGCCGAAGCCCCAGGAGGTGATGTAGGGCGTGAGGATGTAGTTGCCGCCCGCGATCCTGTAGCGGCCCGGGAACTGCGAGCCCATGTAGACCAGCGCCGGGAAGTCGCCGATGTAGCCGTCCACGCGCCGCAGGTCCAGCTGCATGCGCGAGTCGGGCGCGCTGGGCAGCTGCTCGGCACGGATCGGCGGTTTGCCGGCCTGGGTGCAGCGCTCGGACGCGGCCTCCACCGCCGTCATGATGACGCGCCCGCCCAGCATCGTCGCGATGCCCTTGCCGCAGAAGTCGTCGATCGTCGCCAGCGGGTCGCTGTTGCTCGACAGCACCAGGATCGAGCCGCCCGAGAACATGTAGTTCACGAAGTCCAGCTTCTGCTCGCGCTCCTCCGTGTCGCTGATGCCGCCGGAGGCGAGGTCGAAGCGGTCGGCCTCGACGCCGGAGATCAGCGCCGCGTACTCCGACTGGATGTACTCCAGCTTCAGGTTCAGGCGGCGGGCCACCTCGGCGAGCAGGTCGGCGCTGGCCCCGGTGACCTCCGTCTTGCCGGGCTCGCGGAATTCCACCGGCGGGAAGGTCTGCTGCGACCCGACCCGCAGCACGCCCCGCGCCTTGACGTCGGCCGGCAGCAGCGACTGGGCGTCGGTGGGCTGGGCCAGGGCGCCCAGCGGGAGGAAGAGGGCCAGTGCCAGGGCGATCCGGCGGAGGGGGGCGTGACGCGTGCGCATGGGGGATACCTCGACGATCTGCAAGGGTTGGGGAACGGGGGCCGGCGCTCGGGCCTCAGCGGCTGTCGGCCGACTTGCCCGGGATGGCCGAGGGATTCGGCCGGTCGGCGCGCGGGCAGGGCGCCGCGGCGTCGTAGACGGCCTGGACCTTGGCGACGTACTCGGCGGGGAAGCCTTCGGACTCCAGGCCGTCGGGGATGTGCTGCCAGTAGTAGTTCGGCGGACGCATCGGCTTGCCGGGCTTGGTCATGCGATAGGTCCAACAGTCGTAGGTCTTGCCGTCGTCGCCGTGCACGGTGAGGGCGAAGCGCTCGAAGTCGTCGTAGTCGTCGGTCAGGCCGTCGTCCTCGAACACCAGGCCCAGGCAGTCCTCGCCCCAGGCCTCGGGCAGGCCGTTGAGGTGGCACCAGCCGCGGTCCTCGCGCCCGTCGGCTGCATGGAACTGGAGGCGGTAGTTGGCGGCGCGGCCCTTGGTGATCTTCTTGCATGTGGGCATGTAGCGGCGGATCTCCGGATCGTTGATCCAGGTGCAGTAGGCGAAGTAGTAGTGCGTCATAGGGCAGGGCGTCCTTTCGTGGTCAGGTTGAAGAAATCGCTGCCTCGGCGAGGCGGTGTCATTGGATATACGAAATATATGCATGACAATATACGAAAAGGTAGCAAGCAGAATGCGTGCCAACCCTGAGTGAGGTTGGCATGTTGCTTGCTAGATGGTTGCACCATTACTGCCGTAAGGGTTGCACCTGGGGTGCCGGCGCCATCGCCTGGACTACATTCCCTCGCCTGCTACCTGCGAATTGCTGAAAAATGAGCCTGACGACCCTGGGAATCAAAGTGGATGAAGTGTTCCGCGCGCGGCTTCGCGCGGCGGCGGATGCCTTGGGGCGCACGCCCCACTGGTTCATCAAACAGGCGGTCCTGAGCGCGATCGAGAGAGTCGAAGGCGGGCTGGTGCCGGGCCGCGTGCTCGGTGCTGGTGAACTGGGCAGTGCACTGGACGGTGCGGCGCACCTTGAAGGTGCAACCCAGGTCTTCGAGGCTGTGCCACAGGTGCAGCCGTTCCTGGAGTTCGTCCAGTCGGTGGCACCGCAGTCCGTGCGCCGCGCGGCGATCACCGCGGCCTATCGGCGGCCCGAGCCGGAATGCCTCCCCATGCTCATCGCCCAGGCGCGGCAGCCCGCCGCGCCGACCCAGCGGGCGGCCGAACTGGCCCGCAGGCTGGTGGAGGCGCTGCGCGCGAAGCGCACCAGCGGCGGTGTGGAGGGACTGCTGCAGGAGTTCTCCCTGTCCAGCCAGGAGGGCGTGGCGCTGATGTGCCTGGCCGAGGCGCTGCTGCGCATTCCCGACCGCGCCACCCGCGACGCCCTGATCCGCGACAAGATCAGCCAGGGCGACTGGCAGGCCCACGTGGGGCACTCGCCCTCGATGTTCGTCAACGCCGCCACCTGGGGCCTGCTGATCACGGGCAGGCTGGTGACCACCAGCAGCGAGAAGTCGCTCGGCTCGGCGCTGTCGCGCCTGATCGGCAAGGGCGGCGAGCCCCTGATCCGCAAGGGCGTGGACATGGCCATGCGCCTGATGGGCGAGCAGTTCGTCAGCGGCGAGTCGATCTCCGACGCGCTGGCGCACGGCCGCAAGTACGAGGCCAAGGGCTTCCGCTACTCGTACGACATGCTGGGCGAGGCCGCGACCACGGCCGAGGACGCGCAGCGCTACTTCACGCTCTACGAGCAGGCCATTCACGCCATCGGCCGCGCCAGCGCCGGCCGCGGCATCTACGAGGGGCCGGGCATCTCCATCAAGCTGTCGGCGCTGCACCCGCGCTATGCCCGCGCCCAGCAGGAGCGCGTGATGGCCGAGCTGCTGCCCCGCGTGCGCGAGCTGGCGCTGCTGGCCCGGCGCTACGACATCGGCCTGAACATCGACGCCGAGGAGGCCGACCGGCTGGAGCTGTCGCTCGACCTGCTGGAGTCGCTGTGCTTCGACGCCGAACTGCAGGGCTGGGACGGCATCGGCTTCGTGGTGCAGGCCTACCAGAAGCGCTGCCCCTACGTGATCGACCACCTGATCGAGCTGGCCCAGCGCAGCCGCCGGCGCCTGATGGTGCGGCTGGTCAAGGGCGCCTACTGGGACAGCGAGATCAAGCGCGCCCAGGTCGACGGCCTGGAGGACTACCCGGTGTTCACGCGCAAGGTGCACACCGACGTGTCGTACCTGGCCTGCGCGCGCCGGCTGCTCGCCGCGCCGCAGCACGTCTACCCGCAGTTCGCCACGCACAACGCCTACACGCTGGCGGCCATCCACCAGATGGCGGGGCAGAACTACCACCCGGGCCAGTACGAGTTCCAGTGCCTGCACGGCATGGGCGAGCCGCTGTACGAGGAGGTGGTGGGGCCGGTGGCCGGGGGCGGGCTGGCGCGCCCCTGCCGCATCTATGCGCCGGTGGGCACGCACGAGACGCTGCTCGCCTACCTGGTGCGGCGGCTGCTCGAAAACGGCGCCAACACCTCCTTCGTCAACCAGATCGCCGACCCGAAGGTGCCGGTGGAGGCCCTGATCGCCGACCCGGTGGCGGTGGCCGAGCGCATCGTGCCGGTCGGCGCCCCGCACGAGCGCATCCCGCTGCCCGTCGACCTCTACCGTGACGGCGAAGGACGCGGACGCGCCAACTCGCTGGGCATCGATCTGTCGAACGAGCAGCGCCTGGCCTCGCTCGCCCCGGCCCTGCTGGGCGGCGTGGCGCAGGACTGGCGCGCCGCGCCGGCCGGCACCGAATGGGACGGCGCGCGCGCCGCG
>JASGDG010000138.1:0-3112 GCA_047607325.1 Xenophilus sp. | reverse complement strand
GCCGGGCCGCTCAGCAGGTGCGCCCAGCGGCTCTCGCGCGCGCCGGGCAGGCGCGGCAGCCGCACCACCAGCGCGCCGGCGGCGCGCCCGGCCATCTCGTCGAGGAAGGCTTCGACCGACGAGATGTCGGCGAAGTTGTGCATGCGGTCGCTGGCGATGCGCAGCTCGCCCGCCGTCTGCGGGCCGCGCAGCATCAGCACCGCCAGCAGGATCAGCGACTGCGAGGGAATGCGCAGCACCCGGTCGGCGTTGTGGCCGTAGCGCAGGGCGCGTCCGCCGCTGGTCTCGTCGACCAGGCTGCGGCGGCGCAGACGCTCCAGCACGTCCTGCACCTCGGCCTCGGACAGCTCCATCACCGGGTGGCGGCTGGTCTTCTGGTTGCAGCCGGCCAGCAGGCTGTTCAAGGTGAGCGGGTAGCTGTCGGGCACGGTGCGCTGCTTCTCGACCAGCACGCCGAGCACGCGGGCCTCGGCGGGCGAGAGGATGGGCAGCGCAGACCCTTCGGTCGCTTCAGCCATTGAGCGCATCCGCACCAAAGGCCGCGGAGCAGGCCATGCGGGAACACCCACGGAACCGGCTCTGCCGGGCCGTCGGGTGTGCCCCCTTGAGGGGGTTGGCGAAGCGGAACGCAGTCCGCGAAGACTGGGGGTGTTTCACTTGATCCGCGCCACCAGCGCCTTGGTGAAGGCCACCGTGCTGGCGCCGCCGCCCAGGTCGCCGGTGCGCACCTGGTCGACGTTGAGCGTCTGGTCGATGGCGGTGCGCAGGCGCTGCGCCAGGTCGGCGTGCTGCACGTGGTCCAGCATCTGCGCGGCGGCCAGCATCAGCGCGATGGGGTTGGCGATGCCCTTGCCGGCGATGTCGGGCGCCGAGCCGTGCACTGCCTCGAAGATGGCCGCGTCGGCGCCGATGTTGGCGCCCGGCGCCATGCCCAGCCCGCCCACCAAGCCGGCCACCAGGTCGGAGAGGATGTCGCCGAACAGGTTGGTGGTGACCAGCATGTCGAACTGCCAGGGGTTGAGCACCAGCTTCATCGCGCAGGCGTCGACGATCATGGTCTGGAACTCGAACTTGCCCTGGTACTCGGCGGCATAGAGCCGCTCGGCCGTCTCCAGGAAGATGCCGGTCAGCGCCTTCATGATGTTGGCCTTGTGCACCACGGTGACCTTCTTGCGCCCCTGGGCGATGGCCGTGTCGAAGGCGTAGCGCAGGATGTGGTGGCAGCCCTGGCGGGTGTTGATGCCGGTGGCCATGGCGACGGCGTGCGGGTCGTCGTCGATGCGCACGTAGTGCTCGTGGCCGATGTACAGGCCTTCCAGGTTCTCGCGCACCACCAGCAGGTCGATGCCGTCGAAGCGGCCGCCGGGGACGATGGTGCGCGCCGGGCGCACGTTGGCGAAGAGCTGGAATTCCTCGCGCAGCCGCACGTTGGAGCTGCGGTAGCCGCCGCCGGAGGGCGTCTCCAGCGGGCCCTTGAGGGCCAGCCGGGTGCGGCGGATGGAGTCGAGCGTGGCGGCCGGCAGCGGGTCGCCGGCGGCCTTCACCCCGCCCAGGCCGGCGATCTGGGCGTCCCACTCGAAGGGCGAGCCCAGCGCGTCCAGCGCGGCCAGGGTGGCTTCCATGATTTCGGGGCCGATGCCGTCGCCGGAAATCAGGGTGGCGGGGATGCGGGAGGTGGTCATGCGGGCGTCCTTCGTACGGTCGAGAGCGAAATTCTCCGAGCATACGACCTGTCCGCGGGCCACGGACCGGGCCGGCCCGCCCGGAGGCAGGGTCAGTCCAGCCGCTCGAAGAGGATGTCCTGCGCGCCCTCCCACAGCACCTTGCGGCCGAGGTCGCGCAGGCGCTCCCGGCCCTCCACGAGGGTCAGGAAGTGGTTGCCGGCGAGCTGGCCCATCTTGCTGGCGAAGCTGCAGGCACCGTAGGCCAGGATGATCTCGGTCTCGCTGTAGCCGCCGGGGTAGAACAGGACGTCGCCCACCGACGGGTGGCTGGTGTGGTTCTCGAAGCCGACCGGCCGGCCGTCGAGTTCCAGCTTCCAGTCGCCCAGCGGCACCCAGCAGCCTTCGCCGCTCCAGCGCACGTGGATGATCTTCTCGCGGTAGGGCAGCAGGCCGAGGAAGGCGGCCACGGTCTGCGGCGCGTCGGGGTGCGTCTCGGCGACGAATTCATGGCCCCCGGCCTGGATGCGGATGCGTGTCATCGTTCGTTGTTCTCAGTCGAGCAGTTGGCTCAGGAAGGCGCGGGTGCGCTCGTGCTGCGGACTGGAGAAGAACCGCTGCGGCGGCGCCTCCTCGACGATGCTGCCGCGGTCCATGAAGATGACGCGGTCGGCCACCTGGCGGGCGAAGCCCATCTCGTGCGTGACCGACAGCATGGTCATGCCGTCGCCGGCCAGCTCGACCATGGTGTCGAGCACCTCCTTGACCATCTCCGGGTCCAGCGCGGAGGTGGGCTCGTCGAAGAGCATCACCTTCGGGCCCATGCACAGCGCGCGGGCAATGGCCACGCGCTGCTGCTGGCCGCCGGAGAGTTCCGAGGGGTACTTGTGCGCCTGGTCCGGGATGCGCACGCGCTCCAGGTAGGACATCGCCACTTCGCGCGCTTCCTTGGGGCTGAACTTTTTGCTCCAGACGGGCGCGAGGGTGCAGTTCTCCAGGATGGTCAGGTGCGGGAAGAGGTTGAAGTGCTGGAACACCATGCCCACCTCGCGCCGCACCGCGTCGATGCGCCGCGTGTCGTGGGTCAGCTCGACGCGGTTGACGACGATGTTGCCCTGCTGGTGCTCCTCCAGCCGGTTGATGCAGCGCAGCAGCGTGGACTTGCCCGAGCCCGAGGGGCCGCAGATCACGATGCGCTCGCCGCGGCGCACCTCCAGGTTGATGTCGCGCAGCACCTGGAAGTCGCCGTACCACTTCTGCACGTTGACCAGGCGGATGACGAGATCGTCGGGCCGCTCGGGCACGGCCGGCGGGGCGACGGAAATGGGAGCGATCATGGGGAGTGCCTTGGCGGATCAGGACGCGGGGAAAGGGCCGGCGCGCAGGCCGAGTTCGGCCACGATGCGGCGGGCCTCGGCATGGCCCGCGGCGCCGAGCGGCAGGCGCGGCGG